>NZ_JAYUWI010000126.1:0-10252 GCF_043753625.1 Nitrosomonas sp.
GAACGCAATCCTGCCGCAGATATCAAGCCTTCCGATGTACTGAAACCCACCAAGAAAACCAACTATGCAAGGTTGGATCAAAAAGAATTACCCGAACTACTCCGCAAGATCGATGAATACGATGGACAGCCATTAACAAAGCTGGCATTGCAACTGATGGCATTCACTTTTGTGCGAACCAGTGAATTAATCGGTGCACGGTGGGATGAAATTGAATCGGATAAAAAGCAATGGCGTATACCAGCGGAGCGCATGAAGATGAAAACTCCGCATATCGTGCCATTATCCGATCAGGCGATGGCAGTATTGGAGAAAATAAAGAATCTTGCAGCCGATCAAGTCTTACTATTTCCCAGTGAACGCAGAGACGGTAAAACAATGAGCAATAACACCATTCTTTACGCACTCTACCGGATGGGGTATCACTCACGCATGACGGGCCACGGCTTCAGAGGGATAGCTTCAACGATCCTTCACGAACGCGGTTATAGTCATGAGCATATCGAATTACAACTGGCACATGCTAAACGTGATCAAGTATCAGCAAGTTATAACCATGCCCTTTATCTAGAACCAAGGGCACGCATGATGCAGGATTGGGCGGATTATCTGTATGCAGCAAGAGCGGAAGCGGACTTATTTTAAAGATTCGCCGTTTTTATCCACAGACAGTTCGAACAGTATACAGTTTTACCAGCAATGCCCAGCATGTGTTACCATTGTTTTCTGAATATCTACTAGATGCAGGTATTTGGTGGGCAACCATACAAGATGTTGTGAAATATTTGTAAAAATTTGCAGGGCTGAAATAATTTGTATTGTACAATCCGATCACCGATGAAAAAACCCGCTAGGATTCGAGTCCATAGCGGGTTTGTGCCAAGTTTATGTCATGGCTGACGATCGATCTTCCTATGACTAATAACGCGGCGCCGGGTGGCTGTTTTGCGTTTTAATCTATTGTTTATAAATGTCATTAGCGTAACGCTAATGTACTGAGTAAAAATATACAACATCGTTTGGCTGTATTTGACTTTGTGTAACTTTGTGTCACTTTGTGTAACTATGCACAAATGGTAACAGGTACGCTGATAGCGTGCAATAGATATAACTGTATATCTTAGTAGACACTGGTAAACAATAGTCAACCGATAGACACGCAAGCGGCCGCCTGATTGGTGAATTTATCATTCATTCAATTAGGAGCTTAACGTTGAAAATAACCCCTGCATTATCCGCTGTTTCAGCAATTATCAAGAATCAGAATCAATCCGTCGATCAGCTTCCACCCGCAGTGCTTCCGATGACCGGAAAATCTCGTTGGTCAAAAATCAAACACTTCGCACCAGTTTCACGCGAAAAATTCAGACAGTTATCTAAAGAAGGCAAGGCTCCGCAGCCTGAAAGGATGGGTATTCGGTGCACGTTTTTTGATAACGCAGAACTTCACAAGTGGCTTGCTGACCCTGTTAATTACAGAGCTGAGGTTTAATCATGACCTTACAAATAAAAAACCGAAGCTGGGGGGCTTCGGCTAATGCGCCTACTTTGGCAAACTCAAGCGCTAATTATACCACTTGCAGCATAGAATCACAATTTCGCCAAGCAATGCAAGCCGCTGGAATCCCTTACTCCGGTGAGGTCATAGCAGATGGTAAATTGCACAGAGTCCATATAGAAGGCCACAAACCAGGGACTCTAAACGGTGCTTATACACTGCACCTTAACGGACGCCCAGCAGGATATTTTCAAGACTACAAAACTGGTATTTCACAGACTTGGCGAAGTGGCAACGGTTGCCAGTCTGTTTCATATGCTCAGATTAAACAAATCACCGAATCCAGGTTTCAGCGCGATGCAGAAGAACGCAAGAAGCACGAGGAGACGGCGAAGCGAGCTAATACTCTATGGCCTAAATTTAAGCCGATCAACCTAAAATCAGGTCATGCCTATTTAACAGCTAAACGAATTCAACCACACGGAGCGCGGCTCTATGGCGATGCATTGGTTATCCCAATTTTTAACGAATCAAATCAACTTGTTAATCTTCAGTTTATTAATCCTCATGGTGAGAAACGCTTTTTATCAGGTGGACGCAAGCGCGGCTGCTTTCATATCATTGGCGATCTATCACAGCGTATTCTGATTTGTGAGGGATTCGCTACCGGCGCGAGTCTTTTTGAAGAGTCAGGGCAACGTGTTGTTGTTGCATTCGATGCAGGTAATTTGTTACCAGTTGCGAAGAATGTACGAGATCTTTCGCCAGATACGGAAATCATCATTTGTGCTGATAACGATGTATCAGGCTTGGGGCAGACTAAAGGGCGTGAAGCCGCATTGGCTATTGGGGGGAAGGTAATGATTCCACAGGAACCCGGCAAGGATTGGAATGATATGCTGACAGGAGGAAGTCGAAATGCTTAATTTAGAATTGGCCATAGATCCAAACAACCTAAATGTTTTAAATAAAGTTAAAAAATCCAGCACTTCCAACACTTCCAGCACTGGTAAGGGTTTCAAGGATATTAATCCAGCACCAACCCTACACCAACCCAGCACTAAACCTGAGATTGATCCTGATTCATTGGTGATTGTTACCGAAACCCCAAAAGGGGAAGAGCGAAAGGCATTACTCATTGATTCAAAAGCCGCGCAGGTGTTGCAAGAATCTTTGACAGGTTACCTTGCCCATGACATCAAGTCGCAAACATGGCACAGCTTTTCAGGCAGTCATTGGGAGCCTTTGGCGTCTCCACAATTGGCCGATAACTTGCTTATTGATCTGCTTTATATTGCAGCGGGTGATCTTGGCTTCAGAGCTGGGTATAAAAACGGCATTAAATCGCTTCTTTGTGATGGTGCGATGCTGCCATTACCAGAAAATGATAATACTAAATTACCCTTTAAAAATGGATTACTTAATCTAACGACAAAGAGACTGGAATCCATCACGCCAGACAACGCGCAGACATGGGGACTTCCTTACGATTATAAAGCCGGTGCCGAATGCCCAAAAATAAGAGCATGGCTACTTCAAGCAGTCGATCAAGACAAAGAAACGGTTAATTTTTTGCGGGCATGGATGGCAGCGGTTTTACATGGTCGAGCCGATCTTCAAAAATTTCTGCATTTGAAAGGCAGCGGTGGCACAGGTAAAGGCGTGTTTATGCGACTGCTTACCGCGTTAGTTGGTCAAGAAAATACCGTTAGCACAAGCTTGGATCAACTCGAGCAAAACCGCTTTGAAGCTGCGTCGTTATACAACAAGCGGCTGGCTGTTATTAGTGAATCTGATAAATACGGCGGGGCAATAAACAATCTTAAAGCGATTACTGGTCAAGATCATATTCGACTAGAACGCAAACACCAGCAGCAAGCCGGTAGCTTCGTGTTTCAAGGTTTGGTGATTATGGCCAGCAATGAATCGCTGCAAGTTACTGACCACACCAGCGGACTAGATAGGCGGCGGATAACCGTTATATTTGACCGCAGAGCCACCAATGAAGAGAAACAGGCATGGCAGCGGCAAGGCGGCGAAGAACCAGTATTACATAGTGAGTTGCCTGGTCTGGTTAATTGGTTGCTTGAGTTATCACATGAAGAAATATCCCGAATTATTCGCAATCCACCCAAACGCATAGCCGATGCTAATCTAGACGCCATGACCGCAAGCAATCCAATTGCTGATTGGGTAACTGAATGCTGCCTACCAGATACCGAGGCATGGACTCGAATTGGCGATAAGCGGGAGATCAAAGAGCCGGGTCATGAAACAACTTATAAGAACGCTGAATCTTTCCTATACCCCAATTACCTACGATGGAGTCAACGCGCGCACAAAACACCACTTTCGAGTCGACGGTTTAAAGATTTACTTATACAGACTTGTGAAACGCTGAATATTAGTGTTCTCGAATCGAGAAGAAGCGACGGAGTGGGGATAAATGGAATAAGGATCAGGCTAGATCATGAGCAACCATGCGGCGGAAAGGATGAATTTGTAACGTTTTAGTGCTGTATTGCTGGATTTAGTGCTGGATAGGTGCTGGATATATCGGCCTGAAACCCTTGCTAGTGTTGGATATGCTGGAAGTGCTGCATTTTTTGCTAACTTTGTTTTGTGTGGAGAAATATTAAAAATGGAAGTAATCGAAATAATTACGTACCTGAGAAATAAAAACTTTACCGTTAAAACTGATGGACAAAATCTTGATATAGCACCAGCGGCAAAAGTGACCAATGAACTGATAGAGAGGCTAAGAAAACATAAACCGGCAATCATTGCGGAATTGCAGCGCGAAGAAAGAAGGCTGAAAGTATTGGGGATATTGGAAGATAACCTAGATACACAAAGAGCATTTGTTGTTGACGTTGAAGCAGATGCAAAGCATGTGATAGTTACTATTGCTATTCGGGATCAGTACACCTTTGAAATGATTATTCCACGGGAAAAATATGATGCATTCTTACTAATGGAATTAATTGAGAAGGCACAGATTCAATAAGTCAGACACACTAAAACTAAATCATTGCGTTAATTAGGACAGCAAGCTGCAAAAAGAAATGAGCCGGTTACTCAGGGAACATAAAAAGGCTATCGGGATGATTGGTTAATTTTCTAGAAAGTTAACTCACAATTAGCTTTATCACTTTATTTAACATAAGGTTTTTCCTATTATCCACATTTTCTGTGGATAACTTGGTGGAAAAGACCGATATTCATTGACTAACTTATGGAGCGGCAAAGCATTTTGATGCCTGATTAATAATATGACAAATTTTATTTCATGCTATTTATCATGTGGTTAGTATTGTTCCTCACTAAAACATATATTTGCATAGAGTGCCGTTTTTATTCTGTTCACACTGTGGATAATTTGTAAATGTCAAGCCAGTTATTTGATTGTTGCAAAGCTTTACAATTCAATAAGGTATAAACAGTGACAGTTTTGCTTATCTGCTTTTCGGTTATCGACTCAAATAAAAATAACTTTAATTTTTATTTTCCCTGAAATGTTATTTTCAACACTAAATACTGATTAAAATGCGCAATAAGAAATCAAACTTCAGGGGAAAGCATGTCATCAGCCTTACGAGAATTACTCGCAAGCTATAGAAGCGCATCCAAAACAGAGCGAGAAAAAGGCACCTACTTTGAGCTGTTAATAAAAGATTTCCTCAAGAATGACCCCACCTATTCCCCGCAATTCTCTGATGTATGGACATATAAAGACTGGGCAGAATCACAAGGCATTGATAGCCGTGACATTGGCATAGACCTGGTTGCTGGTTTAAGCGAAGAAGAAGGATTTTGTGCGATTCAGTGCAAGTTTTATGATGAACATCACAGAATTCAGAAATCAGATTTGGATTCATTCTTTACCGCATCGGGTAAAAAAGGATTCACCCGCCGTTTAATCGTTGATTCCACCAGTGGTGCATGGAGTGAACATGCTGAAACGGCACTCAGTAATCAGACTATCGAAACCCAGCGCATTGGCTTATCTGAATTAGAAAACAGCCCGATTGATTGGAGTGTTTACGCCCCAAACAAGCCGGTTAAACTCAAAGCCAAGAAAACACCCAGAGATCACCAAATTACTGCAATAAATGCGGTTAAAAAAGGCTTGGCACTGGCAGACCGCGGCAAGATGATTATGGCTTGTGGTACGGGAAAAACTTTCACAAGTTTAAAAATTGCTGAAGAAATCGCAGGTTCAAGCAAGCAAGTCTTGTTTCTGGTGCCCTCACTTTCCTTGATGTCCCAAACCATTGCCGAATGGACAATTGAAAGTGTCATTCCACTGCGGTCCTATGCGGTATGTTCCGATGTTCAGGTAGGCAAGCGCAAAATTAGCGACGATCTGGCGGATATCAATATTCATGATTTAGCTTATCCAGCCACTACCGATGCAAAGAAGCTGGCGGCTAAGGTAGCGCATTCCCATGATGGTGAGATGACTGTCATTTTTGCCACTTACCAATCTATTCAAGTTATTCGTGATGCGCAAAAGAAATATGCACTGCCCGCATTTGATCTAATTATCTGTGATGAAGCACACCGCACCACGGGTGCCACGCTAGCCAATGAAGATGAATCCAACTTTGTAAAGATTCATGATTGCGATTATATCGCAGGCGCAAAACGCCTTTATATGACAGCAACCCCGCGCATCTTTGGTGATGCCATTAAAACCAAGGCCAAAGAAGTCGATGCCGTTCTTGCATCTATGGATAACCCCACTTTATATGGCGAAACGCTCTATGAATTGAGTTTTTCGTATGCCGTACAAAAAAACTTACTGACTGATTACAAAGTGTTGGTATTGGCCGTTGATGAAACACTGGTCAGTGAAGGCGTGCAGAAACGCTTAACCGATGGTGACAACGAGCTGGTTTTGGATGATGCCACCAAAATCATCGGCTGTTATCGTGCTTTGAGCAAACTGGATTTAAAAGCGGATGTGGTAGCAGATCCCAATCCCATGCGCCGTGCGGTTGCGTTTTGCCGGGATATTAAAAGTTCTAAGCGCATTAAAGATGAATTTGCCGCCGTTGTTGATGAATATCTAAAGAACCAATCACTACCCGAAGATTTCCAGCCACTCAATTGTGAAGCGGATCATGTGGACGGCACCTTTAATGCCACCGCGCGCAATAGCCGGTTAAGCTGGTTAAAAGAAGATACTGATAAAAACACTTGCCGCATCCTGAGCAATGCCCGCTGTTTATCGGAAGGTGTGGACGTCCCCGCTTTGGATGCTATTTTATTTTTGCACCCGAGAAAATCACAGATTGATGTGGTTCAATCGGTAGGCCGTGTCATGCGCCGTGCGGAAGGCAAAAATATGGGTTATGTGATTTTACCCATTGGTGTGCCCGCTGGTATACCCGCTGAAGAAGCCCTCAATAACAACGAGAAATACAAAGTTGTCTGGCAGATCCTCAATGCCTTGCGTTCTCATGATGACCGCTTTGATGCCACGATCAATAAACTAGACTTGGGCGCTGATGTGAGTAGCAAGATTGAAATTATCGCCGTCAGTAATACCTTGCCAGAACGACAAAAGAATAAAGAAGAAGGCGTTAATATCGGCACGGGTGGCTTTGATAACGCTGATAATGAATCCTTCGATAATACCAGCAGCAAAGCCAATCCCAGTCAAGCAAGCTTTGTATTTGATGAATTCTCAAAAGCCATTTATGCCAAAATCGTCAAGAAATGCGGCAAGCGGGATTATTGGGAAAACTGGGCAAATGACATTGCGCGCATTGCTCAAACGCACGTTTCCCGCATCACGGCTTTACTGAACAACAAGCAAGGCAAAGAGTATCAGGCTTTTGAAAAGTTTCTGGAAGAATTGCGTGATGACTTGAACGAGAGCATCACAGCGATAGAAGCCATTGAAATGCTGGCACAGCACATTATCACCAAACCCGTGTTTGATGCCTTGTTTGAAGGTTACAGCTTCACCCAGCACAACCCGGTATCACAGGCCATGCAAAGCGTGCTGGATGTATTGCAAGAGCAAAACCTTGAGAAAGAGACCGAGACGCTGCAAAAATTCTATGAAAGCGTCAAAATGCGAGCGGCTGGCATTGATAATGCCATAGGCAAGCAACGCATCATTGTTGAACTCTACGACAAGTTCTTTAAAAACGCTTTCCCGAAAATGACTGAACGGCTGGGGATTGTATACACCCCAGTCGAAGTAGTGGATTTCATTATTCATAGTATCAATGACGCATTACAGCAAGAATTCAATCAAACACTAGGCAGCCCGAATGTGCATATTCTTGACCCGTTTACCGGTACGGGTACATTCATCACCCGGCTATTGCAAAGCGAGCTGATTGGTCGAGATCAACTAGCCTATAAATATGAAAATGAAATTCACGCCAATGAAATCGTATTGCTGGCTTATTACATCGCAGCCATTAACATCGAAGCCGCGTATCACAGCATCATGGGCGGAAATTATCAGCCTTTTAATGGCATTTGTTTGACCGATACTTTCCAGCTTCATGAAAAAGAGGATTTGGTTAGCAATATGATGGTGGCTAATAGCAATCGACGCAAGAAGCAAAAGGCGCTGGATATTCGGGTGATTATGGGCAATCCGCCTTATTCAGCAGGTCAAACCAGTGCCAATGATAACAACGCCAATATTGCTTATCCTAAACTGGATGAAAGCATACGCACTACCTATGCAGCCCATTCAACCGCTACCAATAAAAACACATTGTACGATTCTTATATTCGCGCTATCCGCTGGGCAAGTAATCGCATTGGCAATAGCGGTGTCATTGGATTTGTCAGTAACGCGGGATTTATTGAAGCCAATACCGCAGATGGATTAAGAAAATGTTTGGCTGAAGAATTTAGTCGTGTTTATGTGTTTCATTTGCGGGGAAATCAACGTACATCCGGTGAATTATCACGTAAAGAAGGCGGTAAGATTTTTGGGAGTGGCAGCCGCGCACCGATTGCCATCAGCATTTTGATTAAAAATCCCAATGCAGTTGAGCATGGTCAGATTTATATGCATGACATTGGTGAATATTTAAGTCGTGAGGATAAGCTTGCCAGAGTTAGTGCATTTAAGAGCATTAATGGGATTAAAAAATCTAATGGCTGGCTACCGATTACACCGGATAAGCATCATGACTGGATAGGCCAGCGTGATGATGGTTTTAGTGCGTTTATTAGTTTGGGGGATAAGAGAGATAATGAGTCTATCGAGGTTTTTGAGAATTATTCAAGAGGTGCAGAAACTGGGCGTGATGCATGGTGTTATAACTTTTCCAAGAATGACCTGGCTCAAAACATGCGAAGTATGATTACCTTTTACAATCATGAGGCAATTCGTTACAAGGAAGCTTGCCAAGGTATAAAGAATCACGAATATCAAAGACTTGATGATTTTGTAAATTCTGATAGCACGAAAATTAGTTGGACTTCCAGTTTAAAAAACGATGCTGCAAAGTTCTTACAACATAGATTTAAGGAAGCTAACATAATCAAGGGAATTTATCGCCCTTACTCTAAATCATGGACTTATTTCAGCAATGAGTTTACTCACCGCGTCGGGCAAATGCCGCGTATCTTTCCTGATGCAACATCAGATAATCGGGTGATTTGTGTGACTGGGAGGGGAGCTACCAAAGATTTTTGTGCATTTATTTCTGATACTCTGCCAGATCTTGAAATGGTTTCTAAAGGCCAATGCTTCCCCCTCAAACTCTATGAAAAAAACTTAGCACAAGATGACTCAATCAAATCAGATAATCTGCCTGGTGAACTATTTGAAAGTGATCAGCCAAGTGAATCAGTTAACACAGATGCTGAATACACCGTAAAAGACGGCATTACTAATGAAGGATTAATGCATTTCCAATCAGCCTATTCAACAGAAGCCATCAATAAAGAAGATTTGTTTTATTACATCTATGGATTGTTACATTCTGAAGATTATAAAAAGCTTTATGCCGATAATCTCAGCAAAGAATTACCGCGTATTCCTTGTGTGAAAAAAGCCAGTGATTTTTGGGCATTCAGCCAAGCAGGCCGTGATTTAGCAGAGCTGCATATCAACTATGAATCAGTAGAGCCTTACCCAGTCAATTATGCTGGCGGTGAATTATTTATGGATGATTTTAGCGATGCCGATTACCGGATAGAGCAAATGAAATTTGGCAAGAAAGGCAAGGAAACTGACAAATCCACGGTTATCTATAACCACAAGATCACCATGACCCATATTCCCCTTGAAGCCTATGAATATGTAGTCAATGGCAAGCCAACTTTGGAATGGGTTATTGAACGTCAATCAGTCAAAACCCATCCAGAAAGCGGTATCGTCAACGATGCAAACCATTGGGCAATGACAACCATGCACGATGCCGCCTATCCGCTTAAGCTATTTCAGCGTGTGATTACAGTCAGTCTGGAAACGATGAAAATTGTGAAGAATTTACCGAGACTGGACATTGCAGTGAATCAAGCCTAATTTGATGACTACTCACGGGCGGTCTTAATCTCCATAGCTTATAAAATCCAGTACCGCACTCTGCCACGCCTATCATAAAAATCCACAAAAAACTTTTACAAGCTAAGGTACTGGGAAGGAAAAAACAGCATGCGGGTAATGAAAACCTCGTGAATTTTGTAGCGGAGCAAATTTATTAATGAGTTCTCATATTTATAACAAAACACAGGAAACAAACCATGCAAGTCACCAAATTGGCAAAA
>NZ_JAYUWI010000127.1:0-3357 GCF_043753625.1 Nitrosomonas sp.
TAAGTTGTAAAACTTCGATGTGTGATGTGGGTATGAATTAAGTCGTGCACACCTTTGATGTGTGTGTTGAGATAGGGGGCCCCACGGATTGGCCGTTACTGTTTTGTAGAGGGTTTTGCGTTTTTATTATATCTAATTGATTTTATTCAGTTTGTAAAAATAATGGGGGATTTGCGACCCTTTATCTTATATCCCCCTTTTGGCTACCAAATGTTCGCTCTATAGCGTAGCGACTTTGGTTATCAGGCTATTTCGTTGTAATTACCGTTGCGTTAGTGGTTTGTTCTTGACCCGCTTTATCTTGAATACCGTTTTTTTATGCTGCGTAACTTCAAGGCATCGTGATGCCTTTGGCTGCAGTAGGCTTTGTCGGCATGAACGCGGATTGCCGGGTTTGATCCCCGCTTATCAAGCAGTGTCAGTAGTGGCTGGCTGTCATGGCAATTGACGGCAGTCGTCTCAACCGCTATCACTAAGCCACTATCATCGACTACGGTATGTTGCTTATAAAACCAAAGACTGACTTGCCACTTTTCTTGATCCAGCGTGCTTCAGTATCCACGCTAGGTTGCGTAACTTCGACCACGCGCGTGACCGCTTGGAGCATCGGCTTCATCGTCCCGGTCTTCGCGATCGTTAACCACCTCATAGGACGGCTTGCTCTTAGGCTTGCGCTGTGCGTGATGCTCACATCCACATGACATCCTTGGGTTACCATGACGCCGTGCGTCTGTATCTGCCCATTGATTATCGCCAGCAATCCATCCCATGCCGCCAGTGCGATCAGTCGGGTTCTGAAACGGGATAATACCGAATGATCCGGCACATCGTCTTCCAGATTCAAACCCAAAAAACGCATGACGTGCAGATTCGAGTTAGCCATGTCTTCTACCGCTTCATCGCTGAGACCACCAGGCCACAGATTCCTGCTAATAGTATTTTGAATAGCAGTAATCCCGGATAGGCGGACGGCCTGCGGCATCTGCTACAGGGGCATAATGCGGGGCGATTGCTTTTTCTATCGGTGCTCACAATCGATCAGTTGATCGATTTGATTGAGGAAGTTTCCTTTACGAGTGCGGCGGGTGACATCAAACTCCGAGAAACTCATATAAATTATCTCAATAATATGATTATAAAATCTATTATATCATTAGTCACATCTAAAACTACCCCCCCAGCCGTGCAAATCTCTCAGCTTGTATCCTGAATTTGAATGGCTGACAGGCAATATTTATCAAACCAGAGAATCTGCCATTGTCAATACTCATGCTTATATGAGCTGCTACAATACTCAGCATATTCATACAACGATCGACAATATAACGCCAGTAGAATTTAAAAAAAACTTAATAAAGTGCCCGACTTTATTTGACCACACAATCATATCCAGCAAGTCTCCCTTACTTGGATATTCCTAAACATCAATATTTATCCAAATTTTATGGTTTCTTATGTGCAGTTAGTTGTATCGTTCAACTAACTAATAAATAGAATATTTTTTATTTTACGTGGCCTACTATACCCTTATACCGACAAATATATTCTGAGCTTCCCTATTTCTGCTTACTTATTACAGGTGAAATAAATAGTGCAGGAAGTGATCTATTTGAATATTTTTTGAGAACTTCTTTTTTATACAATCCATTTGATTCCAATATTACATCTTTTGTATCCGAATATTTAGATACGTAAGGTTGTGTAAATAAAGGATCTTCATTATTTTTTGAATACTTTGTATTTCTGGATTTAGAGACCATATTTTTTCTAGAGTGGCCGATTGTTTCATTATTTTTTACCAAAAAAGCTTTCTTAGTTTGCTTGGGTAGGACATTATTATTTAATTCTTGCTCGCTAATTGACGTGCCCTGATCTAGAACATTAGATTGCGAATTTCTTAATTCAAATCCTTCTATTTTCTCGATTTTAACTTTTATTCCCAATACTATCTCTATATCAATCAATAAGTTGCTTTCTTCTTGGCTTACTAAAGAAATAGCAAATCCTTTAGTTCCAGCACGGCCTGTTCGTCCAATTCGATGCACATAATCTTCAGGATTATTGGGTAATTCAAAATTAACCACATGTGTTAATTCTTCAATATCCAGCCCTCGTGCGGCAACATCAGTTGCAACAAGCACCGGAACCAGGTTTTGTTTAAAATCAGCCAATGCTTGAGTACGTTGCAGCTGATTTCTATCGCCATGTATTGCTGCACTAGATATACCGCACTGATTCAATCGTTTTGCCAATCGGTCAGCACCTTGTTTAGTTCTCATAAAAACTAATACTTGCTGTAATTTTCTCTGTTTTATCAGAAAAATTAATAATTCCTGCTTTCTTGCGATATCAACTGGATGAACAACATGTGTGATTAACTCACTCACTGAATTTTGTTTTTCAACTTCAATCAATACTGGTTCTTTTAATATTTTACTTGCAAGTTTCTTTATTTCTTCTGAGAAAGTAGCTGAAAACATCAGGTTCTGGCGTTGCTCAGGCAGCAGTTGAATAATTTGTTTTATATCAGGCATAAATCCCATATCTAACATTCGGTCTGCTTCATCTAGTATGAATATTTCCACTTTAGATAATCCCAAAGTCTTTTGCTGAAGATGATCCAACAAACGGCCTGGAGTTGCTACTAAAATTTCTATCCCAGAACGTACGGCATTGACCTGAGCATCGATACCGACTCCACCATAAATTACGGTTGATCTAAGCGTCAAATACTTTCCATAAGTTTTAACACTTTCATGAACTTGTACAGCAAGCTCTCTAGTAGGAACTAAAATTAAAGCGCGAATCGGATGTTTAGCCGGCGACATGCTAGTATTTGCATGAATCTCGAGTCTTCGCAACATCGGAAGGGTAAAACCTGCTGTTTTACCTGTGCCTGTCTGAGCACCCCCCATTACATCGTTACCATCTAGGATCACTGGAATAGCTTGTTCTTGGATTGGGGTTGGTTTTGTATATCCCTGATCAGAGATAGCGCGCAATAATTCGGTCGATAAACCGAGTTGCTCAAATAACATTTTTTTACTACTCCTTAATTACTTTCATAGTTTGATTGTTATTTTCATAATTGAAATTATTAAAAAGGAATCATGTAAAGTACAATATTCACAATTACAATAAACAAAAGAACCCGCACAAAATCTATTGTGCGGGTTCATATGATCATGCGGTCAATTTTACTCAGAGAAATGAATCCTTTGAGAAACAATTGTTTCAGGATAGCTTATAATTAATCCTCATCCTCATCCTCATCCTCATCCTCATCACTCTGAGCTTCATCCTCTCCACTACCACCAACATCCTCTTCTTTCTGTAGTACCAACTTACCTGCTGCCA
>NZ_JAYUWI010000128.1:0-3329 GCF_043753625.1 Nitrosomonas sp.
AATTTTATGCGCTGGCAGAATAAATCCGTCTAGTTTAAAGGGATGGCATGCCAGCTCATCCAAAATATGCATTTTTGCGCTTAATGCGACAGAACCTATTTGCGTTTCGATAGGTAATGGTAATATACGTATTTTATCGGTTTATAAATATTTCAAAGGATTGGTATTACCATGTTTTCGCAGAAACAAACTATAGAGAATGTTGACCCAGAAGTATGGCAAGCGATTAAAGGCGAAATACGGCGCCAGGAGGAATATATTGAATTAATCGCATCGGAGAATTATGCAAGTCCGGCAGTTATGCAAGCTCAGGGTTCTGTTCTAACGAATAAATATGCCGAAGGTTATCCAAAAAAACGCTATTACGGCGGTTGTTTGTATGCTGATCAGGTTGAACAACTGGCTATTGATCGATTAAAGGCGCTCTTTGGTGCTGAGTATGTCAATGTGCAACCGCATTCGGGTTCGCAAGCCAATGCGGCGGTTTATCTTTCAGTGCTAAAGCCTGGGGATACCCTGCTGGGCATGTCATTAGCGCACGGAGGCCACTTAACGCATGGTTCTAGCGTTAGTATGAGCGGAAAGATTTTTAATTCAATTTCTTACGGCTTGCATCCAGAAACTGAGTTGCTTGATTATGATCAAGTTGAGCAATTAGCTCATGAACATAAGCCAAAAATGATAGTTGCAGGCGCTTCCTCTTATGCGAGAGTCATTGACTGGAAACGTTTCCGCAAAATTGCTGATGCTGTAGGAGCCCACCTGTTTGTCGATATGGCTCATTATGCCGGATTGGTGGCTGCTGGTTTTTATCCTAATCCGGTTGGCATTGCGGATTTTGTTACAAGCACTACGCATAAAACACTGCGCGGTCCGCGTGGCGGTATTATTATGGCTAAACCTGAGCACGAGAAAGCATTGAATTCTGCTATTTTCCCACAAACTCAGGGTGGCCCATTGATGCATGTGATCGCGGCTAAAGCGGTTGCATTTAAAGAAGCTGCC
Organism: Nitrosomonas sp.; assembly: GCF_043753625.1. GTDB lineage: Bacteria > Pseudomonadota > Gammaproteobacteria > Burkholderiales > Nitrosomonadaceae > Nitrosomonas. The sequence continues at coordinate 1,006 of NZ_JAYUWI010000128.1, forward strand.
AGTAAAGAATTTAAAGATTATCAAGAGCAGGTCATTGAGAATGCTCGTGTAATGGCAAAAGTTCTGACCAGTCGCGGTTTGCGAATTGTGTCAGGTCAAACAGACTGTCATATGTTTCTGGTTGATTTGCGTGCGATGAACCTGACAGGTAAGAAAGCAGAAGAATCGCTTGAATTGGCACACATTACGGTTAACAAGAACGCCATACCTAATGATCCGCAAAAACCATTTGTTACCAGTGGTATTCGTGTCGGCTCACCGGCAATGACCACGAGAGGCTTCAAAGAATTGGAAGCGGAACAATTGGCCAATCTGATGGCGGATGTGCTTGCTGCACCTGAGGATCCGGCAGTTTTGTCACGAGTGGCCACTGAAGCAAAACGGTTGTGTGCAAAATTTCCAGTTTATGGGTAGCTTTGTCAAGTTGGACAGATATTGAAAAATGATCTGTTCGGCTTGGTTACTGTTGGCTGAGTTGCTGTATGAAATGTCCTTTTTGCTGTGCAGATGACACCAGTGTGATTGACTCTCGCGTGAGTGAGGATGGTCAAAAAATACGGCGGCGGCGGCGGTGTCAGGCTTGTGATAAGCGTTTTACAACATACGAAACCGTTGAATTACGTTTGCCTCAAGTTGTAAAACATGATGGTAGTCGAGCTGAGTTTGACCGAAACAAGCTGTTGACGGGATTTAAGCGTGCACTTCATAAACGCCCTGTTCCTACAAGCTATGTAGATGCAGCGATCGACCGTATTGTGCAAAAATTTTTAAGTATGGGAGAGCACGAAGTTTCATCACGTAGTATTGGTGAGTGTGTAATGCAAGAACTTTATAAGCTTGATGAAGTAGCCTATATCCGATTTGCATCCGTTTATAAAAGCTTCCAGGATGTGGATGATTTTCGTGATGCGATCAAAGAAGTACAAAAACCGAATCAATAGTTGCGATCGAAGAAAGCAACCTAAATCAGCCTGGTGATTATTTTACTGGCCACTTATTGGCAGTACAGATAGACCGGATCAATTGCAATTATATATCACAATTCCTTAGATGTTCTCTCCCGCCGATTATGCTTTCATGTCGCATGCGCTACGGTTAGCTGAGAAAGGGCTTTACGCTACTACGCCCAATCCGCGTGTTGGTTGTGTGATCACCCATAATGAACAGATAATCGGGCGCGGTTGGCATGAAGAGGCTGGGCAACTACATGCTGAAATTAATGCATTAAATAATGCTGGAGAGGCCGCACGTGGTGCAACAGCCTATGTAACGCTCGAACCGTGTGGGCATTATGGACGCACCCCACCGTGTGTTAATGCTTTGATTGCTGCGGGTATTGCCAGGGTCATCATAGCCATGGAAGATCCTAATCCACTAGTATCAGGTCGTGGTAAAGCCTTATTGGAACAGGCCGGTATTGCCGTGCAGGTCGGTTTGTTAGAAGCAGAAGCGAATGCGCTGAATGTGGGTTTTGTTACGCGTATGGTTCATAAGAGACCATGGATTAGGTTAAAAACTGCTGCAAGCCTGGATGGTAAGATTGCGTTGAATAATGGTGTTAGTCAATGGATTACCGGCGAGTCTGCACGACAGGATGGACATCGGTGGCGCGCACGTTCATGCGCCATCATGACAGGTATTGGGACAGTAAAATCCGATAATCCTCAATTAACGGTACGTCACATCGAGACACGCCGTCAACCCAAAAAAATTATCGTAGACAGTCATTTTGTAATTCCGTTGGATGCTAAATTACTGCAAGATGGAGAAGAAGTGTTTATCTTCACCGCTAATGAGGGCAATCCAGAAAAAAATGCCACTCTGAGTAAGATGGGTGTTCGGGTCATTGTTTTGCCCAATGCCAAAGGCCGAGTTGATCTGGAGAAAATGATGACGACATTGGCAGATTTTGGAATGAATGAAGTATTAGTGGAAGCGGGGTGTGGCTTAAATGGCGCTTTAGTTGAGGCTGGATTAGTTAATGAAATGATTATTTTTCTTGCGCCACATTTGCTTGGTGACGATGCACAGGGAATGATTCAGTTACCCGAATTAATGAATCTTGGACAAAAGAAGGCGCTGAAAATAAATGACTTACGCATGATTGGGCAAGATATCCGGGTAATTGCAAGGTTTCTATAAAATAGATCCTTGATTAGAAAGATTCTTCAGCCAAACCCGATTTTCTCTATTATAAGGCGCATACTGACCCAAGCAAACCCATCTAAGAGAAATTGCCATGGCCATGAACCATATCCAATTCCAAGCAGGCTTGTCCTTACCTGCATTCCTTGCGCAGTTTGGCACAGATGAGCAATGCGCGG
>NZ_JAYUWI010000129.1:0-3277 GCF_043753625.1 Nitrosomonas sp.
ATTGGCAAACGGCTTGCACCCAAACTGCATGAAATAGGTATCAAAACGGTGCTGGATCTCAAAACAGCGTCGCCATCGCAACTGCGCGCCCGTTTCTCGGTCGTGATGGAGAAAATCATTCGCGAAATTAATGGCACTGCCTGTATCGAACTGGAAGAAATCAAGCCGCCGAAAAAACAGATCGTCAGTTCCCGTTCCTTCGGAATCTCTGTATCCGATCTAGCTAGCCTCGAAGAATCTGTCTCCCTTTATATCAGCCGTGCAGCAGAGAAGCTGCGAAGACAACAATCGTATGCCGGATCGGTTCACGTCAATATTCGCACCAGTCCATTCAATGAGAAAGAACCGTATTATGCCAATGGCATGACGATTGCACTACCAAGACAAACGGACGATACAAGATTGCTGACCAAGGTTGCACTCTGGGGATTACGCAAGATTTATCGCCGTGGCTACCAATATCAAAAAGCGGGTGTGATGTTGTCTGAACTGGTACCCAGGCAATACCGGCAACTGGATCTCTTTGGTTCGGTATCAGCAACAGATACTCAATCCAGCAAATTGATGAGCGTCATAGATCAAATCAATGCTCGTATGGGGCGGGGTACTTTAAAACTGGCATCCGAAGGCTACAAACAACCGTGGAGAATGAAACAGGGTAATAAAAGTCCCAACTACACCACAAATTGGGATGAATTGATTTGTGTTACGAAATGATCGGCAGATTGGCTCATAGTTTACCATTCAATACTTTATTTTATTTCATTCCATGCGCTGAAAATCTCTTCGGAGCGAACGCCTGGATGCTTGATCAACCAAACCAAATAGTTTATCAATCTCACTCTTTCTACTAGATGGTTGATGTCCTATCACCTTAACAAACTCGCATGTTAGATTGGAGTTCAATCGATAGAATTCTTGGTACAGCTCATAATTGTTAAGTTGTTTGTTTTTACTAGAAAAATAATTACTTTCTTCAAGACGGGCGCGCCTTCCCGGCAGGCTAATAATATTTTGCGAATCTGTATAAACTGTCAAAATTAGTTCGTGGTCATTGGCTAAGGCATTTATTTCTTCCAATGCCCATAACAGCGTTTGCAATTCCAATCTCGTCGAATTAGTTTGTTCAAAACGCTTCACTCTCACCGTATCTTTTAGCAATTCTATACCTGTACCTAGCTCAGACACCACAAGGTAAGCACCATATCCAATCTTTAATTGGTTATTAACACTACCGTCGATAAAAATATGAGAATAAAGCATTGTTGGATAAATTCTGCTTACAACTAAAATTCAAAGCAAAGTATCACACTCTACTCGCCAATGGGATTAACTAATACGGCTCAGAAGAATGCGATTAAGAAATCAAGACAAGAAAATTTCTGCTTTCATGATTTGCGCCCTACATGAGCTTCATGACATCGACAGGCTGGAACCATTGAGAGTATTAGATTGCATCCATTTTAATCCTAAATTACAACTGAGGGAATTAGGGTAAATGGCCTTATTAGTCGCTATTAGTCTAAACACAACATAGATATTTCAGGGCCGACTATCTAGTTAATATAAGCGTATCGTTGTTTATTAACAGAAATAAAGGCAAAAAGGTCGAATTGCTCTGTTTCTACGATACTGAACACCTTACAACTTCAATATGAGGTGGAAAATGGAAACAGTTTCAAATCAATTTCAACCAATCGAGCAAATTACCCTTGCTGTAATATCAACCGAGCAAGCTGCTTTCTACTTAAATCGAAAACCGCAAACCTTGAGAATCTGGGCGATGAGTGAATGCGGATTAATCAGACCGTTACGGATCAATGGCCGACTTGCCTGGCCGGTAAAGGAAATCAGGAAAGTTTTAGGCGTGGAGGTTTAATCATGACCCCACAAAAGAAAAGCCCCAGCGGGATGGCCGGGGCAAGTGCTTTTAATTCATTAAATTCAAGCAATAATTATACCACTTCCAGCATAGAGTCTCAATTCCGCCAAACAATGCAAGCCTCTGGTATTCATTATTCTGGTGAGATCATAGCAGATGGTAAATTGCACAGATTCCACATTGAAGGCCACAAGCAAGGCACTCTAAACGGTGCTTATACACTGCACCTTAACGGACGCCCAGCAGGATATTTTAAAGACTACAAAACTGGTATTTCACAGACTTGGCGAAGTGGCAACGGTTGCCAGTCTGTTTCATATGCTCTTATTAAGCAGATCAACGAGGCCAAGCTTCAACGTGAAGCAGAAATCCGCCAAAAACACGAAGCAGCAGCGATTAAGGCTTTTCATATCTATAACCGATCAAAATCTATCGCCAAACAGTCAGGACGTGCCTACCTAGTAAATAAACGTATTCAACCACACGGAGCGCGGTTATATCATGATGCCCTTGTTATCCCAATTTTTAACGAATCAGACCAACTGGTTAACCTGCAATTCATTAATCCCAAAGGTGAGAAACGCTTTTTATCAGGCGGACGCAAGCGCGGCTGTTTTCATATCATTGGCGATCTATCACAGCGCATTTTAATCTGTGAGGGATTTGCCACTGGTGCAAGTCTTTTTGAAGCATCAGGTCAGCGTGTTGTTGTTGCGTTTGATGCTGGAAACCTGCTACCTGTCGCAAAAAACATCAGGGAATTGGCTCCGGATGCTGAAATTATCATTTGCGGGGATAACGATCTATCAGGCATGGGCCAAACTAAAGCGCGTGAGGCTGCGTTATCTATTGGCGGCAAACTACTTATCCCACCGATACCAGGCACAGATTGGAATGATATCCTGACAGGGGGCAACCATGCTTGATCAAGAAATTATTTCTTCTGACGAAAACTTTCAAAACAATGTTGCCAACGTTTCCAATGTTGCCGTCTTGAATCTTGATGATGCAGAAATCGTTCAAGATGAAGTATTGCAAGCGTCTTGCAAGGTTATTGACGACACATTGGCGATTTGCTCAGAACAGCCGGGTGAATTGATGTCACCTGAGTTTCTTCAAGCTCTAGAGTACATCCGTAAAGCAGATCCGAAGTTGGCGGCAGAATACCGGGTAAAAATTAAACGCGCCAAACCAAGCGGTGTTTTGATGTCTGATATCTGGGACGCATCAAATCCTAATGAAGGCAATGGCAACAGCGACAGCGCAGCGGCTGAACTTATTCAAATGGTTATAGAAAAAGGGGTTCTGTCGCATTAAGCGCAAAAATGCATATTTTGGATGAGCTGGCATGCCATCCCTTTAAACTAGACGGATTTATTCTGCCAGCGCATAAAA
>NZ_JAYUWI010000130.1:0-9889 GCF_043753625.1 Nitrosomonas sp.
ATGGCCATGGCAATTTCTCTTTGATGGGTTTGTTTGGGTCAGTATGCGCCTTATAATAGAGAAAATCGGGTTTGGCTGAAGAATCTTTCTAATCAGGTAAAATATAAGCATATTATTCTCTTTTCGCGACTTAATCCCTTAACCCCCTCTCTGTGCAATTGAATAGATATCACAATGAAAAAATTCTCTCCCGATGACATCACAAGGCGTCTTGCTCATCTTCCCTGTCCAACGTATGCGGAAGATTTGCCGGTTAATCTTCGCCGGGAAGAAATCAAATGCGCCATTGATAGCCATCAGGTCGTGATCGTATCCGGAGAAACAGGGTCGGGTAAAACTACGCAAATCCCAAAAATCTGCCTGGAACTCAGGCGCGGTGTGAACGGACTGATTGGGCATACACAACCGCGCCGCATTGCCGCGCGGACTGTGGCCGCGCGTATTTCTGCTGAGCTGAATAGCCCGCTGGGTCAGGCGGTCGGGTACAAAGTCCGGTTTGCTGACAAAATCAGCACGGATTCCTATATCAAACTGATGACGGATGGCATTCTGCTGGCTGAAACGCAGGGCGATCCGCTGTTGCAGGCCTACGATACATTGATTATCGATGAGGCCCACGAGCGCAGTTTGAATATTGATTTCTTACTCGGTTACATCAGTCAGTTATTGCCGAAGCGGCCTGATTTCAAGTTGATTGTCACTTCTGCCACTATCGACGCGCAGCGTTTTTCTCGGCATTTCAATAATGCGCCGGTGATTGAAGTGACCGGCAGGCTATATCCGGTTGAAATTTTTTACCACTCGCCGGTGGTCGACGATGAGGAGGAGGGCGATATGCAACAAGCTATCCTCAATGCGGTCGATGAATTGATAACGCTGGGATCAGGCGATATTCTGGTTTTTCTACCCGGCGAGCGCGAGATCCGGGAAACTGCCGAGACACTGCGCAAGCATCATTTTGATCGCCTTCGACCTGGGTTTTCCGGCGTGGAGATATTGCCGCTGTTTGCACGCTTATCCTTTGTCGAGCAGGAACGGGTATTTCAACCCGGCGATACCCGTCGTATTGTATTAGCCACCAATGTTGCGGAAACGTCATTGACCGTTCCGGGTATTCACTATGTGATTGATACCGGATGGGCGCGTGTTAACCGCTACAGCTACCGCAACAAGGTTGAGCAATTGCTGGTGGAAAAAATCTCGCGCGCATCGGCGAATCAAAGGGCAGGGCGCTGCGGGCGGATAGCCAATGGGGTTTGCATTCGCCTGTATACCGAAGTGGATTTTCAGGGACGCGTCGAGTTTACCGATCCGGAGATTCTGCGTTCTTCGCTGGCAACCGTCATTCTGCGGATGAAATCGCTCAACATCGGCGATGTGGAAGGTTTTCCGTTTTTGGAGCCGCCATCGCCGCGGATGATCACCGATGGCTATCAATTGCTGGCAGAGCTGGGTGCCGTCGATGACGACAGGCAACTGACACCGATTGGCTGGCGTCTGGCCAAGTTTCCGATTGATCCGAAAATTGCTCGCATGATATTGGCGGCAAAAAATGAAAATTGCCTGCACGAAATACTGATCATTACGGCTGCATTAAGTTTGCAAGATCCGCGCGACCGGCCATTTGATCAGCAGATGGCAGCCGATAATGCGCACCGCCGGTTTCAGGATGAGCGCTCGGATTTTCTGTCTTACCTGAAAATGTGGGATTTCTTTGATGAATTATTAAAGCACAAAAAATCAACCCGCAAACTGATCGACCAATGCCGGGAGAATTTTCTATCTTACCGGCGCTTGCGGGAATGGCGTGAGATTCATGGCCAATTGCATGTGCTGATCAGTGAATTAGGTTTAAAGCCCAACGAAGTGCCCGCCGGTTATGATGAGATCCATCGCGCTTTGTTGGCCGGTTTGCTCGGGAATATCGGGTTTAAAACCGAGAAGGAGGGCGAATATCTGGGGGCTCGCGGTATCAAGTTCGCGATTTTCCCCGGTTCGGTGCTCAAAAAAGGCAAAACCAAATGGGTCGTTGCTGCGGAATTGATAGAGACCAGTAAGCTGTATGCGCGTTGCGTCGCCCGGATTGAGCCGATCTGGCTGGAAAGAATTGCGGGGAATTTATGCAAGAAACACCATTTTGATCCGCATTGGGAAAAGAAACAGGCGCAAGTGGTGGCGTATGAACGCGTCACATTGTACGGATTAATCATTGTTACCAAACGGCCGATCCACTACGGCCCGATTAATCCCAAAGAATCCCGTGAGATTTTTATCCGCTCGGCGCTGGTTGCCGGGGAGTATGTCACGCAAGCACCTTTTTTTACGCACAATCAAGATCTGATTCATGAAATCGAGGAACTGGAGCATAAAGCGCGGCGGCAAGATGTACTGGTTGATGAGCAAGAAATTTTTGCTTTTTACGATGCCATCATTCCGGAAAGAATAACCAACGGTGCGGGATTTGAAAAATGGCGGAAACAGATTGAGCAACAAGATTCCCAGTTGCTTTATCTAAAACGCGAATTGCTGATGCGCCATCAGGCCGGTCATGTCACGGAAGTTCAATTTCCGGAAAGCTTGACATTGTCCGATGGCAGCGTTTTGCCACTTACTTACCGCTTTGAACCCACGCATCTGCTCGACGGCGTAACCGTTTCTGTTCCGTTGCCATTGCTCAACCGGTTGGATGCCAATCAACTGGATTACCTGGTTCCCGGTTTGATTCGTGAAAAAGTGACCTGGTATTTAAAAGCGTTACCCAAACAGATACGCCGTAATCTGGTCCCATTGCCGGAATCCGTCACTGAATTTCTGCAGGGAACGTCGAATGCTTTGCATAAGGGCTCACTGCGGGATGCTTTAGAGCAATCTATTCTCAGAAAAACTAACCTGTCGGTTCTCGCAGAAACCTGGCAAGACAAAGATATTCCAACGCATCTGTTGATGAATATTCAAGTGATCGATGATGCAGGACAAGATTTGGCCATGAGCCGCAATCTCGCCGAATTGCAAATGCAGCTCGGCAAAGCCGCACAAATGACATTTGTAAAACGCGATGCCGAAAACGAGAAAATCAATATTGAGCGCGATGCCATCACGCAGTGGGATTTTGGCGATTTGCCTGCGGAAGTGGCGTTTAAACGCAATGGTCAGCAATTGACTGGTTATCCGGCGCTGATCGAACAAACGGACAGTGCCGCTATCCGGCTATTTGATACGCAAGAAGCGGCGGATACGGCGATGCGCTTGGGTGTCAGGCGGTTATTGTGTTTGGCACTGAAAGAACAGCTCAAACAGTTGGATAAGAATTTACCGGGACTCAAACAAGCCAGCTTGCAATTATCGACCCGGATAAATCCGGGCGAGCTGAAGCAAGACATGCTCAATGCCATCATTGATCGTGCGTTGCTGGGTGATGATCCATTGCCGCGCAGTGAATCCGAATTTGTAGCACACAACCAACGCGCTAAAGGCCGTTTGCCGGAAGCCGCGGCCGCTCTCGCCAGTTTGCTGCAACAAATAGGCAGTGAGTATCAAGTCCTGATGGGACGATTAGCAGTGCTTCGCAACAACGCAGTAAAAGCTGAGCTCATTGAGCAGCTCGACAATCTGATTTATCCCGGATTTCTCAGCCATACCTCGTGGAAAAGATTGCAGCAGTTCCCGCGCTATGTGAAAGGCATGGCTTTGCGCCTGGAAAAACTATCCACCAACCTGGAACGCGACGAACGAAATAGCAGGGAAGTGGCCGCACTCTGGCAACAATATGTGCAGCGTCGGGAGAAACATCAAAAAATCGGGCTGACTGATGAGAATCTTAATGAATTTCGCTGGCAGATCGAGGAATTGCGCATATCGCTTTTCGCGCAGGAATTGAAAACGCCATACCCGGTATCGACCAAGCGATTACAGAAATTGTGGGAGAGTGTGCGGGCATAACTCAAGGAACCTTTTAATAACTATCATTTCGAGCAGAGCGAGAGATCTATACTTTTGATTTTAAAAGATTCCTCACTATGTTCGGAATGACAAAGATGAGTTATTCAGAGTTTCCTTAGTTTGTACCTCTGGAGCAGGGTCAAGAGAAATTGATGGAGTCAGGTATTTCAATCCATAACTGGATGTTTTATCACTCCGATAATCAAAAATAGGAGCCAAAGCTCCTGTCTCGGCGATAAAATGCCAATTTGCATTACGCACCGGCTTCCTTTCTGCGCCGCGCCATAAACCCAATCAAGCTTAAACCGGCTAACAACATGAGATAGGTTTGTGGTTCTGGAATTGGAATAGGAGGAATGAATATAGGATTTGGAGTAAATAGGGTGTCTGGAGTGTATGAAAGCAGAAATCCTGCACGCTCACCATTAAGCGTTCCAGATCCAACAATCTGTCCATTGTTGTTGATATCGGCGACAAAAAGATTACTCCATCCGGCTGCGACGACAGGCGCTAGTAATGAAAGATCAGTCATGCCACCGTGACTATAAATGAAAGAGTGCCATCCGATGTCACTTGCAGTTAAAGCGACTCCCACTACTTCCCCCAAATTGTTGATGGCAATGGATTGGCTGAAGTTTCCTCCGAGGGTACCCAGGTCGGTCATGTTAACACCGTCGGGATCTGTGACAAACGCGTGATTCGTGCCATCAGCTATATCAGAATATCCCACTACCTGTCCGGAATCGTTGATACAACTGGCAGTGCTGTTTAAAAATAAAGCACCCACATCTTTCATACCTACACCATCAGCACCAGTGATATAAGCGTGGGCTTGAAGATTACCGGAGATTCTTGATGTTCCCGTTACTTGCCCAGAAGCATTGATATCAACGCCCTGGTTATCTCGCCCACCAAGGGTGCCCAACTCTGTAAAACCTACACCGTTAGGGCCTGTAATGATAGTGTGCATCTCGCTACTAGCCGCTTTAAAAGTTCCCACGACTTGTCCAGAGTCATTGATGGCATAGGCACTGCTGCTTGACCCGCCGAAGGTGCCTAAATCCGTAACGCCCACACCGCCGGGGCCTGTGATGATGGCTTGCACATCATTACCAGAAATTCTAGAAAATCCTACCACTTGTCCGGAATTATTGATGTCAAAGGCCCCACTTATGCCATCAGAAACAAACAGATCCGTAATGCCTACACCATCAGGGCCGGTGATGAAAGCGTGATCTTCACTAATATTAGAGAAAGAATACCCTACTACCTGCCCGGAATCGTTGATGCTTGTGGGAAGGCTTGTAAAGTTGCCGAAGGTATCCAACTTTGCAATTGACCAGTCCGCCCGAGCTATTGCAGGTATCGAAGTTGCGGAAATACCCGCGAGCAGGATGGCAACGTATTTAAATTTTGTTAGTTTCATGTTCATGTTGACTCCATAGCAATAACTTGATTAAGTGATTGATTTATTTATTTATTCGTATAGTCTCCTCCTGATTTTTATCCATGTCAATGTGCTGATTGACATTTATAAGATGTATAAACCTGAAGGTAATGAATGAATGCAGCCTTTTGCTTTTTGCAGTTTGCTCGCGAAGGTTGGACCAGTAAAACCAGCCCAACCTTCAGTTGAATAATTTGTTGAAGCTTTACAGCGCCGAATAAACCACTGCAGCAATCAGTCCGCCGATAATGCCGCCCACTATTGGTACATAAGCGTAACCCCAATCACTATCGCGTTTATTGGTCATTGGGAGAATCGCATGCATAATGCGCGGCCCCAGGTCACGTGCGGGATTAACCGCGAAGCCGGTAGGTCCGCCGAGGGATAAGCCGATACCAAACAGTAGCAGAGCAGCCGGTAAAGCATTCAATGTACCCAGGCTTTCCTGCGGCGCAGCCATCATCATCACGCCAAACACCAGCATGAATGTGCCGACTGCTTCCGTAATAATATTATTGAACGGGCTTCGGATCGCCGGTCCGGTACAAAATGCCGCGAGTTGCATATCCGGATCAGTCGTTGCGTTAAAATGCTGGCGATAGGTGATCCAGACAATCAACGCACCCAACATCGCGCCCAGCATTTGTCCCAACGCATAAATCGGGACCAAATCCCATGTAAACTTACCGGCAGCAGCGAGGCCGATACTCACCGCAGGGTTTAGATGTGCGCCACTGGAAGCCGCCACAGCATAGACCGCTACGAAAAGCGCAATTCCCCAACCGGCTGCGATGGTTAACCATCCGGCATTATTGCCCTTGGATTTATTCAGTACGACGTTGGCAACGACACCATTACCCAATAAAACCAGAATAAAAGTACCTATTAATTCACCAAGAAAAGGAGTCATAGTTATCACCTTACTATTAAGTTGAACTTCGGAGAGCCTACTTCTAGATGCGCAAGAAAAAATGATTTGTTGGTTTTGTTTTAGAGAAGTTTCCTGGCAATTCTGGAAGGCACACTGATTATCACACAAAAATTACGAGAGATAAATTTAGCAAGTTGTTGAAAAACTATCTACATTGCCGCGGCGGGGTTAAAAACAGGTCAAGATGCACATTTTCATGTATAAACTGCACGATCTAATCTGAGCTCGTGCAGGCTGGAATGGCAATATGTGAAATGACAGAATAGGTTTGTGTCGTTTATTTTTAGTGCCTGATCAGAATAGAAAACCGCAATCATTGCAACGGGTTGACTGCGGTGCAGCGTTCGCCGACCCAGTGGCCGTGGGTCTCAGCCAATGCATGGACTGGCATGCCATTTACAGTGCTGTCGAATTCGGTATTTCCCGAGAAGTTTTCAGGGCTGCTGAAAGTGCCTCGCGCGGTTCCATTGCCTTGAAAATGCTGGTTTGTACAGACGAGGTCCAACTCATAACTGTTGCCGATACGCTTTGCGTTCTGGACGGTGCAACCGGAACGGTCTTCATAAAAATAGGCGGGAATTGCCTGTTTTGCCATTTCTGCTGTAATGCAGATTTTTGAGGTGGCCGCGCCATTTTCTATTTGAGGCAGTTGAAGGCCATAGCGACGGGCGAGGTCGCTGAGTTGCTGTATGTGTTCCGAAGGAATATGCGGTACCAGTGCCAACAAATCTGATTTTGTGGTGATTTCCCATAATCCCGGACGGATGTGTTGGTGCGCGAAACTGGAGGTTGCCATTGTTAAACTCAGGCTAAATAGAAATGAAATGAGGGTTTTATACATTGGGGTTTTCATATTATGTGTTCTGAAAAAATCAATTCTGCAAAAGTTTATTGAAATCATGCCGTCAATTTACCACGCGTTAGCCAACGGTGATTTCCAAGTTTAAGCAAGTTTAGCCGATTACTGGAAAAACCTTTTGGAATTTAAATCTGATTGCGCGGCTGCATATAATTTTTAGACATATCATTATAATAATTAATTATTTATAGCCGTATTAGTAACTGTTGTATATTTCGAATCTTTTCTCAGGAGTGTAAAACTATGGAATGGCAAGGTTGGTTTGCACTGAGTTTGTGCGTTGCCGTGTTGGCGACACTTATTTTTACACGGATTGGTCCACATTTAATCATGCTTGGGGCACTGACGATACTCAGTGTGTCCGGAGTCCTGAGCGCTAGCGATGCGTTAAGCGGTTTTAGTAACTCGGGTTTGATTACCGTTGCGGGTATGTTTGTGGTTGCTGCCGGTATGCATGCCTCTGGTGCGATTGATTTATTAGTGACTACTTTGTTAGGCAGGCCGAAAACGGTGCGGGGTGCAATTTCCAGAATGTTTTTCCCGGTTGTGTTTCTCAGCAGCTTTCTTAACAACACCCCGGTGGTTGCAACGATGATTCCGGCTATTTATAGCTGGTCGCGCAAGATTGGGATTTCGCCTTCGAAGCTGATGATACCGCTGAGCTATACGGCTATTTTGGGCGGTACGATTACGTTGATTGGAACCAGCACTAATCTGATCGTCAACGGTCAGTATCAGGTGTTGACCGGTGAATCCGGTTTCTCTTTGTTTTCGATAACGGCTGTCGGCATACCCGTTGCCATTGCCGGTTTTTTATTAATGTGGCTGGCCTTTCCAAAGTTGTTGCCAGACCGGACGCAAGGCCATGTCTTTTCCAATCTGCGCGAGTTTACTCTGGAAGTCTCCATCGCACCCAATGGTCCCTTGGTCGGAAAAACTATCGAACAGGCCGGGTTAAGGCACTTGCAACGCGTATACCTGATTGAGATTGATCGAAATGGAACCGCGATTACCGTGGTCTCACCCGAAGAAGTGCTTCAAGGTGGTGATCGGTTGGTATTTGCCGGTGATACCGACGCAATCTCTGATTTGATGCGGATTAATGGAATTGTTCCATCGACTGAAGAAGAACAAACTCAGGCATTCACCATGCAACATGCTGAACGGCGTTTGATCGAAGCCGTCGTGTCACCACATTGTGCAGCACTGGGGTACGCGATTCGCGATGCGCGCTTTCGTTCTCGCTATGGCGCAGCAGTATTGGCTGTGGCGCGTAATGGTGAACGCATCAAAGGTAATCTCGGAAGCATTATATTGCAAGCCGGTGACACATTACTGCTGGAAGCAAGACCGGCTTTTGTCAGCCGCCAGCGTTATAACAAGGATTTTCTGCTGATTAATGATCTGAACACAGAATCGCCGCGTCATGAACGCGCGTATGTTGCTTGGGCTATTCTCGTAGGAGTTGTAGCAGCAGCAAGCTTTGAAGTCATCACTATGCTTAATGCGGCACTGATTGGCGCCGGTCTGATGATTATTTCGGGTTGCTGTTCTGCCAATCAGGCAGAAAGAAGTCTTGATTTGACGGTTATCATTACTATTGCATCATCATTTGCCCTGGGTATGGCTTTGGAAAAAACCGGTGTCGCCAAGTATCTTGCGGCAAATATCGTGGATTTGAGCGGCGGTAGGCCGTGGCTTCTACTCATCCTGGTCTATATTTCCATCTCAATATTAACCGAAGTCATTACTAATAATGCTGCAGCGCTTTTAATGCTGCCCATCGTGTTGGAAATCACTGAGAAGGCCAGTTTAAATAATGAGCCTTTTGTATTTGCTATCATGATGGCGGCCTCCGCCAGTTTCGCGACACCTTTAGGGTATCAGACGAATATGATGGTTTATGGCCCCGGTGAGTATCGTTTTACTGATTTCCTGCGTGCCGGAATACCGATGAATATCGTAGCCGGTGTTGTCACCATCACAGTGTTATTAATCGGTTGGCCCTTGACCAGGTGAGCGGGGGGTAGGTAGTATCTCGTTCAGATTCTATTCGAATTCCTCGCCCCATGGGTGCGGTTTTGTATTACATGTTGCTGGTTGGATTGGGATTGTTGGGTTTCGTATTCGACGTAGAAAGTAATCCACCTGATTTGACCAGTATTTCATGCAATACTACTTTCGGATGTCAGTATTCATCGGCTATTAAGCTCGCGACTCCCGTGGTCTTCCCGCGATATTTTTTATTACGCCAAAGTAGCAAAAGCGATCGATTGCGAAGGAAGCAAGAGAAGCGAGAAGACTATGCGTGGATTAGATAGTATAACCGATGGATATAGTCGGATTTTTTGTGACCTTATGACTTGTGCGTTGCTGACCCTGGTTTCGTGGGTCTGTGCCTGACCGTCACGGTGCCTCGTGGTCACCGCGACCTGATCCAGGTTTACTTTATCCAAGCCTATCATCTCAATACACCATGGCTGACGATATGTTTCAATCCATTCGCAACTTTTTTCCTTCAGATTCTAGTTGCAACCAGCAATACCAAGCCAATCGGAGAGAAGCCCTACGTCGTGTATGATGCCATCAGCGCCAAGCATGTAATAGACATGATTATTATAGTGGACCCTCCTTTCAGGACAGTAAATTAAGATGGTATCCTGCTAAGAAGGAGCAGGAAATGACGGGAATAAAGCGAAAGAATTTTACGGGT
>NZ_JAYUWI010000131.1:0-29281 GCF_043753625.1 Nitrosomonas sp.
TCCATCTTGAAACACTCCCTCTACGTCTGTTCGTCGCCGCAGCCACTATCAGGCCTCGCCCGGCACGTTGGCTTCGGCAAGCTGAAGAATCTTTCTAATAGCTGCATTTGTAGTCACAAGCATGTGACAAAACTCACATTGAATCGTCCTAAGGAAACACTGACTTATTCAAGCATATCGGTTTGAGTTTCTAAAGAGTGCGTAACCGATGATCCATCCATTTTTCAATTTTCATCAGAAGCTCAGTGCGTGCAGGTTCTTTTAAAAACAGATGTTGGTGATAATGCAGATTGGGCAGTGCCAAGACTGCGTTATCAGAATAATTCTTCAATGTAGCGCGAGAAAAATCCTCATTGCCCCAGGCTGGTGTAATCGGATCATGTTCCGAATAAACCAGATAATAGGGTATTGTGAATTGATCCATTTTACGGCGAAAGCGCACAACCTCTTCTTCAATACCTTTCACGTACCGCAACAAGCTGCGGCGGACGATCCAATTATCAGCGCGTAAGTGCGCTTTCTCCGCTTCACTATCGGTCAGATAATCCGTTACCCAACCCGGCGAAATAGGCGTCAGAAAGCTACGCAAGCCCGGCCAGGAAAATACTTCAAACATGCCATCTAATAGTGGCACAGTTATCAATGAGAACAACTGATTGAATATCAACAGCGGCAAAGGCTCATTCTGGGGGTACAGAAAATGCGTCTCGGCATAAAAAGACAGTTTGATCAACGGATTTTCCACCCAACCACGCCATCCGGGCGGTTCACTGACAGCAAACGCCGGTGCCAGAAAAACAATACCCCGCACGCGCTTGGCCGGATCATCTTCATTCCGAACTTGCATCAAATAAGAAGCGGCAACCAGAGCACCTAAGCTGTGCGAAACAATAAACACAGGCCGCTTCGAATCACTCTGTGCATCGCACAGCGTGATCGTCTGTTTGAGCGCCAAATCCAGAGTCCTGCGTAGCGGTTCCAGATCATGCAACAATGATTGCGCGAGGAAAGCGTCGCCAACTTCCTGTTTGCCTGCACCTTCCGCAAGTGATTGATCCGCCTGTTGCAGTACCGGATTGGACAGACCATGCGCATAAAAATCGAACCCTGCAACAAAAAACTGCCGGGCAAAATAATGCGCCACTTCGCCATAACGCCCGATATGTTCATTCATACCGTGAACCAGCAATACGCAGGCTGGCGCTTTAGCGGGCTCTGGCGGAACAAGCGTCCGCAGGATCAGCGGTACATTACCACCCGATTGAGAAATACTGCTTTCATCCCCCCAGCGAGGATAAGGTTCACTGACAAATTTCTGATGCACACAGCCGGATAACACCACCAACATCAGAAACAGGCTTATCAGAATTCTCGCCCTGCCAAATAAGCGAGCACCATTTAGCGGCACATATCGCCCTCGTGGCTCGGTCGGTAACTGCTCATAAAAAGGAAATATCTGATGGAAGGCCAGTATCATCATTAAGGTGCAAATCGACTTGTTCCCATGAATTAACAGTTTCGGGTTTGCTTCAAGATCGGCTCTTAGCCGCAGGTGAAATTTCCACAGCTTTGAGTGCCATTGCAACGCTATCGTTGATCAATTCAACAAGATGAATTCTAGTTAGGCGCATTGTTTGGCTACTTCCCTGTGCCAATACTAAAACTAAGCTGCTCGCAACAGGAATTCGATCTTCACGGCCTCATAAGGAAACTCAATCGCACCCTCTTTAGTGCGATCGAGCAGACCCGCCTCAAGAAGCGCGACAACATCTCCGTGCACACCTTTAACGTCACGTTCTACACGCCGCGCAACCTCTCGAATTGAAATTGGACCCGCACCGCAAAGCGCTTTCAAAAGCTCCCAACGTTTTGCGGTCAACACTTTCCACAGTAATTCTGGTGATGCAAAACTGATTCGATCCGATTTTTGTTGCTTATTCGAATTCCAGGCTTGGGCAAAGTCAGCCATCGCTTCCTTTGGATCTCGAACGTCAAGAATCACTGTTTTCATAATTCCACCTCTCGATATCATGTTGAAAATCTACCAATAACTTTTCTGGGGTAGAGAACGTGTACTCGGATTCCTTCTCACCCCAATGCCGATGATCGCCTTTCCCTGCCTCGTTATCATACCGAAGAACACATTCCCCATTAACCACATAGGCAAGACGGTACTTAAAAGTATGTTCAGATTCTGCCAACGGCTGGGTAAGTCGCCAAAGCACGAGCTCGGCGAATTTGTTCTCAGCCAATACTATGCGCTGTCGAAGTAGTTCGATAGATTTCATGTTGGCAGTTATACCAACACCCAATACTGTTGTCAATTACCCCAACGCCAGCGTACTACGTGAACTGCGAATGCTCGCAGATATAAGCGAATGGGCTGTCAAACACGCTGATCGCGATCAATACGTATCAGTACTTGAAGATCGTTGTGCCATCCGCTAACCGGCCGCTCGGTTGCTGGCAATGTATTTCTCGTCCCATTACCGTCTTATAAGCAAATTGCGGCCGCTGTTGCCAGGTTAGCAACCATTTCTCGCTGATCAAATGGGAACTGTGATTCAACCCTTCGGCAAATTCAGGGCGAACAACAAGATGTGGATCCCGTTCGTAGTGAGCCTGCCGAACCATGGACGGCACCTGATCCGGAGATTCACCCCCCCCTTGCCTATCACTGAGCAATGGTAACTGCTCTAGAATAGCCCGATAAAATGCTCGCCGTTTCCAGTAATGCACATGAATGCCATCCGGCCCAAACCAAACCGGCTCCTGCTCATATAACGTAAAATTCCGGCGCGATGCCATATCAATCAATCCTTGATACACGGCTCGAACACGGCTCACGGTTTCACTTCGGGGGAATCGGCAGAACGGATAAAAAATATTGCGATAGAATGTGTAACGCCGCTCGGACAGATCTTCAATCGAAGCCATCGGCAAGTTATTCACCACAACCCGCACAGACTGTTTCTGCAACTGCTCAATGCACCAACCCACCGATCGCAAAATCTGCTCAGGGGGCGATCCGAACAAAATATCATTGCCAATATCCGTCAACAATGCAACCGCCGGACATGGTTCGGCCGTAGCAAGCTGCGGCCATAATCCACTCGCAGCAATCCCCGGCAACCCACGCAGTAGAACTTGATTAGCCAATCCATACGCACGCCCATGTCCGACAGCCACCAAAATCTCGCTCGGCCCGCCAAACCGCTGCTGCATCAGATGGGTAACTAAGCGTAGGGATAACGCCAGATTACTGGCACCTAGCAGGATAATGCGATTTTTGGAGGTTTCGCGATAACTAACCACTATGTTGAATTAAGAGGTTCATCCATTCTCTCTGGTATTGATTTTATTATTGATTTTTTATTTCAACGGAAACCTTTCCGGGTGCTCGATGGATTCGATCGTAAGATCCACGTCGATATCCGGCCAATAAAAATGACCGGGCGATTGTTCTTTAACACGAATAATCGACCAATCAACCACCCGAAGTCAAATAGATTTGAATTTTCATTATTTGATACACTACTCAATGACCCATCAGATTTTTACATGGATTTTCCGATTAAATCCAACTCATCATAATTGATTCACCGCTTCATTTCGTATTATCAGCACGATAACTTTCATCACATCAAAACTCAAGCACAGTGATCCGGTAATTTAACGTTGATGGGCGGAATGGTACACTTGCTCCATGTTTTTCATTCCTACTGCACATTCTTTTTTAGGTTGTTTTTCCCGGTTACGCTGGATTATTCGGCATTTAATCGCCCTGACCGGTTCCATTGCCATTACATTCTCCGCCTGGGCACAAAAACCTGAAACACCGAAACCCGTCACTCTTGATTCCATCAACATCACCGCTACCCGCAGCGAACGCGCACCAGCGCAGATTCCGAACAGCATCACGCAAATCACGCGCAATCCGCAACATAACTACCAACCCGGCGCAACATTGGATGAGTTCGCGCACGGCACGCCAGGGGTTTTCTTTCAGAATCAGTTTAACTTCACCCAGGATGTGCGCATCGCGATTCGCGGGTTTGGCGCGCGCTCGCCGTTTGGGGTGCGCGGCATTCAGATGCGCGTCGACGGCATTCCGGCCACGTTGCCGGATGGGCAAACGCAGTTGGATTCGATTGATCCTTCGTTGATCGAGCGTATGGATATTGTGCGTGGGCCTTCCGCTGCGCTGTACGGCAATGCATCCGGCGGCATGATCGACATCACCACACGCGAAGCACCGCCGGAAAAGCTTGTCGTCATGCCGCGCCAGGTGTTTGGTCAGTATGGTTACCTGAAATCGGAATTATTCATGGGCGGGCGGCAAGGGAATTTCGGTTACAGTTTGTATGGTTCCCATACACAACAAGATGGCTGGCGCGACCACAGCGCGATGCAAAATACGTTTTCACAAGCCAAACTAAATTTCAAAACGAGCGACGATTCGGACTTGATGCTGGTGTTCCGCGAATTTTATTCACCGCTGTCGAAAGATCCTGGTGCTCTGACCAGCGCAGAAGCACAGGCCAATCCCCGGCAAGCTTCGGCGCGCAACGTGCAGTACAACGCCGGTGAGGAAATCCGGCAGGAGGAAATGGGCGCGCGTTTCCGTCACAGACCGTCTGCTGGCAAAGAATTCAGCATAACCACACATCTGCTGCATCGTGATTTTCAAAGCCGTCAGGCGTTTTTCGACGGTGGGCAGGTGCAGTTTGATCGTTGGGTAGGCGGACTGATGGTACAGTTTGTTAACGATCACATTTTATTTAACCGGCCTAACCGTTTTCTGGCGGGTGTGGATTACGGCATACAAAACGATGACCGCCAGCGCTTTAACAACAATTTCGGTGTGCGCAGCGCATTGAATCTGAGTCAGATCGAGCGCGTGCAAAGCACCGGGCCGTTTTTCCGCAACGAATGGAATATCAAAGACAAACTGGATCTGGTCATTGGTGGCCGGTGGGATTGGCTGAATTATCAAGTCAAGGATCAATTCAGAACCGATGGCAACCAATCCGGCTCCAGAACGGTGTCGCAAGCCAGTGGCTCGGCCGGGCTGGTGTATCACCTGACCGATCAGCAGCAGATTTATACGCATGTCGCTTCCGTGTTTGAAGCACCGACCACGACCGAGCTGCTCAACAACCCCGCCGGAAGAGGCGGATTCAACCCCAATCTGAATGCACAAACCTCGCTCAGCAACGAACTCGGCTTTCGCGGCAACACGGCTGGATTTCAATACGACACGGCAATATTTTTTATCCGCACTTGGGATGAGATTACGCCGTTTGAATTGCCCTCCTCACCGGGCCGGGCGTTTTTCCGCAACGCCGGGCAATCGCGCCGGATCGGCGTGGAAACACGTCTCGCTACGCCGGAATGGAAAGGACTGCGTGGGGAAGTCAGCTACACGTATTCGGATTTTGAATTCGAGAAATATGTGGTCAACGATGTTAGTCTGAAAGGCAATAGCTTTCCCGGCATTCCCGCACATCGCTGGGAAGGATTAGTGCGCTATTCGCACCCGTTCGGTTTCTTCGGGCAAGTCCATGTGCATCGTGTCGGTGAGTTTTACGTCAATGACGTCAATACCGCCACCAATCCGGCTTATAACCTCGGGCAGTTATTGGCAGGCTGGGAACTGAAACGCAATGGAATCGAAGGCTCTGTATTTATTGGTATTAACAACTTGTTTGATTCACAATATAATGCAAATACTCGTATCAATGCAGCTCTAGGTCGCTACTATGAACCCGGCCCACCGCTTAACGTGTTTGGTGGAATACGTTTTCGCATTGTGGCGTTTTGAGATACATTGCACATAGAGATAACTAGAAAATGCGAATTAAACTATGATGCTCATTTCTCTAATTATTGATGTTCCCTAACCTATTAAAGAGAATGAATAATAATGCTGAAAGATGCGAAAAAAGACAAACAAACAGCCACCGCGGATGGTAAGCTCACGCGTACTCTTCTTGACGGTATAGCACCCAAAGAGACATCCAACATCATTACAAGTAATGGCATCACAACCGAGATCTACCGGCCGGAGTGGCCGATTGGCCCTGATCAGATACGCCATATCATTCATGCCACTCTGCGCGCCAAAGCTATCAGTGCGTGGCACGTGCATGAATATCAGACGGATACTATTTTCGTAACCAACGGATCGATCAAACTTGTGTTGTATGATGACCGCCCTGAATCGACTACGCGCGGTGATGTCAATGTCTTTCTTCTAAGTCGTCTGCGACCTACATTAATCACTATTCCACCGGGAATCTGGCATGGCTTGCAGAATATGGAGAACTCCGACAGTAGCTTCATTAATTACTTTGATCGCCCCTATGCCTATGAAGATCCAGATGAGTGGCGATTGCCATTAAATACCGACAAGATTCCTTACCGGTTCTAATATTTAAAGCTCTGGTCATAGCTTGCCGATAATTCTGATAATTTTCAAATTGGGGCAAGTCTGATGAACTATGGCAATGATTTTATTCTGACATTATTTACCAATGATCCAGATCTAGCGCAAGCTGGAGATGCTGCAGGCATCAATCGGATTGGCCTCGATCTGGAGAGAATTGGTAAAGAAAATCGCCAAGATTCCAGTAAAGCATGGATTTCAAATCATCAGCTGCAAGAACTCCCAACTATCCGAGACAAATTAACACATGCTGCATTATTCACGCGCACCAATCCAATACACGCTGGCTCCCGTGATGAAATCAATTATTTGATCGATCAAGGCGTCAGTGTTCTAATGTTGCCCATGTTTCGCACTGTGAAAGAAGCTGCTACCTTTATTGAGCTTGTGCAAGGCCGCGCACTTGTTTCCCTACTTGTCGAAACAGCAGCTGCTGCAATGCGATTGCAGGAAATTACCAAACTTCCGGGTATTGATGAAATCCACTTCGGGCTGAATGACCTTTATCTGGACATGAAACTATCCAATCATTTCGAAGTGCTTACCTCCGGCCTTCTGGACATGCTTGCAGATATCGTACTAAGCAAAGAAATACCATTTGGTTTTGCGGGTATCGGACGGGTTAACGATAGCCGTTTGCCGATACCGGGAGATTTGATATACGCTCAATATCCTCGTCTAGGGGCAACACGAGCATTGGTCGCACGGGTATTTTATACTCCGGATTTTCGCGCACTCAATCTTACCCATGAAATCAGTGCTGCACGTGCAGCACTCGATCAATGGTATCAAGCTGGCTCTGACAAGCAGGCTGCCGCCCTGTTGTCTCTACGGGAAAAAGTAACCGAATGGACTGTATGAACAATACTTCCCCATTCCCTGCTTTACTTCAGATGAATTACTCGACATGACCAAGCCTCATCTTACTTTCTACGATACCTCAAGAGCTTATTATGCCGGCTATTATCTGCATGGCTTTAAGGAACTGGAAAGCGACGACAAACTGCAAGTCAATGTTACTCACATACTCCCAATGCGTTTAAAACCGGCTATTCAGAATACCAGTTGGCAGCACTTATTATTTACAATGGCTCTTTTTAAGCTTCGGCAGGGTGATAACGACTGGTACTTTTGTATCGATACGCACGATGCCAACTCTGTAAATGCTAAAAACTATTCCGGCGGATATCACCTGCCACTATTGCAATGCGTGGATGTCTATTTTAAGGTTAACTATAATCCAGATGAAATCGCGCGTAACCCTGCACTGAAAGTATTTCACGAGAAAATTCGCAACATATCTCAATTCTTCCCGCTACGGTTAAAATCATTCTTGACTCTTAGCCGCAAATTGGTACTTCCTTCCGTTTGGTTCGGATTTAAACCAGGTTTAGGTTACAGTCAACTTTATGATAGCCACTTAGCTGATGCAAAATGGCGTCTGCGTGATCATAAAAATTTCCAGCCACTCGAAAAAATCCTCGCACATCGCACGGTTCATAAGGATATCGATATTTTCTTTGTAACCAGTTTTCGCAAGGTCCCTCCGCATGAAGTGGTCATGGAGCATCGCTACAAAATCATAAAAAAACTTGCATGCATACCCACACTCAATAAAGTAATCGGTTTCACAAATCATGAGTCACTGCCAGAAAAATATGCGGCAGTATTTCATCCGTACCTTAGTCAAGCAGAATATCTCGAAAAACTGGCACGTACTAAAGTCGTTATTTACACACAAGGCATTTCCGGCTGCATTTCATCCAAGTTTGGCTTAGCCATGGCGCTCGGTGTCGCGGTCATTGGCGAACCATTAATGAACAATCCGGAATTACTAGTCACTTACCCCCATCTGAAAGAACAATTTTCTTTTACAAATCCGGATGAAATAGTGGAGCATGCGATCCATCTTGCAACACATCCAGAGAAAGCACGCGAATTGGGCGCTCTCAATGCAGTCATGTTTGATAACCAGCTTGCACCCCGCCCTACAGCAGAATACGTATTGCGTACGCTATCGGCAATCCCCTGATGACATGTGTGAAGCTACTTTCCGAGCCATGATTCTAGGGCAGATCTTTGGAATCAGATGATTGATATTGGATTAAATTTAGGGTGCTTCTAAAAATTCAAAGTTCTAAACAAAACAAGGCGCAAGCAAAAAAGTATTGTGACGAAATTTGGACTTATTCGTTAGACCCCGAGCGCTCCATTGGGCTTTCGTTTGGTTGCGGGAAGAGTTTTTTTGGCACCCACCACAGGTAAACCACCATCCCGAGAAGCTCAACCAACGACTGAAAAACTATCGCGACTACAGCCAGATCGTATGAAGGCGGCAATGCAAGAGCAAGTGGCAGCACCACAAAAGAATTTCTTGTGCCCAAGCTAAATGCCAATACGCGACCCTGCGAGGTAGGCAACCCAAAAAAATGGGCGAGCGCACGCGCTGACAGTCCCGCAATGACTAGAAAACCGACAAAGACTAAAAGCAACTGACCAAGGATACCGAAAGACGCAGTGACTAGATTCACTTGTGTCGCTGCAATAATGAAAACCACCAAACCAAGAAACGGTACAGGTAGCCAAGCCAAATTATCGAGCAATTCTACCTTGCCAGGTGTTTTCTCCACCCACTTTTCCGTAATGAAAGCCCCCATCAGTGGCAACACAATGAGGCCGGCAAACGCTGCAATCATTTCTTGCCGCGCCACAGTGACCACGAAGGTTTCTCCGAGGAATAGCCAGAGATAAAACGGCAGAAAGGCGATTTGAAGGAGCAGACTGATTGGAGAGAATGCGATGGCATACTTCGTATCACCACCACCCAAGTGAGTGAACGTGACAAACCAGTCGGTACACGGCACGAGCAGAACTAGCAGAATACCAAGCCGAATTGCCGGATCGATTGGCAGGAAATACATGGTGCCCCAGACGAGCGCTGGTATCAGCAGAAAATTGCCGATAACTGCTGATTTTAAGAAACGGGTATCGGATATTGCTTGTCGCAGATGCACCAACGGTACTTGCGTAAAAGTTGTATAGAGAAGCAGGGCAAGGATGGGCCAGAGTAGCGTATCAAATATGCCTACCCAGCCCGGCAGAAGAATACCGACAGTCAAACCGCAACCGATAGCCGTGAGGTAGACGAGAACCTGAAATTTTTCAAGAGTCTGGCGCGTCAACGAATGCATCTTCCTCTAGTCATGAGTGGTCCAACGTTTGAGGTAACTGGCCAGCGGAGCGCGCAGCACATGGAGGGAACCTTCGAGCGCAGCTTGCAGGCGGGGCCCGGTTGACCGAGAGGCCTCAGGCCTTGGCAGCAAGGCACTCGGCGACCGTTTGAACCGCAGAATAGACCAACCTGTTCTGCTGCGCAAACCACTCGGTAGTCATCCTCTCGTTTATCGTGACACAGACTCTGCCAGATAATGGCTTGGAGAACTTAAGAATGTGAACAGGGAATTCGTTTATGGAGCCAAGAACGCAGCCATGCATGAGGGTATTCCGAACTTCAACCACGCGTTGATCGATCGTAGGTGCTTCATCACTTACGGCCACCTCATTGAACCGATCTACTAGCTCACTGAGATAAGCAAACGAGGTGAAGTCGCTCTCAGGTAGCTCTGATCCAGCAGGTAGATTCAACAAATCGGTGCTGTATACTTCGTGCACAACTCTCGCGCCAGGTCTGTTCATTAGAAAAACACGCAAAGACATCTCAAGCACATGGATGTTTCCCAGAAGCTTGCCAAGGGAGAGGACATGTTCGTCGGACGTCATCTAAGGCCTAAAGTTTGACTTAAGCGGACCGCCGAAGGCGGGGTCCGCTTGAAGGAATGGTTAGACCTAGCTGGACGAACACTCATACGATCAGAGGCGAGTAGTAGAGACTTTCATCTAGACGCATCAGCGCCGATGGCGGATCTAGCTGGCCATTAGCGTCCTTTGGGGCAAGCAAGACTTCTGGCGGGACGGCCAGAACGCGTGAATACAGGTGGAACGTAAGAAGCAAAAGTGCTCCAAGCGCGTCCAGCGAGTTCTTGAGGGTGGCCTCTTGAAAATAGGCGTCTCGCTCGTGCTTGACGTTGTTGTAGCTGCGCCACCAAACAGGATTGTCTGTCCCCGCCCAGTTTAACCAGGGTTTGAACGACAGTCCATAGCGAGATACGAAGACTTCAGCTGTCGGGAGGTCGGGGATGGCCGACAGAAGCACCGCCTTGTATTCGTTGATGTTTCCGCGTGGCATCGCAGGCGCGACCCGCTCGCTAAGGAGCTTGGCAACGATGTCGACTTCAGAGGCGGCCGCGAACAGAAGATGCGCTAGCTCTATTGAATAGACGCTGAAGTTCGGTTCGCAGAACTCTATGTAGCGCGAAACAACATCGAGATCTCGTTCTAACGCTAGAAAGTAGTTCCAGTGAAGCTTTCCTGACGCTGCGTGAATGCCCAAGGTGATTCTCTCTAGAGACCTAACTACAATTAGACGTCCGAAATGACGTAATATAATACGTCACAAAGAAATTTAATACTCTAGTGTTCATGTCATTCCCTATGTTTTAAGCTAATTGACCGATTTGGCTGTCATCATATCAGACTTAGTTAGATCCACAGTCTCTTCCAATATAAAATGAACGTAGTAATCGGCCTTCGGCCGCGATGCGGCGAGACGTGAGGTAAAGTGGAAACCACGATGGCGAAGACCGAACAGTCACTGGAGCATCAACGTCAAACCAAAGGGATCTAGAATCAAGAATTCTTGTTCTTTATTCTTGCGCAGAACAACCCAATCGTTGTTGGATGCAATTAATAGCGCATGACCAACAAGGCGGATTCATTCTTCCAGTATTTTTCATTATTTAACAAAAAGTTAAATTGCAATATTGTTCGCTCTATTTTTTATTATGGTAATCCTGTTGGAAAATTAGAGTTAGAATAGATTTGCCTTGGCCATAACCCACCGGATTGCAAGAAGGAAATCTAATATGATTGACGCCGCACTTTACGACGCGAAGCCTTATGACCGCGAATACTTCGACCGTGCCTTGGGCCACGAGCGCATTGCTTGGCAGTTTCATGAATTCCGCCTCAGTGCGCAAACCGCTGCCACCGCCGACGGGATGCGCGTGGTGTGCATCTTTGTAAACGACCACGTCGATCGCGCCTGTATCGCCGGACTTGCTAAAGGCGGCGTAAAACTCATTGCACTGCGCTGTGCCGGGTTCAACAACGTCGACCTTAAGACTGCTCAGGAATTCGGCATCGCGGTAGTACGCGTACCGGCCTATTCGCCCCACGCCGTCGCGGAACACGCCATCGGCTTGCTACTTACTCTCAACCGCCACATCCACCGCGCCTATAACCGCGTCCGTGAGCACAACTTTTCACTCAATGGACTGGTCGGCTTCGATCTTGCCGGTAAGACCGTGGGCATTATTGGTACGGGCAAGATCGGTCGCATCACCGCCCAGATCTTTCGCGGCTTCGATTGCCGCGTCATCGCCCACGATCTCATTCCGACCGCAGATTGGGCCGCCCAGCATGGCATTGAATACACTTCCCTGACCGCTTTACTGCAAAACAGCGACATCATTTCCCTACATCTCCCGCTTACCCCGGAGACCTTCCATTTCTTCCATCGCGACACTATCCAGCAGATGAAACACGGCGCCTATCTCATCAACACCAGCCGCGGCAAGCTCATCGACACTACCGCGCTTCTCGATGCGCTCAAAACAGGTCACCTCGGCGGCGTCGCTCTTGATGTCTACGAGGAAGAAGAAGGTGTTTTCTTTGAAGACCATTCCGAACATCTGTTGCAAGACGACGAACTCAACCTCCTGCTCACCTTTCCCAATGTACTCATCACCTCGCACCAGGCATTTCTCACGCGAGAAGCCCTCGGTGAAATCGCACGCGTTACCACCGAAAACATCCTTCGGCTGGATGCCGAGCAGCCACCACTGGACGGGACGGCACTTTAAGTAAGAAGTCATAATATAAGCAGGGGCGTTCCAGCATCGACTTGTCACTGCGTGGCCTTGTGGCATTTCATCAAATAAAGAGGAGATGCTTAACAAGTATTGAGACCAGCCAACAGGAATGATACATTGACACGCATTGTTCTATGATCTGTGGGAAGGAAAATCAAATGATCCATACGCTCTCGGTTTTAAAGTTTCTTGTACTAATAACGCTATGCAGCAGCTATTTCTTTCCATTCTTTGCACAAGCCCAGCGCATTCAAACAGAATTTGAGGTTCGATTAATTGCCAGTGGATTGCAATTTCCCTGGGGTATGGCCTTTATGCCGGATGGCAATGTATTGGTAACCGAAAAAATTGGCCAATTGCGCATTATCACGCCGGATGGGCGTGTGTCGGAACCCATTAAAGGTGTGCCCACTGTTTTTTTCCAGCAGCAAGGCGGCTTGCTGGATGTTGCGTTGGATCCGGAATTTTCCAAAAACCGCCTGATTTATTTGTCTTATGCTGAACCGGAAGGATCAAAAGCCGGTACTGCGGTTGCCAGAGCCGAGCTGAAGAATGGCGCTCTGGAAAATTTGCAAGTGATTTTCCGCCAGTTGCCAAAAACGGAAGGCCCGGTGCATTTTGGTTCACGCCTAGCCTTTGCACCTGATGGCAACCTTTTCATCACCTTGGGCGACCGCGGCGATTACATGGAAGAAGCGCAGAATTTGAGCAACCATATCGGCAAAATAGTCCGTATCCGCCCCGATGGTTCAGTGCCCGCCGATAATCCTTTCGTCAATAATCCACAAGCCAAGCCGGAAATCTGGTCGTACGGTCATCGCAGTGTGCAAGGGGCTGCGATCCATCCCCAAACCGGCGCGTTGTGGATTCATGAACATGGCCCCAAGGGTGGCGATGAGATCAATATTCCGCAGCCCGGCAAAAATTACGGCTGGCCCAAGGCCAACTACGGCTCGCATTACAGTGGTGTGCCGATCAAAGATGAACATACCGAACAAGGTTTTGAAGAGCCCATTTATTACTGGACGCCCTCGATCGCCCCCTCCGGGATGGTGTTCTATACCGACAAACTGTTTCCGGGGTGGCGTGGCAGCCTGTTTACCGGCACCTTGGCGGGCCGGCAATTAGTCCGCTTGACAATCGCCGATAAAAAAATTATCGGCGAAGAGCGGTTATTAACCAATACGCTACGCTTCCGCGATGTGGAACAAGGCCCGGATGGCGCGTTATATTTATTGACGGACGAAGAAAACGGCAAGCTGTTGAAGCTGACACCCAAGTAAAGGCTCAATCCCGAGCAAACTAGGCTAGAATGCAGCTTGTTTTATATTTCCCTGTTGATCGCTCTTAAGCGGAAATTGACCGGCCCGCAACAAATACCAATTTTTCTGAGCACAGTTACCATTGATGGATACCATTGACCTCAAAAATCCTACGCTTTATATCAATCGCGAGCTGAGTCTGCTGGAATTTAACCGGCGCGTTATCGAACAAGCCAAGGATGACAGCTTGCCGCTGCTGGAAAGGCTTCGTTTTTTATGCATTGCCAGCACCAATTTGGATGAGTTCTTCGAAATCCGCGTCGCCGGTTTGAAACAACAAGTCAAATACAGCTCTGTGCAAACGGGGGCAGACAATCTGTCACCGGCAGAAGTACTGGCACGCGTCAGTGAAACAGCACATTTGTTTGTGGAAGAGCAATACAGCGTATGGAATGACATGATCATACCCGCGCTGGCCAAGGATAAAATACGATTGCTGCGCCGCACGCAGTGGAAACCCTTGCTCAGCCGCTGGGTGCATCGCTACTTCAAGGATGAAGTTTTACCTGTGCTCAGCCCGATTGGTTTGGATCCTGCGCACCCTTTCCCCAAAGTTTTGAACAAAAATCTCTATTTCATTATATCGCTGGAGGGAAAAGACGCCTTTGGGCGTGATTCAGGGCTGGCCATTGTGCAAGCACCGCGTTCATTGCCCAGGATTGTTCAGATTCCGCCAAAATATAGTGGCGGGAATCATGATTTTGTCATGTTGTCATCGATCATTCATGCGCATGTGAGTGATCTGTTTCCTGGCATGAATGCAACCGGTTGCTATCAATTCAAAGTGACTCGTGATAGTGATTTGTTTATCGATGATGAAGAAATTGACGATCTGCTGCGCGCCCTTGAAGGTGAATTGCCTTCGCGGCGATTCAGTGATGCCGTGCGCCTGGAAGTTGCAGATAATTGCCCGGACAATCTCAGCAGCTTCTTGTTACAAAAATTCGGATTACAACCAAGCGATCTGTATCAGGTCGCAGGGCCTGTCAATCTGGGGCGCTTGCTCACGATTTGTGATTTGGTTGATCGCCCCGAATTAAAATTTACTGGATTCACACCAGACATACCCAAGCGTTTGCTCAAAAATACCAATATTTTTGATGCGCTGCACAATGGCGACATCTTGCTGCATCATCCATTTCAATCGTTTGCGCCGGTTATCGATTTTCTGCGGCAGGCTGCAGCTGATCCCAATGTACTATCAATCAAGCAGACGCTTTACCGTACCGGCATTGATTCAGCAGTCGTTGAAATATTAAAAATTGCAGCGCGTGCCGGCAAGGAAGTCACTGTGGTAATTGAGTTGCGGGCACGATTCGACGAAGAAGCCAATATCGAACTGGCCAGTGAATTACAGCAGGCTGGGGCGCATGTGGTATATGGCGTAGTGAATTATAAAACCCATGCCAAAATGATCCTGGTCGTCAGACGGGAAAGCCGCACCTTGCGCCGCTATGTCCATTTGGGAACGGGTAACTATCATGCGCGAACTGCGCGCTTATATACTGACTACGGTCTACTGACTTGTGACAAAGCGATCGGAGAAGATGTAAACAAAATGTTTCATCAGCTAACGGGCCTGGGCCGGGCGGGTAAATTGAAAAAGCTTTTACAATCACCTTTCACACTACACAAGGGCATACTCAACTATATCGAGAAAGAAATCAGCGCTGTGAATGCAGGAAAAAAAGGCTGGATTATTGCCAAAATGAATGCACTGGTTGACCCAGAAATCATCGCCGCACTATATAAGGCTTCGCAGGCCGGCGTCAAAATCGATCTGATCATCCGCGGCGTTTGCTGCTTGCGCCCAGGAATCAAGGGTATTTCGGAAAATATTAATGTACGTTCCATCGTAGGCCGCTTTCTGGAACATACCCGCGTTTATTATTTCCATAACAGCGGTGAAGAATTGGTATTTTGCTCCAGTGCTGACTGGATGACGCGCAATTTACATTACCGGGTGGAAGTGTGTTTCCCAATCGAAGAAAAACGCACCAGTGACACCGTAATTAAATATGGATTATTAAGTTATCTCTCGGACAACACGCAAGCCTGGGTACTGCAAAGTGATGGTTCGTATAAACGTTTAAAACCAGGAGCTGCTAAACCCCGTTCGGCACAACATCTGCTGCTGGAGCATTATTGCGATTTGTCTTAATTGACTATCAATTTAATATCAGCAACCTGTAAAAAATCTTGCTCAGTACCTAAATCAACGAGTGTTAAAGGATGTTTATCCAGCCAGTCTGGCGGAAAATCCAGATTAATTCTGTTTTTGTTCACATTGATACGTATTTTTGGAAGATTGCTATTGGATCGGCTTCTGTGCAGAACGACAGCTAATCTCAGCAAAACACAAAGCCTCATAATCGAAACCCTTCTAGACGGGGTTATGGGCTCGAATTCTTCCAGTGGAAACTTCCTGCGATGACTTCGAACCAGCATTGCCAGCTTGATTTGCTCTTGGCGGGAAAAGCCTGCCAGATCCGAATTAGCCGTTAAATAGGCGCCATGCCGGTGATACTGGTTATGCGCGACCGACAGACCGATTTCGTGAATAAGCGCCCCCCACACTAGTAATTTCAGGTCCATTTTCTCATCCAATTCCCAATCAAATCTAACCTGATGAAAAAAGTTCTCAGCCGTCGCCCTCACTCGATCCGCCTGCTCCATATCAACACTGTATCTTTGCGCGACAACCATAATAGTTTTGTCTCGGATATCCTCATCGTGTACCCGGCCAATCAGGTCATACAACAAACCTTCGCGCAACGCACCTTCCGATATAGCCATCTTATCCAGATTCAGGGCTTCAAAAACCCCGCACAATATCGCCACACCACTGGCGAATACAGGTTTTCTGCGTTCGGATAAACCTTCAAAGTTGATCAATGCGCTGTCGCCAATAGCAGTGAGTGATTCAGTTAGCCGTGTCAGTGCCGAGGCTGTGATTCCCGTATCACACCAGCCTTGCGCTTGTACCACATCCCGTATGGTCATAATGGTTCCGGAAGATCCCAGCGCATGGTCCCAACCCATTTTCTTATAGGTCGTTTCGATCGACTCCAGTTCCTGCATCGCAAACAATACTGCCTTACGCATTTTCTTGGCTTTTATCTTGCCATCCTCGAAAAAGCGCTGCTGCACATTGACGCATCCCATATACAGGCTATCGGTATAGTACGTATCAAACCCACAGCCAATGATTACTTCCGTACTGCCCCCGCCGATATCAACAACCAGACGCTTATTGACTTCATCGTATAAGCTGTGCGCAACACCGGAATAGATAAGCCTGGCTTCTTCGCGCCCCGCGATGATCTCGATCGGATGACCCAGCGCGCTATAGGCTTGCGACAAAAAATCCCCGCCATTTCGTGCCTGACGCAGTGTATTGGTCCCCACAGCGCGAACATTCATGTGAGGAATATCCCGGATGCGCTGTCCAAATCGCTGCAAGCACTCAAGCGCCTGCTGCATGGATTCTTCCGACAACTCCTGCTTGTTATTTAATCCTGCTGCCAACCTGACCATCTCTTTCATACGATCGATGATTTGTAGGCGTCCATCCACCAAATTAGCAACAATCATGTGAAAACTGTTTGAGCCTAAATCAACAGCGGCGTAGGATTCGTCCATGGTTGGTGTCATAGAAATGTTAATATGTGAGTCAACAAAGGAATTTTATAACAGATTCATGCAAGAACATCAGCTGATCATCATGCGGCATGCAAAATCAGACTGGTCTGAAGTAGATAGGTCTGATTTCGATCGGCCTTTGACAGCTCGCGGGAGAAAAGCTGCGAAACTTATGAGCAACTGGCTGAAGCAGAAGCAATATCCCATAGACCGAATCATTTGTTCACCTGCTTTGCGCGCAAAACAAACCTGCCAATTGGTATCAAAGGAACTGGGCATACCCCAGAATAGTATTCTTTGGGAAACCGGGATTTATGAGGCATCATTGAACAACTTGCGCTCCCTTGTCAATCAACACAGCGAAGGAATTCATACGTTACTAATCATTGGTCATAATCCAGGGCTTGATCAATTACTCTGTTATCTATCCAAAGACCCGCCACCTGTCAGCAGCTCCGGCAAGCTTCTGACTACCGCCGCGATCGCCATACTTGATTACGGCAATGCCGCCATTTCGGCAAATCCACTTCAGGCGCAGTTGCAATACTTGATCAGACCCAAAGATTTATCAAAATTCCAGTAAGCTTTCAAAAAAAGGCTTATTTGCCTGAATCAAAAAAATAAAAAATACCCAAAACTTGATAAGTATTTCAGTTTAGTTACTTATCTTCTCATCATTCCATCAGCATACTTGTTTTAGCTATGACTTCTTTTTGTTTTTGTTTTTATCTTTATCTTTCTTTTTGTTCTTATCCTTCTTTTTCTTATCTTTTTTTTCTTCTTTCTTGTCGTCCTTTTTTTTCTTTTTCTTGTCCATGTCCTTCACTTCATCTGCCTCAACCTGATTAACAGGCTGCTTAGCCACAGTCTTTTTAATCGCAACTTTTTTAACGGTTGTCTGTACCTTATTGGCTGGCGTGCTTAATTCCTTGGTCACCTTACTCCGCAAACAATCCGCCGCTGCTTTCTTGACTGCACGTGCGCGTATATCACCACTCATCCCCGGTATTTTCTGCAATTCTGCCAGACTGATTGAAGCTAGCGCTTCGACTGTTTTGATATTGTGTTCAGATAGCAGTTTGACTGTGGCGGGACCAATTCCAGTAACATCAGTTAATTTAGCCATGACTAGATTCCTGTTTGCTTGAAAAGCCCATTATATCCGTCTGCCAATTTAATACAACGTACTACAGATCGGTCTTGGTTTTATCAACACGCTAGATCTATATCCTAATGGATATTTTATAAATTACATCAAATTCGGTATCGTAGACAGGGCTTCCGCCAAAGCCAACGAGCTAGACAGAAAATCATTCGCTGTAATGCTATGCTCGGCATCTAAGTCAATGACGAGATCAGTCCCAGTTCAGGCTACATTCGTATTCACGCATTCTCGAAGTGGCACAAATGATTGCGGATTGATCCGATGTTGAGAAAATCAATCATCAGAACATTTCATAAGCGATCCAGTATCTCAGGATAGATTTCTTTGAGCCCATCTTTAACACCGAAATTGCTGGAAAAATACCATTTCGATGATCTGCGAGGCACACCCACAATCCGTTCATCTAATATCATGTAATAAAAACAATCTAATGGATTCCCTTAGCCAAAAACCAGAGTTTCCCCAATAGTCATTCAGTGTTGCCTTCGTTAAGATGGCAACACTGAATTTTTTATTTTATGGAGGAAATTACAATGAAAGCACTGAAATTAAAAGTTATCGCTTCTTTGCTGTTTGGTCTTTCTGCGTCAGCAGTACTCGCCGAAGCGCCCGCAGTTCCCAGCAATATTAATCCAGACGATCATGCAGCAGTGGCAAATTATTATGAAAGTTTGGCAAAAACAGTATCTGAGAAATTGGAAGCCTCTCAGCACGAACTGGACAAATATGAAGCGCATCCTTATACCTATGGCAGACAAGGTCAGGATCTTAATTCACATCTGCATGCCAATATTCGCGAATACAAGGAGGAATTAGCTGAGGATTTGGAGCAAGTGGAATTGCACAAGAAAATGTCAGCGACAGATCAAGATAGACAATTCAATAAAGCGAAAATTAAGTTGGATGAATCAGCAATACAGTAATACCTTGTCATTTTGATAATGCCCTTGCAATCTAAGTCTTCATCGCTATTTTTTGATACCTCCAGCTTTAGCTGGAGGTTTTTTTGATGATGTGATCTGTTGTCACAGACACAAAGCAGAATTAGAACGGTAGCAAGAAATCAAGAGAAAACAGAATTTGATCTTTATGATCAGCAAATGGTCGATAGGCTGCCGAACGGTAAGCATCTACTCTGTCGTAGCGAATGTTTGGACGTATACTCAATTTCTGCAAGAATTTTGCTTTGAGTTTTAAGGATCTCGCCGCTTTCCAATTTAATCCGACAGTTACATCATAATAATCAGCAGGCGTGATGGTTACATCGCTGAGACTCCCTGCATAACTCACTGCCGTGCCATTCACCATATTGGTGGCTGCGGCTATCCGGAAAGGTGATGGATTCCGGAAGCCATCCTGGTCACGGTACCATTCGGCGCGCGCGCCGATCGATACATTCTCGGTCAAATCATAGTATAAATGTGCAATAACGCTGATCCACTCGGCATCTTGTGTGACATTGGAGTTCTTCAGATTATTTAGCAACACGCCCCCGGCATGACCATAGACATGATGAAAAACTAAAAGAGTTTTGGGTGTTAGCCTGTGTTGCAGAACTATGTTGTAAAAAGCCCAGGTTTCAGCACTACGCGTGGAGGTCTTACCATAAGTACCGGAGAAGTGAAATGAGGTCGCCTAATTATCACTGGTCCAGGTAAAACCGGCAATTCCAGCCCAGTTACCCAATTGTTTATCCCAACCCCCATCCCAGCCCCCATTGGTGCTACCGGTAATCGGGCCTCCCAGAATTAGCCAGTTCTTGTTGATAGTGTAATTTGCCAGCATGCCTGTATGCGTGAACGGCTCTCCGACATTCAATGTGTATGCACGGGTATAAAAAAAATTGTCCGGTGCAGGAACCGTCTCAAAACCAGTCGGAGTATAGAAATGTCCCCATTTAACATTGAGGCCATTGCCAACGGGAACGTAAGTTTCCAGGTAGGCTTGTGGCAGCGCGATTCCATAGGTTCGTGAGGAATCGCAACAAAGATTCAAATCCCAATTGCTTCTCTTGAGGGGTTCTCCGGAGTTGACATCAAAAGTTGGAACACCAAATGCTTGCGTAAAGATGGCATCCGTTCCAAACATAAAATCAAAACGCCCGCCAAAATCCCATACTTTTCCTTCTGATGCAACAGAGCGCCGCACAAACAGATTGAGTTGATTTAATTGGAATCGATTCGCCTGGTCAGAAAAAATGACCGGGCCATTAAAACCATTTGTCTGGCTAGGATTGAGGGTTGCCCCACCGTGAACCCAGCCGCCTAATTCTATTCTGCTATCCTTCACAAACTCCTTGAGCTTACTGGCCTGACTAGCAATGGGATAAATAGTGAGAAATAGAGCGCTACACGTTATGGCGCATAACAATCTTGATGTGAACTTCATTTTCTAAATGCGACTACGCGCTTAACCATGCGTGCTGCAAACTCGACACTGAATCATCAGCTTATCGACGCGCAAGTGATTGGCAATCAATGGGATTTTGTGGGATTGTTGAAATTGGCTGAATATTTTCAGAAGATACTGGGTGTAGGCGATCGGCGCGCCCACACCCCACAAGCTTCTGGTCAGCGGTCAGTCATGCTATGGCAGAGAAAAATCCCCGCCATTCACTTTACTGAGCCTTGATCAATGATTCGTTCAGATCACCGGAATCCGAACTCATCTTCGCCTTTATCTGAGCGTTATTTGGCTGATCACGAGATTCCGCAGACTTTGCATGCTCACGATTTAGTAATTCCGCGGCTACTTGTCGATGGAAACCAGCGTGTTTTTCGGCATCTTTTGTAGCTTGCTCGTAATAACGGATGTTGGCGACAGTGTGAGATTGGAAATCCTGACCTCCCCTGCCATAGTAGTAGCTATGATCCTCATAATTTTTCAGCAACCCTTGCATTTCCATCAACTTGGATGCCGTTTCCTTGGCTAAACTGTCATAATAATCGGCCAGTTTGTTATGTTCGTCGTATGTTTTTGCATTCTGCGCCACTCTTTGATGCTCAATATCCGATACGTTCATTTGGCCGAGCTGTGCACAAGCCACCAATAGGGAAAGTACCGGTAAAATTGCCAAGTATCTATTCAATTTTATGTTCATGATCGTAGTAACTCCAAGTCATATGTCATGGGTGTCATATTATCGAAGTCACTGCTGCATTGACTATTGGGGAAACTATTGTTTTTTGCTAAGGGAAACTATTAAGTGATGACGAGGTAATGAGAACGCAAGCTTGACAGGCTGTTGATGTTCCTCAGAAATCCAGCGTGTTGCATAGCGTATTAAGTCAGCGTCAGCTTGCATGTTTAATAAACAACTCTGTGGTCTTGCCGCGGGGAATCGCAAGTTAAAAGTAAGCCGGAACGGCCATTTATTAACCAGCCGATTTTTACATTACGATTTATTCTTGAGTCTATCTTTCAGATTGGCGAACGGATTAAACGTGGCAACTGTTTCAGTTCCCCCGCTATCAACACGTCCCATGGAATCTTTAAGCTTGGAATGTTCATTTTCGTGGCAGTAGGTACAGAGTAGTTCCCAATTACTGCCATCGGATCGATTGTCATCATGATTACTGTTCTTGTGATGCACTTCCAGCAACAGCAGGTTTTTGTGATCAAATGTACGTGCGCAGCGGCCACAGACCCAGGGAAACAATTTGAGTGCCTGCTCCCGGTATCCTTTTGCACGTTTCTCTGCATTCAGGCGTGCTTCCAGAACCACTTTATCCAGCTTACTGGTGTCTTTTGCCATCGATTTTCTTCCTCCACAGCGAAGGTCAAGTCAAGTTAAAATTAGTGTCCGGCATAAAGTTTATCGACTTCCGCCTTATATTTCTCCAACACCTTCGTGCGTTTCAACTTCAAAGTAGGTGTTAACAAACCGTTTTCAATACTCCAGGGTTCCGGAATAACTGCAATACGGCGTATTTTTGCATATCCTGGGAACTCACTGGTTTGGTGCGCGACTTTGTCTAATAAAATTTCTTCAACTTGTTGCCTTTGTTGTTCATTATCTAAACCGCCATCTAAGCCATATTGTGTCAAGAAATCTTGCTGCCGGGCCGGATTCAAAACGACCAAAACACTTAAATAAGAACGCGCTTCACCGATTAACATCACTTGATCAAACAGCGGATCACGCATAATGGCTGCTTCCATATCCGCTGGCGGCACTTTCTCACCGTTAGACAATACAACAATTTCTTTCAAGCGCCCGGTAATGGTTACATGACCCTGTTCATCAATCGAAGCAATATCACCGGAATTCAGCCAGCCATCCGAGGAAATTATTGCTTTCGTTGCTTCCGGATTATTCCAATACCCCAGCATGACATTAGGGCCACGGATCAGTAATGCATTATCTTTTCCCAACTTAACCTCAACGCCAGGAATAGGCAAACCGACACTGGCCGGTACATTATCTTCAAGCCGATTGGCACAAACTACCGGACTGCTTTCGGTCATACCATAGCCTTGTAGAATGGGTAATCCCAGGCCGATGAATATGCGCGAAACTTCAGCCGATAACGCAGCCCCGCCGCTCATCACAAATCGTAACCGCCCACCCAACTTACCTATCACTTTATCCGCCACCAGTTTTTCTAATAGTGGCCACAACACATGTGACAGTCGTTGGTATCCCCTTCCCTGCTGACATTCAAAACGGCTATATCCCACGTCTACTGCAAAATTAAATAACCAGCGCGCAAAACCGGAGCCTTCGGCAAGTTTTGCACGGATGCCCGCATACACTCTTTCATAAATACGTGGCACGGAGATCAACAATGTCGGTCGAATTGTCAGCAGATCTTCCTGTAATTGCTGGATTGAGCGTGCATAAGCGATAGTGGCGCCACACATCATGGGTACATAGTAGCCTGCTGTGCGCTCAAAAGTGTGTGACAAAGGCAGGAAAGAAAGTAACAGATCATCGGGCAATACCGGTATGACTTGCAAACAACTCGAAGCGTTAGTCAATATATTGTGATGGCTCAGCATGACCCCTTTGGGGCGGCCTGACGTGCCGGATGTATAAATGATGGTGACAAGAGCCTGTGGATCATTGCTGATGTGTTTGACTTCACCCGCATGGGCTGGCAACCAATCTCTGGCTGACACAACGCGGACGTTATCACAGGTATCCACGCTGCCTGGTTCAAAAGGGCGCAGCATAATGATCCGCTGCAGTCCTTCTATCTGGTTGTGTATGCTAAGAAACTGCTGCCATTGATGTGAGTTCTCCAGCAGCAATAATTTAACATTGGCATCATTAATAATATAAGCCGCATTCTCAACACGATCATCGGTGTATAGAGGAATCACCACCAGCCCAAGACCCAGTGCCGCCTGTTCGAACATGACCCATTCCGGGCAATTCCTCAACATCACCGCTACCCGGTCGCCAGGAACAAGTGATTCTTTTTCCAGTGCAGCCTGCCAACGGGCAACGAATTGATTGATCTGCTCCCATGTGTAATCGCTCCATTGCTCGCTAATCGGATTGAAATAGCGGTAAGCCTCCTTTTTCGGCGAACGTTGCACGCGCTCTTTAAAAAGACCATCCAATGTTTTTGCAGTCTCTATCGGAATGACGCCAGCCATTCCGTCTTGCTCAATTTGCATAGCTTTCCCTTTTACTTCAGTCCAAGATTCCAAATCCAGTTCAAGTAAGTCTTATTGCACTGTGTCCTTATTTTCATTGGCTGTCTTGTTGCTATCTGCACTTTGGCTGACGGTATCATCATCCTGCTTTGCAGCAACAGTATTTTTCTTTTCACCAGTACCTTTTTCACTATTTCCGTTTCTACTACTGGTTGTTTTGCTACCTCCGTTATTAGCGGTTTTGGTTTCTTTACCAAAATCAGGTGGAAAATCATCCACCTTAACCACACGGCTGCGTAAATCTCTCATTTTGTTCAGTAGGTCAGCTTCTGCCGCAGTGATGACTTTGAGCGCCAAAGCCTGGGCAATTTTCTCATCGCCTCGCGCAGTAATTTGACGCAACTTAGTAGCTTCCCGCAGCTTGGCCTCAACCGCCCCGCACTCGATAACACATTGCAAGGCCAATTCCAAATCCGCCATCGGCTCGTTATCCGCTGTCGGCACATAAATTCCGGTCGTCAACCGATCCCGCACAGCTCCCGGTTCCATCATTAACCGGGAAACCTCATGCGCCAGATCGTCAGCAGGCCGCTTACAGCGTTTTCCGAGCGGGAAAACCAACGCTTTCAGCACCCAGATCAATGTAATATGGCCGGGGAAGTTAGTCAGAAATTCATCGAAAGCCTGTTGCATTTGATATAGGGCATCCTGCATCGACCAGTGCAACAGCGGCAAATCAGCACTGGGGCGACCATCGTCTTCAAAACGTTTCAGTGTCGCCGAGCACAAATAAAGCATGCTCAAAATATCACCCAGTCTCGCAGATAATCTTTCTTTACGTTTGAGAGAGCCGCCTAGTCGCATCAGCCCGACATCGGCGATAAAGGCGAAGCTGGCGGAAAAACGTGCCAGTTGGCGATAATAAACGGCCGTTTCCGGGGTGCTGTTTTCCGGCGCATTGTCTTTTATATAATCACCAAACAATGCGTACACCAAACTGTTGGCGGTATTACGCAGGGTAAACTTTGCATGCCCCATCAATGCTTCGTCAAACGCCAGCGACGCGCTATCCGGGTTTTTATCATGCGTTGCGTTGACTTCTTTTAGAAGATAAGGATGGCAACGGATCGCACCCTGGCCAAAAATAATCATATTACGTGTCAGAATATTGGCGCCTTCCACGGTGATACTGACAGGAATCTGTTGATAAGTGCGTCCCAGATAGTTTCTCGGGCCGATGCAAATCGCTTTGCCGCCGTGAATATCCATGGCATCGTTAACCGCTTGACGCCCCCTTTCGGTCAAATGGTATTTGACAATCGCCGAGGCCACCGAGGGTTTCTCACCCAGATCGACCGAACCGGCTGTCATAACCCGCGCGGCATCCATCATGTAGGTATTGCCGCCAATCCGCGCCAGTGCTTCCTCGATTCCTTCGAAATAACCGATCGGCGTTTTAAATTGCGTACGCACCCGGCTATACGCCCCAGCGGTTCGCGCTGCCAATTTTGCCGCGCCCACACTGGTGGCTGGCAACGAAATGGCGCGCCCGACTGACAGACAATTCATCAACATGCGCCAGCCTTGTCCAACCCCTTCTTGCCCGCCGATGATCCAATCCATGGGAATGAATACTTCTTTACCCCAATTCGGACCATTTTGGAATGCCCCATTGAGCGGATAATGCCGCCGTCCGATATTCACCCCAGGGGTATTGGTGGGAATGAGCGCCAGCGTAATACCGAGATCTTCGTTCCCGCCGAGTAATTTGTCGGGATCATACAGCTTGAATGCCAGTCCTAAAATGGTCGCAACCGGCCCCAGGGTAATATAGCGTTTTTCCCAAGTTACCCGCATGCCCAGGACATCGGTTTTGCCTTCATATTCACCCCGGCATACGATCGCAAAATCCGGCATGGAACCGGCATCGGAACCGGCTTCCGGTGAAGTCAGCGCAAAACACGGCACTTCCAATCCCTTGGCAAGACGCGGCAGATAATATTCTTTCTGTTTCTCGGTACCATAATGCAACAGCAGCTCAGCCGGTCCCAATGAATTCGGCACCATCACCGTGACTGCCGCCGTACCGCTGCGCGAACCGATCTTCATCACAACTTCGGAATGTGCCAGCGCTGAAAACCCATAGCCGCCATACTGCTTGGGGATAATCAAACCAAAAAAGCCTTTTTCCTTGATAAATTGCCAGACTTCCGGCGGCAGATCTTTCAACTCATGCGTAATCTTCCATTCATCCAGCATCGCGCACAATTGCTCAACCGGACCATTGAGAAAAGCTTGCTCCTCCGCTGTCAATTGCGGCTTTGGATAAGCCAGCAATTTTTTCCAGTCGGGTTTGCCGCTAAATAATTCACCCTCCCACCAAACCGTGCCCGCATCCAATGCCTCCTGCTCCGTCTGGGAAATTTGCGGAAGCATTTTGCGAAAAATTTTCAGAATCTGATTAGAAACCAGGAAACGGCGTATGACTGGAACTGCCAGAATTAAACTAATGACTGCAACGAGCAGCAAGATGACATAAAAGAGAAACATAAGCATGATGATTTTCCCCGTAGTGAGTTAAGCCCAAATCAAGTTACGCACATTCCATGTCAACAGTGCAAGACATGAATCAGCTATGTAGAATCCGGCATCTGTTTGACAGGCTGTTAAATAGCTTACGGCCTCAAATTTACAGGATAATCGTGTAAATCCCTACATTAACCCAAAAGTTTTATGGACATATTGTTGTGTAATTCATACACTCACGCTATAAAAACTATTTCATTACTTTAATTCAGGAGAAATCCCATGTCCAATGACACACTGGCTCTCGCCCAAACACTAATTGCCCGCCGCTCACTAACCCCTGCCGATGACGGTTGTCAGGACATTCTCATCGAGCGTCTGGAAAAACTCGGTTTCCAGATTGAAAAAATGCGTTTTGGCGAAGTCGACAATCTTTGGGCGCGCCGTGGCAATACGGCTCCAGTGCTCTGCTTCGCGGGACATACCGATGTGGTGCCCACCGGCCCGCTAGAACAATGGGACAGCGATCCATTTACCCCCACCATCCGCGATGGCAAACTCTATGGACGCGGCGCTGCTGACATGAAATCTTCGCTCGCAGCCTTTATCACCGCCATCGAAGCTTTTGTCGCACACCATGCGAATCATCAAGGATCCATCGCCCTGTTGATCACTTCCGACGAAGAAGGCATCGCAGTCGACGGCACGGTCAAAGTGGTCGAAACGCTCAAAGTACGGGGCGAATTACTGGATTACTGCATTGTGGGTGAACCCACTTGTACTGAAAAGCTGGGAGACACCCTCAAAAACGGCCGCCGCGGCTCTCTGTCCGGGAATCTGACAATTAAAGGTTTACAAGGCCATATTGCTTATCCGCACCTGGCGAAAAACCCAATTCATCTGGCCGCACCGGCCATTGCGGAATTGGCGCAAACCGAATGGGATCAAGGCAACGAATACTTCCCGCCGACCACCTGGCATATTTCCAATATTCATGGCGGCACGGGCGCCACCAACGTCATTCCCGGCACACTGAATTTATTATTCAATTTCCGTTTCTCCACCGCCAGCACCGTCGAATCCCTCAAAACCCGTGTGCATGAAATTCTTGACCGGCAGGGCTTTGACTATGAATTAGCGTGGGAACTCTCCGGAAAACCTTTTCTCACGCCCAAAGCTGAATTAGCCAACGCCATGAGCAACGCCATCACCCAAGTCACCACCTTCGAACCGCAGCTTTCCACTTCCGGCGGCACTTCCGATGGCCGGTTTATCGCGGACATTTGCCCGCAGGTCATCGAATTTGGCCCGCTCAATGCGACGATTCATAAACTGAATGAGTATGTTGCAGTCGATGACATTGAGCAACTGTCGCGCATTTATCAGCTAACCCTGGAAAATTTACTGGCCGACAAAAATGAAAAAGCCCCTGCAAATTCCGGCAGCTTCATGGATAAGTTGAAGAAATTTTTTTCTTTTGAATGAAATAATGATTGGCGTAATTGAAATGCCCGCTTCCGACCAAAAACAGCTATTCAGTAGGGGCAGTTTGAACTTGAGGTGGAAAGCCAGATTATTTTCTGACAACATCTTTCAAGAATAAATGTATCTATAAAACCCTGTTTTACTTGAACGGGATGAATATTTCCACGTTGAAACAACAAATATAAAGTTGGCTTATAAAAATAAGGAAAAATATGGAACCGATCTCAATGCTAGTAGGTGCACTGGTCGCTGGTGCCAGCTCAGCTTTAAAAGATACAGCCAATCAGGCAGTCAAAGATACTTATCAGGGATTAAAAAACTTAGTGATAGAACACTGGAAATCAGACATTGACACTCAAGCCAATGAAATCGAAGCCAAAATGTTTCTTGATAACCTGGAAAGTGATCCAGAAGGCTTTAAAAAACCGCTAGAAAGTAAGCTGAACAAGATCATGTTAGAACCGGATACAGCGTTGATTGAACGAGCACAGCAATTAGAAAAGCTATTAAAAGAAGCAGGCTTTATCTCAAAAAATTATTATGTGAAATTGGGTGACAGTAACCAAGGCGTTCAAATTGGTAACAGTAACACTCAAACCAATAACTTCAAGTAATTCATTTGAATCCATCTAAATAGATTACTGAGAGTTCAAGGTGGCAAACGATAATATATTGTTTCAGTACATTACTGCCGATCGCTCTCAAGGCGTCCAGCAGGGAAACGATAACACGCAGATCAATTACTTCACAACTATCCAGCAATCATCTAGCTATCAAGCACTACTCGAAGCAGTTGAGAAAGCCAGAGAGAGAACTGAAAAATATCCTAGTGATCAAGATCTTAGAAAGGAATTGCAACAAGCTGAGCAGGAGCTAAATAGTTTTATTGAAAGTATTCGCAAACTACTTGACGATATCGACAAAATACCACTCAACACAGAACGGGGTAAAAAAGCTAAAGCGTATTTTGAGAAAGGGAATTATCAAGCAGCTCGTGAAATACTAGGGTCTGTTGACATTTCACATAGGTAGCCACAGATATCCACAAGCCATGGCAACCATACTTTCGTAATTTCTTTTCAGTTTGTCATATCGTGTT
>NZ_JAYUWI010000132.1:0-29237 GCF_043753625.1 Nitrosomonas sp.
CTTCTCGTCCTTTTCATACTCTCGCTCCTTTTTTGCCGTCTATTGCACGG
The DNA here is from genome assembly GCF_043753625.1 of Nitrosomonas sp. Classification (GTDB taxonomy): domain Bacteria; phylum Pseudomonadota; class Gammaproteobacteria; order Burkholderiales; family Nitrosomonadaceae; genus Nitrosomonas. The sequence goes on from NZ_JAYUWI010000132.1 coordinate 51, forward strand.
CTTGGGGTGAGCAAGATTACCACTTATCCGACTGTCCGAATTTGCGAGGACACTTCTCTCTAACCCTCCTGGGCTTAAGATAATCCAGACAGATAATTTGCTACAAACACGGACAGTTTATTTGTTCTCTGCAGGTGTGTTGAAATTACTTGCCCATTCACGCACTTCTTGGTAGCTGCCACTGAAAATTACCGATTCTTTGTTTTTCATTATTTGATACGCATACATCGGATCATAATACTCAGCAAGTAAATGGGTTATCCAAACTTCGTGGTTATGAATATCCCCTGTACTTAATTGAATTTTCAAAGCTTTTGTCATTATATCATGTATGTATTTATAGCGTTCCAACCCCAGGCGTTTCTGAATCCGGAAAAGACTGTTGTGAAGATAGGTACTGAAATATTCAAAACCATGTTCAGTATATTTCATCTGAAAAGCTGTCAGCATATCCGTAATATATTCTTGTAGAATCCTTTGAATGCGAGATTCTAGTGGCATTTCTACTAGCGCTAGAGGTGAGCGCCGCATAGTTTGAAAGAAGGTCTCCGGGATTGCGATGGCCCCAAGATTTCTACTTTCATCTTCAACAAAAAGTGTATTTTTATTGAGCGGAGTATAGGTCATGCGCAACAAATCAATTGCTAATGTGTGCTCAAAACTGGACTGAGTGGGTTGTTGATTAATTGTCTCGCCAAAACTTGAGCCACGATGCATGGCATGCTTTTCTAAATCGATACTAGAGGCAATTTCATTAATCAAATGCGTTTTGGCTACACCTGTTTTTCCACCTATGCGGATTATGTCAAAGTTAATGGTTGTCTCATCAATTACCTGCATGAGGTATCGCCTGAGCGCCTTATAGCCCCCCTCAATCAGCGGCACAGCAATGCCAGTTTCATTGATCCATTGTTGTGCTAAATTTGATCGCATTCCACCACGCCAACAGAAGATATGCGCATCGGAATTGTTAGCTACAACATTACGCCAATGTTGAATGCGATTTCGCTTAAGTTCACCACACACCAATTTGTGACCTAATTGAACGGCGGCTTGTTGCCCTTTTTGTTTATAGCAAATTCCAACTAAATGACGTTCATGGTTATTCAGAATGGGGAGGTTGAATGAATTTGGTAAACTACCTTTGGCAAATTCATCTTCAGAACGAACATCCAAGAATGGAATATCGTGCATAAATAAATTGTGAAATTGATCAGCACTGACTGAGTAATCTGACATTGCTTTCTATACTTATTTGCTCATTGAGATAACACAGATGCCAGTATGTTTGGTGTCATGAATCCTCAAATATTATTTGCCGTGATTTTGCAAGTCCGAACGATCGATCGCAAGTTAAGCGATTTGTATAATAGCGAAATCAGAACAAAAGTACCCTAAAAATGTGTTATCCGTTACAATTCGGACATTATAGGGATAAGCTAAAAATCATGAATTAGAGTAATTGTTGTTTTGCTGCAACACTGATTTAATATTGCCTTGACAGGAAAAAGCGCCTTATATAAGCTGCGGAGTGGTCAAATATGACACACTTATATTTATTAAGCAATGTCAGCGGTAAGCGTTTGAATGAAAATTTTCCAGCCAGCGAAAAGTAAATTATTAGAGATTAATAATCAGCGTTGGCGCGCTCAACCAGGATTTCTTGCTTATGGGAGCAAGATGACAAGTACTATTACTTCGAGGGGAAGATCTTGAGTTCGACAATAACCAAGTTGAACGCTCCGCTAACGCAAGCGTTTGATTTTCAACCTTCAAGCGAATTACAATTAACACCGACACCGACGCTTAATACACTAACTCAGCAGTTAGCGGGCTTTGATACTCTAACCAGCGCTTTAGAATATGCAGCGGAGGGGATAACGGGGTATAACTTTTATGACGCGAAGGGTAACTTACGTTCGATTCTGCCATACAGCGCGCTTAGGCAGAATGCTCGTATCTTTGCGCAACGTTTATTTGGTTTTGGTTTGCCCCGTGGTAGTCGGGTAGCAATCATTGCTGATACCTCTCCAGAGTTTGTCGAGTTGTTTTTTGCATGTCGCTATGCTGGTTTAGTGCCTTTTGCAATGCCAATTCCGGTTAATCTCGGTAGCCATGTAATATATGTTCAGCAATTAAGAGGTATGCTTGAAAGCAGTCAAGCAAGTATCGCGCTGGCGAATATTGACTATATTAATTTTCTGGAAGAGGCTGCAGAAGAAACAACCTGCATACAGTGGGTAGGAACACCAGAAAAATTAAGCGAGATACCTGCGATAAATGTTGAACTACAACCTAATTATCCCGATGAAACTGCGTATCTGCAGTTTACATCAGGTAGTACGCGTACACCGAGAGGGGTAGTTATTACTGAACGAGCCTTGATGTGTAATTTGCAAGGTATTGTATGTAATGGATTGGAAATTAAACCTGACGATCGTTCCGCTTCGTGGTTACCATTTTATCATGACATGGGATTGGTTGGGTTAGTTCTGGCGCCAATGGTTACACAAATCTCTGTTGATTATTTGGCGACACGGGATTTTGCAATTCGACCATTACAATGGTTGCGGTTAATAAGTCGCAACCGTTGTACCGTTGCATTCAGCCAACCTTTTGGCCTTAAGCTATGTACCTTACGTGTAAGGGAATCTGACCTTAAAGAACTAGATCTTAGTTGTTGGCGGGCTGCCGGCATTGGTGCGGAAATGATTCGGCCTGAAACTTTGAGAAATTTTGCAGAAAAATTTGCATCGGCAGGTTTCGATGAGAGTGCTTTTCTGCCTTGCTATGGTCTTGCGGAATCAACACTTGCCGTTACCTTTTCAAAAATTGGTAAAGGATGTAGAAGTATACAGGTGGATAGTAAGACGCTGATTGATAAGCGGATGGCTGTTCGATTGCAAGCGGATGGGCGCAAACAAAATGAATTTGTAAATTGCGGGCGTCCGTTACCTGGGCATACTGTGAAGATAGTCGATGAAGATGATCAGCAATTGTCAGAAATGATGGTTGGCAGTGTTTTAGTGCATGGCGATAGCGTGATGAAGGGCTACTATAACAATCCAGAAGAGACTAACAAAGCACTTAAATCTGATAATTGGCTGGATACTGGAGATATTGGATTCCTGTTTGAAGGTGATTTGTTTATAACCGGACGCCGTACAGATGTCATTATTGTTAATGGGCGCAATATCCGTGCCCAAGACATAGAAGAGTTGGCTGAGCAGCAACCGGAGGTTAGGTCACGAGAGGCTTCTGCATTTGGGGTGAATGATGAAGATGGAACAACAACAATTGTCCTAGTCATTGAATGTAGACTCACCTCCGTGACGGAACGCCAGTCGCTGACGACCAGATTGCAGCAGTTTGTTTATATGGCATTTGGTGTTAATTGTGTTGTGGAATTAGTTCCACCGCATACCTTACCACGGACCTCATCTGGAAAGCTCTCACGTTTTGCAGCAAGGCAAGGTTATATTCAGAGAACAAATCTGGCAGGCCAATTGTCTTTTGTAGAATCAGGTGACAGATAAGGACGCATGCCAAAAATAGTAGCCGTAACAGGTGCTACTGGGTTCATTGGCAATGTGCTGGTGCAGAGGCTAGTTCAAGATGGATGGACAGTTCGTGCGCTCACACGGTTGCATCGCTTATCTGATAATGAGTCTATTCAATGGATTCAAGGTGACTTAGATAATTTAACTGCGCTACATCATTTGGTTAATGATGTAGCGTTTGTTATTCATTGTGCTGCAACAGTAAGAGGAAGCTCTTTTCAAGAATTCGCACATACGAATGTCGAGGGCACCAAAAATATTTTATGTGCCATTGCTAGAGAGAAACAATCTCCTCGATTTTTGTTAATATCTTCCTTAGCAGCAAGGCAACCTGAATTATCATGGTATACTCGAAGCAAGTATTTATCTGAGATTCAGGTGATTGAATATTCAGAAAAAATACAATGGGCTATACTCAGACCTACGGCTGTTTATGGTCCGGGAGATAAAGAATTAAAGCCCCTCTTTCAAGCGATGCGCCGCGGTTTTCTTCCCGTCGTCGGAAAAATTCATAATCGATTTGGATTAATACATGTATATGATTTGGTTGCAGCTATCCAGACTTGGTTGACTTCCAGTCTAGCGATTAATGGAGTATTTGAGCTTGATGATGGGACGTCAGGCGGGTACAGTTATCAAAGTTTGGCAATCCTAGCGCAGCAGGTGTGGAAACGCCCTGTACATTGCATTCCTATACCGGATTTACTTATCCAGGGTATCGCAATATCAAATCTATGGCTTGCGCGGTTACTTCACTATTCCCCCATGCTGACTCCAGGAAAAGTTAATGAGTTACAACATAGCGATTGGGTATGTGATAATGCTCCATTGATCCACGCTCTTCCGGCGTGGCAGCCAAGTATTCGTTTACAAGACGTTTTATCTGAAGTAATCTAGCTTTAAAATTTAACTACTCTGAATTAACCTATGACTGAAAGTAATTACGATGAGATCATGCAATTACTCTGTGATCGACTAAGTAGTTTAACCAATTCTGATGCTCAGATTACTCCTGAAACGAATATGATTAGTCAGCTATCGATTGATTCTATTAAACTACTTAACCTGATTATGGAAATTGAAGACACTTTTGATGTTTCAATTCCTATTAATGCACTGACAGATATTCACACTGTACGAGAATTGGCTGATTTAGTACATAAAATAAAATCTGCTTCATAATGAATTTACTTGAAAAATTAGATGTAGCAGCTGCTGCAAGAAAATCGCTTTTGCCGAATGGCGTGGGTGCTTTTGGTATTCCGATTGAAGAAGTTTATTCAGCGACGGAAGCTAGAATTGGAGATCGTCGTGTGCTGCTACTTGGCACTAACAATTATTTAGGCTTAACCTTTGCACCGGAATGTATTCGTGCAGCGCATGAAGCAATTGACAAAGAAGGTACGGGTACCACAGGTTCTCGGATGGCAAATGGCAGTTATTTTGGCCACCGTGCCTTGGAAAGAGAATTTGCTGAATTTTATCAATGTGGCTCTGGCATTGTCTTTACTACTGGCTATCAAGCTAATTTAGGTACTATTTCAGGTCTAGTAGGTCCTGGAGATACTGTATTGATTGATGGAGATTCCCATGCGAGTATCTATGATGGCTGCATCCTCAGTGGCGCAGATATCATTCGTTTTAAGCATAATGATATGGTTGACATGGAAAAACGATTGCGGCGACTGGGTGATCGTGTCGAGACAACACTAATTATTGCTGAGGGAATCTATAGTATGCTTGGTGATCAAGCACCGTTAGCTGAAATTGTTAAATTAAAGAATGCTTATAATTGTATTTTACTCCTCGATGAAGCACATTCATTGGGCGTGTTGGGTGAGACTGGTCAGGGTCTCGTAGAAAAAACAGGTTTGTTAAAAGAAGTCGATTTTATTACCGGAACTTTTAGCAAAAGTCTTTGCAGTATCGGTGGATTTTGTGTGAGCAATCATCCGCAGCTTGAGCAATTACGCTATATCAGTCATCCCTATATTTTTACAGCATCGCCGTCCCCTGCAACGATTGCCTCAACGCGCGCGGCATTGGTTCTTCTAAGCAAAGGCGGTGATCTGCGTAAGCAATTGTGGAACAGCTGTACTCAACTTTATGCACAGCTCAAGGAGACTGGCTACCTGCTGGGGCCCGATCCAGGTCCGGTAATTGCCGCCATTCTTGATACGCCGCAACAGGCACTCCAGCTTTGGCAGAGATTGCTTGAACATAATATTTATGTGAACTTGATTCTGCCACCAGCTGCGCCGGAAGGTAAGTCGTTAGTGCGATGTAGTGTAAATGCTGCGCATACTACAGAACAAATCAAATATGTTGGTGATACCTTTGCCAAACTATACAACATGATATGATCTGATACGTAGGTTTCTAGTACATAAAATGATTATCTACATCTGTTTTTTTGTTTGTAAGTACAGAGTGTTCATCAATAAAAAATTCAGCATTTAGCCGAATCTGATTCAGTTATCTAAAATGAGGTACTACAATGAAAATAATGCAGGCATTGGCATTAACATTATTTTCATTCTTATTACAAAGCAATGTTTTTGGCATAAGTATTGTATACAATGGGTTTGAATGCCTAAACGCTGTAGATACAAATGATCCAACGCCAAAAGGTACACCGGTACAGAGTAAATTTGAAGTCATAGAAGATGCTGGGGATGGTGTCTATCGCTTAAGCTTAACTGGCGGCATTCCTCGCTTTATCAATAACAATCATGATGTGTGCATCGATAATGCGACTGCAATCGGATATTCAGGAATTCCGACAGTGGATTTTTTGCCGCAGCCTCTCGAATCCATTAATGCAACCGCCTATTTTAACGGGCAGGAGCTGGTGATTGTCGTCAGCTCGTTGTATACGGATTTAAGTGCCAGAAGAAACCCATTTTCATCATTTAACACAAGCCTTATCTTTGCTTTCACTAATACACTCATCTTTGAGTTTAATCCACAAGCATCTTCATTTAGCTTGAAGAAAGTGATCCGCAATCGGGGATTCACTAATACCAGTGGATCGACGAACTCAACAACACCATTTTTTGAAACAGTCTTGCCATCTTTCAACGAAGAGGTGCAAGACAAGCCAAAGATTTTGACACCGTTAGCAAATATCGAATTTTTATTAAATTAATCGATTTACATCGTGTGCAGGCCGATTAGTGGTCTGTTAATGTAATAAGCGAATTGGTATTAAATGGCGTAACACTGCCAATTTTTGCTGAGGTATAGCCAGCAACAGAAAGTGCACGAAGACATTCATCGGTACGCTCGACGGGTATTCCGGCTAGTAATCCCCCTGCAGTTTGCGGATCGAAGAGTAGAGGGTGGCTTGGGTGCTTCCCGGCGTAGTATTGGCATTGGTTGGCTTGTTTATTGGCAGCATAAAGTGTGCTTTGGATGCCTTGCAAGCTGCACTGTTGTGCGCCTTCCATGATGGGAATGGTATCAATGGATAGGGAGGCGCTGCATTGAGAGGCTAGTAGCATTTCCTGCAAGTGTCCGAGTAGGCCAAATCCGGTTACATCAGTACAGCTGTGTGCTGTATAAGAACGCAAGATGGTCGCTGCGACCCGATTACTTTGCAACATATGGACCAATGCCTGGTCAAGCCATAATCCTTGGCAGCGTGCAGCCATGTTAGCAGCGAGTAAAACACCGCTGCCGATAGGCTTGGTAAGAATTAAACTATCACTGGGTGTTAGTCCGGATTTTGTCAGGGCCTTGCTTGATGGAAGTGTTCCGTTAACAGTTAGCCCGATAGCCATTTCGGGTCCTTCTCCGCTGTGCCCGCCAATCAGCGCAGTATTTTCATCATTCAAGGTTTTTAATACGCCCCGCATTAAATGCAATAATGTTTCCTGCATAATGGGTTCGCTGCTATAAGGGATAACCGCAGTCACCAACGCGGAATGGGGTATTCCACCCATGGCATAAATATCTCCTAAGCTATGAATTGCAGCGATACGACCCAGCAAATAGGGATCATCGATAAAGCTTCTAAAGAAATCAACGGACTGTAGCCATTGAGTATTGGCTGGCAGGTTAATAATCGCGGCATCATCCCCCAGTCCACTGGCGACATCCGGGGGAGGTTGAATATCCAGCTGAGACAAAACATTCTGTAATATATTGCTGCCAACTTTTGCGCCACAGCCGCCGCATCGCATAGATCTGGAGTCATCGCCTGAGTTATCGGTATTAACCATAGGTTGCGGATTGAAACGTGCCATGAATGCGCGATCAATGTGATTCTTCCAAAGCCAAACCCACTTTCCCCGGGCAAATAATAGGCCTCGAGAAGCAATCGCGTAACGTTCTCCTGTTGTTAATAAGCTTAGAAAGTGTCGTTGCGGTTTAAAAGGCAAAAGCTGTCGATTTTCGAACTGAGCGATGATATTTTTTGCCAGGATCGGGCCTTGGCGGACAGCATAAATGCCCGCTTTGGGTAATGGTATAGGCATGAACGCGGCGCTGTCACCGGCGGAAAATATATCCGGATGCGAAATGCTGCGGAGGTATTGATCAACCTGAATGAAGCCCCGGTCGTCGCACTTAAGTCCGCTTTCTGCTAACCAAGGCGGTGCACCAGCATGTATAGTCCAAGCACAAAAATCATAATTCAGCGTTGTATTATCATTTAACGCCAGTTGGTGTTCGGTAATGGAGATGGCATGTTTTCCGAGGACTATACGAATACTTAACGTTTGCAAGTGATGTTTAAAAAATTCCTGCACGCATTTATTGTGTGAACTGAGGATATGTTGATCAGCACAAATCAGAGTAAAGTCTGCATGTATAGCAGTTGTGTTGCAGAGCTTATAGTGCATAGCCAGTAGTATTTCTACACCTGCGGCCCCGCCTCCGATTACGATAACTCGCTTTGGTTGACGGGATGCTTGAGCTGACTCGAGCCATTGGTGCCAATTCTGCAGAAATTGTTTGATTGGTTTAATGGAGTGGCCATGTACCGCGGCGTTTTTAATTTCATTGAGTGCGGGTTGGGAGCCAACATTGATAGATAATAAATCGTACCGCAAGGATGGGTATTGATGGCAGTATATCTGTTTTGCAATCGGATCGATGTGTTGAACTTCGCTGCAAACAAACTGCACGCCAGCCCATTGACACAGTTTCCGTAAATCAATGTGACAGTCTTCAAAGGTAAAATGTCCAGCAATTAATCCAGGCAACATACCTGAATAAGGTGCGAGTGTATTATTGCTGATGAGCGTGACTCTGATACCAGGGATTGGGCACATTCCCAATTTTTTGATAACGGCAATATGGCTGTGGCCGCCGCCAATTAAGCGTAAATCTTTTTTATATGGCGTTAAACCTATCATTAATTAACTTATTCAGATTGCGTTATGGTCAGAAAAATGTGATAGTTCACATCGCAACATTATAAGTTAGTCCATGACACTATAAATAAAATTAAAAGTATTTCTATAGCTTTGAGGGCTAATTGAGTAAGGGCAATGGAGTTAATTAAATTTGTCGCTATAAGTGTGTTCCGTGCATGTTAACGACTTCTCACAAATTTATCTTTTATTTAGGAAGGTAGCAATGAAATCTAGTAGAATCAGTACATTAAAAGCTTGTGCCGTTCTGTTATTAACGGCGGGACTGTTATTCGGGTGTAAACCGATTTTTGAGAAAAAGCCAATTCCTAAGGATGGTACCGCTGCACCCGCAGCAGCCCCTGCCTCAGCACCAGCACCAGCACCAGCCGCACCTCCTGCCGAGCCGGTAACTAGCCTTGAGGAAGTAACAAGTATCGAAAGTCTTGGATCTAGCTCAGCAGCGCCGGTAATTGATGATGGGAACGATGTTGTGACAGTAACACCTGCGATAATGCGCAAAGTTCAACAGGCTCTGGTAAATGCTGGGTTTAATCCTGGTCCGGTTGATGGTGTCAGTGGCGCTAAAACAGTGAATGCAATCGAAAGCTTCCAGAAACAAAATGACATTCCAGCAGGTAAAATCACCAAGAAAACGCTCCGTGCATTAGGTGTCGATTTCTAAAGAATAAAGAACGGTTTGATTTTTTAATACACCATGGGTCTTCGGCTCTTGGTGTATTTTTATTGACACATACGAAATTTCTAAAGAATAGGGTATTTCGTGATTTGCGATACTAATGTTGATTGTTCAATTTCTTTAGCTGAATAAAAATATTTGCCATAGGAAGAGTCCTGTTCTATAGTAAGTTATAAAGGCTGGATTTAAAGCTTCTTCAGGTAATTATAGATTTATAGATGTGACATATCCATTTGTTGCGAATCTTTACCATAGTGTTTAGATTTCTCAGCATAAGATGAGTCTCGCGTTATAGAATCGACTGATTGCGTACTTAGTAATGTTTCCCAGATTAAATTTTAGTTAATTAATTTTAACGAACGTTGTATTATTATTTATTATGCTTAGTAATATTCGTCATTAACTTGTTTTTGAAGTATTTTTGGAGGTTTTTTCATGGGAGTTCCTTTACGTCAACAGATTGCGGTTGGCAGCTATCTAATCAAGCAAAAATTGAAAGGAGTTAAGAAATACCCGCTGGTATTGATGCTGGAGCCGTTGTTTCGTTGTAATCTGGCTTGTGCCGGGTGCGGAAAAATTGCTCACCCAGAAGATGTTCTTGATCAGAGACTTTCTTATGAAGAATGCATGCAGGCAGTGGATGAATGTGGTGCGCCGATGGTTTCAATTCCAGGTGGCGAACCATTGATACATAAAGAAATGCCGCAAATTGTTGCAGGCATAATTAAACGTAAGAAATATGTTTACTTATGTACAAATGCGTTATTGTTAAAGAAAAAGATAAATGACTATACGCCATCACCTTATTTGACATTTTCGATCCATTTGGACGGTATGAAAGAGCGCCATGATGCTTCAGTTTGTCAGGATGGTGTTTTTGATCGCGCGGTTGAGGCGATAAAGCTGGCCTTAGAGAAGGGATTCAGGGTCACAGTAAACTGTACGTTGTTTCAAGGTGAAACGCCTCAGGATGTGGCTGAATTCTTGGATTATGCGATGGAATTGGGTGTTGAAGCAGCAACGATTGCGCCAGGATTCAGCTATGAGAAAGCGCCTCAACAAGATGTTTTTATAAAAAGCCAGGATACAAAAGTATTGTTTCGTGGTATTTTCGAATTAGGCAAAAAGCTGAAGCGGAAATGGAGATTGAATCACTCGGCGCTTTATTTGGATTACCTGGCAGGAAACCAGGATTATAAATGTACGCCATGGGGTAACCCGACACGCAATGTATTTGGATGGCAGAAACCTTGTTACTTGCTGTCGGATGAAGGCTATGCAAAAACTTTCAAGGAACTGCTGGATGACACGCCGTGGGAAAAATACGGTACTGTAAATAATCCAAAATGTGCCCAATGTATGGCGCATTGTGGCTATGAAGCTACAGCTGTTGAAGACACGCTTCAGCGTCCATGGAAAGCACTGATAGCATCACTGAGAGGACCAAGAACGACAGGCCCTATGGTGGCTGAGCCCACTCCAAAATGGACAAACGAAGAAAATAAAATACCCAAGAAACTTTCCGATATACCGGTGACATTGATTAACAAATAAACGGATATAAGGTATTGATGCTGGTTTATAGAATCTGCTACAAGTAAGAATAATGGTGGAATTGGTATTGTATTTGTCTGTGTTTGGTGCTGTATGCTGGTGCTCATTAATACTGTTACCATGGTGCCCCTGGGGTGTCCGTAAGAAAATTGAGACACGAGGCACCATAGACTTCGATGGAACCCTGAGTGTTTGCCGTATTATAATTCCAGCCCGTAACGAGGGTCCGTATATCCGGCATACGCTCAATGGCGTGAGAGCACAGAGAGAGGATTACGTATCATTGTGATTGATGAAGTCGGTGGAGGACACTGCTGAGCAAGCTAAGCGCTGTGGTGCGCTGGTGCTATACGGTACAACGCTACTGCGGGTTGGAGCGGGAATTATGGGCGCTTGAACAGGGGCTGCACGAGGTCAGAACACCGTATACGTTATGCTGGATGCCGATATTGAGTTGGCTCCCGGGATTGTTATTGAATTACAGCAAAAGTGCGCAATGAAAATCTTACGCTGGCATCATTGATGGCAGAGCCTTCTATGAAAAATTTCATAGAGCGTTTACTGATGACTGCTTTTATATTCTTCTTTAAGTTGTTGTATCCTTTTTGGTTAGCAAATAAACCAGTATCAAGTGTTGCAGCGGCTGCAGGTGGATGTATTTTAGTGGAAACACAAGCATTGCGTTCAGTTGGAGCTTTTACCAATCTACATAATGCGCTGATTGATGACTGTATTCTGGCAGCACACATCAAACGTGCAGGTTTACGTACTTTTATTGAACTGAGTCATGCAGCTCGCAGTCATGGTGGTTACCAAGACTTAAAGCCAATTTTGGAAATGGTGGCGCGGACTGCTTATACTCAATTAAGATACTCGTTTATTTTACTTGTCAGTTGCACATTGATCATGACTTCCATGTTTTGGGCAGCACCACTAGGTTTTTGCTGTTACCTTTTCAGGAAGCTTGTATGCTGAGTGCGGGAGCATGGATGGTTATGTTTTTACCTATATGCCAACTTTAATCTATTATCAGCGTTCTCCACTCTGGGGTTTGGCATTACCTATAATCGGTACACTGTATCTCGCCATGACTTGGACATCAGTACTGCGGTATTGGTGTGGGGAACGCGCTTGTTGGAAAGATCAACGCTATGAAAGTAAAGCAAACAATTAGATTGATCGGCTGGTGCCTGATGCTGGTGATGTTATTGCCAATTTCCGTTGCGTTGAGTGCACCCATTTCAGAACCTGAAAACCCGGAAGAGGTTATACAAAAATTACAGTCTTCTTTACTTAAAGTTATGCGTGAAGGAGAGAAACTGGGTTATGAGGGGCGATTCAAATTCCTGGAGCCTGTTATTGATGAGTCTCATGACTTGGATCTGATTATCAAAACAATATTAGGTGCAACATACTGGTCGCAACTGGATAAAGGACAACAGGATTTGATCGCTGAGACATTCCGCAAGCTCAGTATTGCTACCTACGCTGGGCGGTTTACTCAGTATGAAGGAGAGCAGTTTCAGATTATAGAGCAGCGCGCTTTGCCACGCGAACAAACATTAATCCGTAGCCGATTAACGAAATCGGATGGCGGTAAAGTGAATTTTGATTATGTGTTACACCAAACAGAAGGACGCTGGCGTATTGCCAATATCCTGTTTGATGGTGTGAGTGATCTTGCAATAAAACGCGGAGAGTATCGTGCTATTTTGCAGCGGGATGGTTTTCAGGCACTGATTGAAATGCTTAAGGAAAAAATTACTCTGACTCAGCAGAATTAATAATTCGGTAATTTCAATTTTTCCTGAGGGTACTCTTAAACGTGAAAAGTTCACACAGTAGTAGTTACCGGATTTTTGCACGTTGGGCCGAGTTCTCCTATCAAAATGCTACCTGGATTATTCTGCTCGTATTGTTATTGACTGCGCTTAGCACTGTTTATACAGTCAATAATCTTGGCGTTCATACCGATACGACGGACATGCTCTCCGAGGATGTTCCTTTTCGCGCCAATCATATCCGTTATAAAAAATCGTTTTCCCAATATGAAGATACGTTCTTGCTGGTATTGGATGCGCCGACACCTGAGCAAGCGCATCAGGCAGCTAAACGCTTCACTAACTATCTGCAAAAAGATAGTACGCAATTTTCTAATACATACTATCTAACCGGGGAGCCTTTTTTTGAGCAGAATGGCCTTTTTTTCAAAAGCCTGTCTGAATTAGGCCACATTACCGATTATTTGGCTGCTGCGCAACCGCTGATTGCGCGCATAGCAGAAAGTCCCACGCTCTCTACATTTTCTTCTGTTCTCACGGAAGCTGTCGATGAGTTGCACGCGGGGCGTCAGTTAGAACTGGAACCTGTATTTAATGGCGTCAGTGCAACACTGGATGCACGGCTTGACGATCAATCCCGTGCGTTATCCTGGCAAGCATTATTGGGTGGTGAAGCGCAGAAAGAAACTTATCAGGAATTGATCATAGTACAGCCTAAGCTCGATTATTCTCAAATATTTGCTGCTGAAGGGCCGATCAACGCAATTCGTATTGCTGCCCAGGATATGGGATTTACTCCGAATGCTGTTGAGAGATTGCGCATTACGGGTGAAGTCGCACTTGCTCACGATGAACTCCTCAGTGCGATGCACGGTGCTCAGGATGCTGGAATATTAGCGCTAGTGATGGTGGCTATGGTATTGCTCATTGCATTTCGTTCTGCCGGAGCAATAGTTACCGTGATACTGAGTCTGGTTCTCGGTTTATTGCTGACTGCAGCATTTGCCACCGCTGCCGTGGGACATTTGAACCTGATTTCTATCGCATTTGCTGTTTTATATATTGGTCTTGGTGTTGATTACGCCATTCACTTTTTGTTGCGACACGAAGAACTCAGGAAGCCTGAGCAGTCTGTTTCAGAAGCATTATATAAAACTGGTGGCGATATGGGGCAGGCACTGCTGATTTGTGCAATAACTACTGCGATTGGGTTTTATGCCTTTATGCCAACGGCTTATGAGGGCGTTGCAGAATTGGGTCTGATATCAGGAACAGGTATGCTGATCAGTTTTCTGGTTACCATGACGATGATTCCTGCCTTGCAAAGGTATTTTTCCACCCCAGTCAAAAAGTCATCAGTTTCGATCCAATCAATCAATAAGGTTCTGGATCTACCCAGACACGCGCGTAAATTGGTATACAGTGTAACAATCATCGCAATTCTGGCTTCTGTCGTGGCTTTGCCGCACATCAAGTTCGATTATAATTTGTTAAATCTGAATAACCCGCATGCGGAATCAGTTCAGACCCTCCAGGAATTATTGAAAAATACGGAAGACTCACCTTGGCATATTAATATTTTAGTTGGTAATGCCGAGGAAACAGGACAAATCGTTCAGCGCTTGAGAGCTTTGCCGGAAGTAGAAAAAGTAATCAGTATGCTTGATCTGGTTCCTCAAGAGCAGGAAGCAAAAAGTCTGTTGATTGAAGAGATGGCAATGACGCTCGGTCCCATTTCTTTTTCCTCCACGGCATTTATGATTCCAGATCACCATACTTTTACAGATCAACGAAAAGCGCTGGAAAAATTAAATACTGCATTAGACCGGTTTGTCAGCGAGAAACCGGGACATCCTTCTGAAACTTCTGCCCGTGCGTTGCGTGCATCACTGTCGAGTCTACTGGCTGAGCTGGATAAGCGTACGATACAAAATGAACAGGGGGGAGAACAATTATTACGTGTGGTTAATCATGATCTGCTCAGTTTGTTGCCTGGCTCAATTAAACGGCTGCAACTGGCATTGGCAGCGCAGCCGTTTACGCAAGAAGCATTACCAGAATCAGTGAGTGCACACTGGCATACGAATGATGATGTATATCGCATCGCGGTGTATCCGTCAGAAAATATTAATGACAATGACGCATTGCGCAGATTTGTTCATGCTGTGCAAAAGATAGCCCCCACTGCAACCGGTGTGCCGGTAATCAGTTTGGAGGCGGGTGAAGCGGTAGTGGATGCATTTATACATGCTTTCTCGCTGGCGTTGCTGGGTGTCATAATGACACTATGGGTGATGCTCAGAAGTGTTTCAGCGACAGTGTTGGTATTAATGCCGCTCTTATTGGCGGCTCTATTCACAGGTGCTTGCACAGTTTTGCTAGGGCTGCCGTTCAATTTTGCCAATATTATTGCTTTGCCGCTATTACTGGGTATTGGTATCGATAGCAGCTTGCATATGGTGCATAGGAGCCGTAGCACCGGCGTGGTTTATGAGAATTTATTGCATACCAGTACAGCACGTGCCATTTTTTATAGCGCACTAACAACTCTGGTGGGTTTCGGCAGCCTGGTGTTTTCCACACATCAGGGTACCGCCAGTATGGGCTTGCTTTTGACAGTTGGATTGTTTCTGACGCTGGTTTGTGTGCTGATAATCTTGCCGGTATTGTTGCATTCAACCAGTAAAAATAAAGAAAGTATTGCTTAATTCTTTATTCTGGTTTTGTCACTTCAATGCGTATTAAAGCCGCAGCAAAGAAGCCGTCAGTTTGATGCAGCTGAGGAGATAGCTGCAAGAATTCACCGGTATCCAGCGATATCTTTTGCTGTGCCAATAACTCGGCGCAATTTAACAAGCTGAATTGTGGATGTGTGTTTAGAAAATCGTGCACGACTTGTTGATTTTCTTCCGGCAAGAAACTGCATGTTGCATACACCAGTCGCCCCCCTGGTTTGAGCAAGCTGGCGGCAGCGGAAAGAATAGCGGCTTGTTTTGTTTTAAGCTCCTCAATACTTTGCGGGGATTGACGCCATTTTAAATCCGGGTTGCGTCGCAATGTTCCGAGACCACTGCACGGCGCATCTACCAGTACCCGATCTATTTTTCCTGCCAGTCGTTTAACTTTGATGTCGTTCTCATTCACGATGCGTTGCGCATGCAAATTGGATAAACCCGAACGCTTGAAGCGTGGTTTCAGGTTACTCAATCTTTTTTCGGAGATGTCAAAAGCATAAAGACGCCCTTTTGAATTCATCAAGGCGCCCAGTAGTAGCGATTTTCCACCCGCTCCCGCGCAGAAGTCGACAACCATTTCCCCTCGCTTAGGTGCCAGCAAGTATCCGAGTAATTGACTACCTTCATCCTGTACTTCTATTTTTCCGGATAAAAAGAGTTCATGGCGATTGATCGCAGGTTTTCCGGTAAGCCGGATTCCGCATGGAGAATAAAGTGTTTCCTGTGCTTCAATTCCTTCCTGGCTGAGCGTTTCAAGCACTTGATTACGTTTTGCAAGAATGGTATTAACCCGTAGATCAAGCGGTGCGGATTTTTGTAAGGAAAATCCCAAATTGAGAATGTCTTCATCCGTCATGAATTGCTTCAATTTTTCAACTAGCCATTCGGGAAATTCTGCCTGAATCGCCAGTGGTAGCGTATCTAATTTGATGGCTTTGATTTCTGATAACCATTTTGTTTCAGATTCGCTGATAAACGATGTCAATTCACGCAAATTCATGCCACTAAATTTTACTAAATAAGCTAAAACCAGTGAGCGAGGCGTGATGCGTTCTGTCAGGCTCTCAAGAAAAAAGCGGTGGCGTAATATGCCAAAGACTGTCTCTGCAATGAATGCGCGATCTTGTCCACCCAGCAGCGGGTTTTCCCGGAAGAAGTGCCGCAGAATCCCGTCGGCGGGATATTCCAAAGGAAGTACAGTTCTTAGGGCAACAATAGCTGAGTCTAGCTGAAAAGGCGTTAATTGCATTGATTTCCTGATGTATGTTTGATCAACTAAGGGAACATTGATTAAGTTTGTCCGTGGTGCGTGTTTCTTAAACCGATCTGATTAATGATCGGCTTTATAGGTAATGTTAATTCCGGTAACTATTTTATCGATTTCACGGCCATTTTCTTCTACGGATACGATACGAACGGGCAACATGTGATTGTTTGTTGCAAGCCATAGTTTTCTTTTCACTTTGGAGTTTTTATTTTCTTGCCGAGTTAATACGATCGTGTCTATTTCACCGATGGGCGTATGGAGAATTTCTTTAGATACCGTATAGTGCGTTAATTGCAGGCTACGCCCATCGGTGAGCTGTTTCTCCACATACTGCTTGGGTAATGGCGCAAACATAAAGTTGTACGATAAGCTAAGGCGATCCAAAGTACCTTCGGGTAATCTTTTCTGTTCCACCTGTCCTTTATGTTGCAGTGTTATGACATGTTTTTCCCAATCAAAAACAGCTACACTAGGTTCTTTCTCGCTACGTTTATCAGAGAAACGGGTAGGACGTAATCCATTCTTGGTGATGGAGCCTTCGCTGTTGCGCACAATACTACCGGGCTTCACGATTTTATAGATGCCAGTGGCTTGTGCTTTGCTGGTAATCATATAACTATGTACACCATTGACATGTTTGATTTCCATCACTTCATTCAATTCTCCATCACCGATATCCGTTGTAACGGCGTAACTGATTTCAATGCGCGAGGGTATGTCCGTGGCAAATACTGAGAAATTGAGTATCCACAACAGAAAAATCGATGCTAGAAATTTCATTCGGGTAGTCCTGGCGAATAAAGCGCTATTTCACAGACACTGGAATCTATCACTTCAACGTGATTTTCATTCAACCTGATCTGATCTTCCATAAACCAGCGTACGGCCTGAGGGTAAATCCGGTGTTCTTGCTGTAAAACCCGGGCTGCCAGCGATTTCTCAGTATCCTCGGGTAAAACAGGGATGGCAGCCTGAATCACGATCGGGCCGTGATCTAACTGCACAGTGACAAAATGGACAGTACAGCCATGTATTTTGATCCCTTCTTGTAGTGCTCTTGCATGCGTTCCCAAGCCTGGAAATGCGGGTAATAATGAAGGATGAATATTCATTAACCGGCCTTGATAACGTTGTACAAAGCGATCGCTTAGTATACGCATGAAGCCAGCCAGTGCAATCAGTTTGGGTTGGCAAGCATCAATTTTTTCAGCCAATGCCGTATCAAATGTTTGCCGGTCTGGAAAAATATGGTGATCAATGACGATAGTTTTAGCACCATATTTTCGCGCAATTTCTAACCCTGTTGCATTTGGGTTGTTACTGATTACCGTGATGCGGTCCGCTTGAAATCCGGCTTCCAACAGTGCCTGCATATTACTGCCGCGACCAGAGATAAGAATGACCAGTGATTTCATGATGCCGTTGGAAGACTGACCATTTAAACTAAAACGGTCGCCGCCTGATTGTTTATGCGCGGTTTAATTTCACCGATTTGCCAGACGGTCTCGCCGGAAGCACGCAAACGCCGCAGTGCGTTTTCCGCATGATCCGGCGCCATTACGATCACCATGCCAATGCCGCAATTAAATACACGCGCCATCTCATGATCCGCAACATTCCCTTGTCGTTGCAGCCAGTGAAATAGCGGCGGCATTTCCCAAGCGTCTTTCTGCAACACGGCCATGAGCTGATCCGGCAGAATGCGCGGCATATTTTCAACCAGTCCGCCGCCGGTAATGTGCGCCAGGCCTTTAACGGGAAGTTGCTTAATTAGCTCAAGCAACGGTTTCACGTAAATGCGCGTTGGCATCATAATAGTGTCAGCGAGCGTTTTGCCATGGAAATCCGCAGATAAATCGACGCAGTTATTTTCAATAATCTTGCGAATCAACGAGTACCCATTGGAATGTGCGCCGCTCGATGCGAGACCCAACACAATATCGCCTTCTTGTATCGTAGCGCCGCTGATAATCCGGTCTTTCTCAACAATACCGACAGCAAAACCGGCAAGATCATATTCATCGTGCGGATACATACCCGGCATTTCAGCCGTCTCGCCGCCAATCAGCGCACAACCCGCCAGCTCGCATCCTTTGGCAATACCACTGATTACCGCAGTCGCGGTTTCCACGTTTAATTTGCCGCAAGCGAAATAATCCAGGAAAAATAAAGGCTCTGCGCCTTGTACCAGTATATCGTTAACACTCATCGCCACCAGATCAATGCCAATGCTGTCGTGCTGATTGAGTTGAAAAGCCAGTTTAAGCTTAGTACCCACACCATCCGTACCGGAAACCAGAACGGGATTTTGATATTTTTTGGAAATTTCAAACAACGCGCCAAAACCGCCAATCCCGGTGAGCACCTCAGGACGTAATGTGCGTTTCGCAAATGGTTTAATATTTTCAATCAACCGATCCCCTGCATCAATGTCTACGCCGGCGTCACGATAGGAGAGTTGTGTTGTATTAGGTTGATCAGAACTGGATGAAGTCAAGTTGAATTCTCGTGCGGTTACAGAATGAATGCTGCTCATAAAGTGCGATTTTACCGCAAATGAGTACTCCATATACTGTGGATTGTAAAATCAATAAGGGTGATTATCTTGCTGCTTTTAAGCAATGTTGTATCGACTTCTTTGATTGCTTTGATTATGGTGGGGGGGGGGGGAGGGTATTTTTCTTGGTGGTATTTGCTTAATATCACTACAGTACGGGTTACTAAGCTGAATTGGTATTTGATGATTTCCTTGATAATCTCAGCTGTTGAGGTAGAGCACATCTAGAATCAGCTAAGAATGCTTAATGCACTCTGTGTTCGTTATGGTTTTCGCATCTGCCCACTAGCGTGGCATTGGTTGACTGAATTTAGAGAAAATAAATAAGCCACAGAGTAACCCCGCTCTGTGGCTTATAGTAAGTATAATAATAAAATCAATCTATTATACTTTCCTGCGACGTGCTGAAAAGCCAATCAGGCCTAAGCCGGCCAGCAACATTGCGTATGTTTCTGGTTCTGGAACCGCAGAAATATAGGAATCGACTGTGTAGGTGCCGCCTTTCAAACCAACGACAGTACCTTTGATTTCATAATAGTAGCTGCCCGGCCCAAGGTTACCAAAATCTGCGCCCACTGATGTGGAGTCAAATGAAAACGAACCTAAAGAAAGGTCATTGGTGTAATTACCATCAGTACTGGTTTCCTTCCAAAACTGCAAGAAAGCACCATTAATGTTATATTTTGAAAAATCATTTGTGACTGCAATCGACACAAGATCACTCCACCCGGTCAAATTAAATGTGAACACGTGATCAAACGAACCAGTATTTGGCAGAAAAGATACACTAGCGTGTTCAGCGGGGTCGTCGTGGATACCCCAATTGGCCTTAACAGTTGGAGCAGCGTGAGCAACACTACTTGCCATTAAAGCAGCAGCTGCCAGTAATTCTAGTTTAAAAGTATTCTTCATTTTAAGATCTCCAGTGGCTTTAAAAAAACTATTTAGATCATTATTAATTACAAGAATAAAAAATAACATTAATAGCTATTGATTATCTATAACTTCTAATTTGGCTACACAGTTCGCATTGTAAGCTTGTTAATTTTTTTATCTATAGGATATTAATCCTTTTTTATTAGTACATTAGTAATGATTCTGGGAGTACATCTCTAGGAGTATCGATGTGCAGAGCATTGAATTGCTTATACCTCAGAGAAAAGGCCTTCTATTGTTGGCGGATTCAAAAATCAACAGCAACGGTTAATGTTTTGTAGCAGACTTGGCAAATTGCCAATTATGTATAATGCAGGAGTTGATTTCTCAAATAAAGCATTCTACTAAGCAGAAGAATCTTGAATTCAAGGCAATAGCAGTTTCGTCGTGCAAAGTATCGCTGCATCGATTGAATTTTTCATTCCTTTCCATCAGAATTCCATCGAAGTATCTAAGCCATTTTCTGGTCAAATGACAGCAATCAATCACACAATCATTGTATATTTTTAACAGCAAGAAAAAACTGATGAGGGTATGATCAACGCTAATTTTTGTTGCAGCAATACCGCCGTTGAATGGTATTAATTTTTTCTTTCCGGGAACCCGTAGACGTTACCCTCCAGCTCTCCAGCTTTACTGGCGGTGTTTTTTCAAATGCAGAGGTCGTTCATGTCTTTTAGTATAGCCAACTTGTTATCACAACACCGCACGGATAAATTTGACTTGCACGATCGGTATCTGAATGCTCAGATGGTCAGGGTTTTGAAAACGATTGGCTATGACCGGAACTATGAACGCGCAGTTGGGCAGTATCTGTATGACGAACAGGGTAACGAATATCTGGATCTGCTGAGCGGTTTCGGTGTTTATGCATTTGGCCGCAACCATCCGACTATCGTCAATGCATTAAAAGAGGTTTTATCGCTCGATATGCCCGATTTGGTGCAGATGGATGTGTCGATTTTGAGCGGTTTGCTGGCCAAGGAGATTCTGACCACGACACCGGACAATCTGGAAAGGGTTTTCTTTTGTAATTCGGGCACGGAATCGGTTGAAGCGGCGATAAAGTTCGCGCGTTACGTGACCAAGCGCAATCGCATTATTTGTTGTGATCATGCTTACCATGGTTTGACGATGGGGGCTTTATCGCTGAACGGCGAGCAGATTTTCAAAGATGGTTTTGGCCCATTACTGCAAGACTGCGGTTCGGTTCGATTCAATGATCTTGCCGCTTTGGAACAAGCACTTAGTAGCCGCAATGTGGCAGCGTTTGTGGTGGAGCCGATTCAGGGTAAGGGCGTGAATATTCCGGATGATAACTACCTTCCGGAAGTCGAACGTTTATGCAAGAAATACGGCACACTGTTTGTCGCGGATGAAATTCAAACCGGCCTGGGACGCACGGGTAAATTTTGGGCGATTGAACATTGGGGTGTAAAGCCGGACATGATTTGCATGGCTAAAGCACTTTCCGGTGGTTTTGTTCCGGTCGGTGCGGTGGCTATGACGCAGCAGATTATGGACGGCGTGTTTAATCGTATGGATCGCGCTGTCGTGCATGGTTCCACCTTTTCCAAGAATAATATGGCGATGGCCGCTGGTCTGGCCAGCTTGGAAGTGATAAAGGCAGAGAAGCTGGTTGAGAACAGTGCGAAAATGGGTGCTGAAATAATTAGCAGAATAAATGCACTAACCGGTCAATTTGAATTTCTGAAAGAAGCGCGCGGCAAAGGCTCAATGATTGCGGTTGAGTTCAAATCACCGAATAGTCTGACACTTAAAGCTGCCTGGATGATGCTGGAAGCGGCCAACAAGGGCTTATTCTGCCAGATGATTACCATCCCTCTATTTAAAGAGCACAGAATTTTGACGCAAGTGGCAGGGCATGGCATGAATGTGGTTAAGATACTGCCGCCGCTGATACTGAATGAGAAAGACATCAATCACATCATTAACGCCTTTACCAAGACAATTGCGGATACGCATCAAGTGCCGGGTTCTATTTGGGAATTGGGTAAGAATCTTGCGGGCCATGCGTTAAAAGCAAAAGCGGGTTAGAACACAGTATGAATACTGAACGCTCCGACGATATCCATTATCTCTGGTGGTTGATGCTGGTTTGCGTGACGGGCGGGCTGATTTACCTGCTCAGTCCGATATTGACCCCGTTTCTGCTGGCTGCAGTGATTGCCTATATCTGTAATCCCATGGTGATTTTTTTAGCTGGAAAGAAGTTATCGCGCACAGTGGGTGCGGTACTGGTGATGTTTTTGTTGCTTGGTGTTTTTGCAGCACTGATTTTGATCATGGTGCCATTATTTGAGGAAGAAGCGAGACGGGTGCTGGACAAGATGCCGATTTATCTGGATATGTTCAAGAATCATGTGGTTCCCTGGCTGGAAACAAGATTCAACATCAGTTTGCAGCCGGATATGAATGTGTTGAAACAGGCCGTATCAGAACACTGGAAGAGTGCAGGGGGTGTGGCCGCAAAGGTGCTGCCTTCTTTGACCAGCGGCGGGATGGCGATTGTGGAATTTGTGGTTAATCTGTTACTGGTGCCAGTTGTATTGTTTTATATGCTACGTGATTGGGATATGTTGCTCAAGCTTGCCGATGAAATGATCCCGCGGTATTGGCATCACCAAGTTTCTTTACTGGTGCGTGAGACGGACCGGATTCTGGCGGAATTTCTACGCGGACAATTATCCGTCATAATTCTGATGAGTATTTGCTACATCACAGGTCTCTGGCTGGTGGGATTGGAATTCGCACTACCGATTGGATTGATAGCCGGTATTCTGGTATTTGTACCGTATCTCGGCATGATCGTCGGCCTGACGCTGGCGACTTTTGCCGCATTGATGCAATTCCAGGGCTGGAGCGGACTGATTCCGGTTTGGGTTGTGTTTGGCGTTGGTCAATTGCTCGAGGGTATGTTGATTACCCCCTGGCTGGTGGGTGATCGGATCGGATTGCACCCGGTCATGGTGATATTTGCGTTATTGGCATTTGGTCAATTGTTCGGTTTCTTTGGTATTTTGCTGGCGCTGCCGGTCAGTGCCGTGCTACTGGTTTGGCTACGTCATCTTCATCAGCGCTATCTGGGGAGCAATCTCTATAATTCATAGTCGCAGGCATTTGCGAAGCGGGGCTATGAGTATGAGCGATTACAATGAAACAGTTGCTGCTGGATATTAAACCCCTCCCACTGCCTACACTGGAGAACTTTCTGCCAGGGCGAAACGCTGAATTGCTGCACATGCTGACAAGTATTCTGTCCAACCAGGAGAAAGAACGCTTTGTTTACGTCTGGGGCGGCCTGGGTTGTGGCAAAAGCCATTTATTACAGGCAACGGTTGCAGCCTATACACAAAGAAACTCAAAAGCGGTATATTTCTCCGCTAAAAATCCATGTGAATTTTTTGCCGATAGCGATATAGATTGTGTCGTAGTTGACGATATTGACTGTCTGGATGCATCAGCCCAGATTGGATTATTTAATCTCTATAACCAGTTGCGCGATGAAAGTCAGGCATTTCTGCTGGTCAGCGGAGCGGCTGCGCCAGCGCATTTGAATATGCGGCAGGATTTGGTGACGCGTTTGGGATGGGGGCTGGTGTATCAGGTTCATGAATTAACCGAAGAAGAGAAAATACAGGCGATGAAAAGTCATGCCGTTGATTGTGGCTTCGACTTATCACAAGAAATTTGTCTTTATTTGTTACGGCATGGACGGCGTGATTTGCCGTCGTTAATGATGACACTGGATGCGCTGGATCGGTATTCTCTGGTTAATCAGCGTCAAATTACCATACCTCTATTACGAAAATTATTACAGGTGGCCTCATGAATTTAGCATTATTTGATTTGGATAATACACTGATTGCCGGAGATAGCGATTTCCAATGGGCGCAATTTTTGATTGAAAAGAAAGCATTGGATCGTGAGCTGCACGAAGCCAAGAACATAGAATTTTACGAGCAATACAAAGCGGGAACGCTGGATATTCATGAATTCCTGGATTTTCAGTTAAAGCCGCTGGCGCGTCATTCACGCATTCAACTGGAAGCCTGGCGCAGCGAATTTATGTGTAAAAAGATTATGCCGCTGATTGCGCCGGGCACGCGCCAGTTGATTGAGCGGCATATGCTGGATGATGATCTGTGCATCATCATTACCGCAACCAACAGTTTTGTCACAGCACCCATTGCGCAGGCATTAGGGGTCAACCATTTGATTGCGACCGAACCGGAAGAAAAAGATGGCGAATTTACCGGCAGGGTATCAGGCACGCCTTCTTTCAGGGAAGGAAAAATTGAACGGCTGGAAAGCTGGCTGGATGCGCATAATCTAACTTGGTTATCCTTCCTGCGCAGCTGGTTTTATAGTGATTCCCTCAACGATTTACCATTACTCAGCAAAGTGACGCACCCGGTCGCGGTAGATCCGGATGCCACGCTGAGAAGCCACGCAGAAAGAAATAATTGGCCGATTATCAGCTTGCGTTGATCAGGTGGATTGACGATTCAGGAAGACCTCTTTGTCCGATTGCCCAGAGGAAGGAGGCAATGTCATGATTTTCTCCCTTTGTTGCTCGGGCTACTGACATGTTTATTCTACAATTTGATTGAGCCAGTAACCGGGTTTTCTGCTTTGATGCATTACAGCAATTACATAGATTTTTTCGTTTGATTGTCTGTAAATTACTGCAAATGGAAAACGGGTAAGGATATAACGCCGGAACCCTTTTCTGAATTGGGGCCATACGCCAGGAAGTTCGGCAATGGCTTCATAAGCGCTTTCAAGCTCATTGATAAAATCACCGCCCAATCCTTTTGCCTGCGATTCATACCAGACGACCGGTTCACGTATATCGCGCGCAACTTCAGGATGAAAGTAAACGTTTGTCACGACTCACGGTTCAATTTCAGCTTTATTTCTTCCCAGCTAACCGGTTTCACCGCACCGGATTCAAGTTGCGCGAACCGGCGTTCTGCGATTTGAATCCACGCCTCATCGACATGTTCTTCGTTGGCATCATCCAAACTTGAAATCAAGCAATGCGCAAGCGTAGCTTTTTCATGGGACGACAATGTCTTGATATTTTCCAGAATCCATTTCATCTTATCGGGCATGATAAACTCTCCTAAACCTTTATTAGCATGCAGTTTATCATTGAATGACAAGTTGGATTCCGGTATTGATATTTGAGAAATCTATCCCAGATGATGCTTACTTATCCGCTTATCCGGGCTACTTGCTAAGAGGTAGTGTGATGGTAAGATGTGATTGTTCGCAGTGGGTGATGTTGGGCTTTCTTCGGCAGCCCAACCTACCGTGCTGGCAGATTATTGGTTTGCGGTGAGGGGGCCCCGAATTGGCGGTTCAGGGAAATGCCTTTGTCAGGCTGGTAAGAGGGAGATGTCATGATGTCAAAACCTGATCCTGGTCTTTGTTCTTTCGTAACTTGATTCCGTATATGTGCCGATGCCTGATGGCATGTTTATTTCCTGAGATCTATACTGCCCTCATAAATTTGCTCATAAACCGTGTATGGTAAAACGACCGTATCTAGTACGCCGGATAACACTAAATCTACTAACATAAGCTCTGGTGCGGCTCCCATCCATAGCGTAGGGCTAGACGGTTTCCCGCGTAAAGTGCAAATGTTATAGGAAATACCGCTATAAATTCGCGGAATTGTCTCGCAAGGTGATTTGACGTGGCTTAGATTGCGCCGTGGAACGGAGTCGTCACGAAGAACGGTGTTGACGGTTCCACAGCCGAAGAGTAAGCAAGTTATTGCAAGTGTAACTGCGAACCAAAGTTTTTTCTTCATAAGTAAATAGGATTTACCGACGTATATTGCAGGGATTTTATTCGGTTCCGGGCTTTGTCATTCGTTACGTGCTTTCGAGATGCCCATCGTAATATATTTAACATCATTAGTGTCCGGAAATTTAGTTGAATAAATTCAGTTGATTATAATTTTCTGAGGTATAAATTTTCAGCCTGGTGTTTTTAAATAGTTGATATATAAGTATTTTCTAGAAAAGAGTGAGATTCAGAATTTGTAGAATTGTGTAAAGTGATAGCTCGGTATTGAGCCTCTTTTTCACGATGGCAACCAAGATATAAACTGTGATGGCAATCCATATCTGTGTTTTTACTGCGTTCTCAGTGGTTCCGTAGAACCGCCTGATACGAAGATGCTGTTTGATCCACTTGAAGTGATTGTTCGCGTGATTTCAGCAAGGAAATGACTAAAAAATATCGCAATATTCACAAAAAAATCAGAAATTGTAACGAATTTGATAATTTGTTGTATTTTGCAAAGGTCTCTGAATATATTTATCCCTTCTTTTTCGTCTGTTTCAATAGGCATACTCCCCACCTTACAATAGGATGGTGGGGAGGTGAATTTCGCAAGGATGACTACCAAGTAAAAATTCAATCGGCATAAAAATGCTGAAAAGATGGGTATTTCTTATTTTCCTTTTGAAATTGATCCGCATGAAGGGTGAGAAAATGCATAGCCTAGTGCGCAGACGCGGTATTTCCTCAAGACACTATGAATGGAATATCGAGAAAGCACTTTTAATTCGAAAACCAATATTATGCCAATCAGAACTGTTACTCATAGGCCTTATCTGCTTTATATCCAACCGCTGAATGGATCCAATAATTTCCGAGTTAATCAGAATATTGTATTGCGCTTTTTTCGTGACGAGATAACTGCTGGGAGTGGCCACATCATTATTAGTAATGGCTTGGATGATACTCGTACCATTAACATTAATGATACTGAGCAAGTTGCTTTTAAATCAGACAATAAAGTAATCATCAATCCCAAAGAAGATTTGATTCCTGATACCACCTACAATATACAAATGATGCGCGGTGTTATCGTTGATTTGAATGGCAATGCTTTCGCTGGCATTAACGATGAAACTCCGCTTCATTTTACTACTGTCACTGATACTTTTTCGCCACGGTTGGTATATAGCACTCCCAGAGACAAAGAAGTGAACTTCAAAATTGATGATGATACCCGCTTGTTCTTTGATGAAACAGTTACAGCGGGGAGTGGATATATTGTTATCAGTAATGGTATGGATACTCGTACGATTGATATTTATGATGCCAGCCAGGTGACTTTCGATGAAAACAAGGTAACGATAAACCCTACCAATGACCTAGTTGTTAATACAACCTACAATGTTCAGATAGCCAGCGGCGTCATTATGGATACTGCAGATCATGCCTATGATGGCTTCAGCGGGGCAAGCATTTCAACTATCGCTACGACCCCAGTGCTGAGACACAGCAATCCCGCGAACAACACTAATAATTTCAAAGCTGACAACGATATCTATCTTTTCTTTGATGAAAAAAATTACAGCGGGAAATGGATATATTGTTATCAGTAATGGTACGGATACTCATACCATTGATATCCATGATATCAGCCAGGTAACTTTCGAAAAAAACGAATTATCTTTTTATTCAGATGGGCTTGTAATAATAAATCCATCATCTGACTTAATTGCCGATACAACTTATAGTATACAAATGGCCAACGGCGTAATTGTTGACACAGCAGGCTATGCCTATCCCGGCTTTATCGATGCAAGTATTTCAACCATTGCCCCTGATCCATTGCTGTATGGCAGTAAATTAGGGCATAACGAAAATATTAGGGTTCCAGAAAACACTCCTACCGGTTTCAAAATTGATGGTGGTTTCAGATTATTCTTTGATAAAGTAGTCACAGCAGGACGTGGCGATATAATTTTTAGTAATGGTGTCGATACACGTATCATAGCTATTAATGATAGCAGTCAAGTGACTTTTGAATATGGCCGAGTAACTATCTTTCCAACAGAGAGTCTAGTTGCTAACTCTACATATACTGTACAGATAGCAGAGGGAGTGATTGTGGATACTGCTGGGAACCCTTATGCAGGCATGCATGATGAAAGTTTCACAACAATTGCTTCGGATCCGCTGCTGCTTGACAGTCATCTTATGTACAAAGATATAGATTTTGAGGCTGATGACAATATTACGTTACATTTTGATGAAATCGTTATTGCCGGAAGCGGAGGTATCGTTATCAGTAACGGCGTAGATACT
Organism: Nitrosomonas sp.; assembly: GCF_043753625.1. Lineage (GTDB taxonomy): Bacteria > Pseudomonadota > Gammaproteobacteria > Burkholderiales > Nitrosomonadaceae > Nitrosomonas. The sequence continues at coordinate 28,637 of NZ_JAYUWI010000132.1, forward strand.
CGCATCATCGATATTAGTGATACCCATCAGGTAACTTTCGAAGAGTTCCAAATTGGTGCTGTGAGACATTGTATAGTAACCATAAACCCGACCACCGATTTAGCAGTTAATACGACCTACAATATTCAAATGGCCCGTGGTGTACTGATTGATACCGCAGGCTATGCCTACGCTGGAATTAATGATGCGGCTACACTTAATTTTACGACGGTTGACCCTACTTTTGTTCCAACAACTGGAGTTGATGAATCATTCAACCCCTTTTTCTATTTTTAACCCTTATTTTCCATCAGGGAGCAATGCTAATGGAAAATAAAACCTAAATTACATCAAGATCACATCATATTGTTCTTGGGTATAGCGAAAACGAAAATTAGGTAGAGTAAAGGACTGGCTTTCGATCGCCATTAGGAGTTGCTTATCTGTTTCCGCCCCTTTCGTTTGGCGGTGCCTCAATAGCCATTCCATAGTCAATTTCACCAGCCCTTCCTCATCAAACCGTGCATGCAGTTTTCCCGCACACGGCTTTCCGATGTTCTTCACACTAGGCATGCGCTGATTTCCAGCCTGCCGTTGTCGGATGACTTGTGTGTACCCTTGA
>NZ_JAYUWI010000133.1:0-29093 GCF_043753625.1 Nitrosomonas sp.
CACCCGTAAAATTCTTTCGCTTTATTCCCGTCATTTCCTGCTCCTTCTTAGCAGGATACCATCTTAATTTACTGTCCTGAAAGGAGGGTCCACTATAGACTTTCGAGTGAGCGGGCATGTTCTGGATGCGCTTGGAAGGCCTGTAGTGCAAGCTTCTGTCGCGGCATTTGATGTGGATTTGCGCGGTATTTTATTGATAAATAAAGTAACGAGTATCCGTGAAACTATGCAAATGCCAGGGTTTCAGTGGATTGGCTCTGCTGCTACGAATAACGAAGGCTATTATCAAATTGAGTTTGATGCGGAAAGCTTTATCTTCGGAGATAAATCACATGCCGATACGATTTGTTTTTTAACGCTGGAAGATAAGATCATGGCGCGTTCAAGCTTGGCAGTTAAACGCGATTACATCGGCAATGCAATTGAAAACCTGGATATCCGATTGGCGACCGGCGATCTTATCAAGGGGATATCTGAATATGAAGCCTTGATAAACGCTGTAGCGCCGATCCTAAGAATGAGTGATCTGTCGTTGACCGACATTGCTAATAGCCTAGAACAAATCAATTTTTTGGCGCAAGAAACCGATACCGATTCCTCAAAAATACTTTTGGCGGCACAAGCTGAATCCTTGTTATTCGGACGTACTGAATTAAGCGGTACGGACTATTTGTATGCGTTAGGGTGTGAAAATGTAGGTCTAACGTATGGTGAAATTATCGATTTCACACACGACGTTTTGGTTGAAAAAATTACTGCAGCAATTGCTAAAAATATCATCCAAACTAAATCAGAAGAGAGTATTCACGATTTTATAAAACGTCTTTTAAGATTGGCGGCTTCCTTAATTTTTCTCGATACATCGAGAGCCCCTAAAACAGTCCAAAATTTGAATCGTTCGCTAGAGATTACTTTAACTACCCCCGCTCTTAAGAACGTATTCCTCAACGTACATCGCCAGCTTGAAATCAACGCCGACCCGAAGAAATTTTGGCAAGAGGCCTTGCCACAGGCTGGTTTCAATACGCAACAAATCCAATCTCTAAAAGTTACCAATCAATTGCATCTCATTACTGGTGGGCACACACCTCTAGTGGAATGGTTACAAGTCGATCAAGGAATATCATCACCAGAACGTTTGTTAAGGCTGACTGATGCCGAGTGGATGGAAGCCATAAATAAAGCAGGGTTGCCGGATAACGTTGAAGGGGCTTCGGCTGAAGCAAAAGGTCAAAATTTCATTGGGCACGTTCGTAATGTATTACACGCAACTTATCCTACCCAGAAAATTGCGCTGATGATTGAAAGCGGGGAATTACCAATTCCTGATCTAAACAATGGCCTCAATGCATTCTTTAATCGCGCCACTGATTTTGATTTTGCAACCAGACGCCTGGAAGATTTTGAAAACGTCATACAAGATGTTGCTCCGCAACAAGCCGAGCAAATACGTTCGTCTCTTCAAACCATGCAGCGTGTGTTCCAAATCAGCCCTACACCTGAAGCGATGTCAGGAATGATAGCTAATGGCATTTCGTCAGCTTTTCAAGTGGCGGGTGTCCCTGAAGCTGCTTTTGTTAAAACCTACGCGAAGCAACTAGGCGGTGAAGGCGTAGCTATAGCCGTACATAACCGTGCCACTTATGTTGTAGCTAAGGCTAATGAAACGTTAATGACGACATATGAATTAACCCATGCCATAACGCCTTCGGCGATTCATGTTGGTAGCATGGAAATCAAGAATGCGGTCATGGATAGCGTTAAGAAGCATATTCCCAATTATGAAAATATCTTCGGACAAGCGGATATTTGCGAATGCCGGGACTGTCGCTCGATCAATAGCCCAGCTGCCTATTTGGTTGACGTGATGCGATTCTTGTCTAAATTGTCGGCCAATCCAACAGGTAAAACACCACTTGATGCTTTATCAGAACGACGTCCGGATTTGGCGCATCTGCCCTTAACCTGTGAAAACACGAATACGGTCATCCCGTACATTGATCTTGTGAATGAGATCTTGGAATATTACGTCGCCAATGAAAAATTGGATGCTAAGACCGCACATGATACCGGTAGTGTGACGTCAAAAGAACTCAGAGCGGCACCTCAATACCGCCTAATCGAAGCCTACAAGAAGCTGGCAGTAGCAGTCTATCCATTCAGTTTACCTTACCATCATCCACTGGATACGATCCGGTCTTTTATTCCGGATGCAGCAAAGCGCGCTGGGTTGATGCGGAAGTTGAATCGTGACGGAATCGTTGTTGAAGCTGAAAATCTAGAGTTGTCGCAAAAAGAATATGCAATATTAACTGGACAAAACTTTGATGGAACACCAGAAGGTACTGATTTATGGTCATTTTACGGATACGCCGATGATAACGCGCTAAAGACAACTATCCCGGCTATAAAAGAAATTTTGCGGCGGACAGGCATTTCTTATGTGGATTTGGTCGCTTTAGTAAAAACGCGTTATTTAAATCCTGCGCAGATTGCTTTTGATTATATTCAGGATTTATTTAAAGACTTTCCGATCGATACCAGTCAACCGTTCAACGGACAAGTATTGTATGAAGGTTTACGGGATATCCACTCGGATATTCTTGATCCTGATGCGGATTTTAATTTTAAATCCGCTCTTGAGCGTCAAAATATTTCGAAAGATGATTTTGTCGATTGGGTAAAGGCACATTTCGATGGCTTAAGAACACTCGTGACGCTTTATAATCCCAATTCAGATTGCGATATCGAGAACACGACACTCCGAACATTGGAACAAATTTACGATGCGGCACCAACAACTTTAAGTGATGAATTCTTGATAAAACTACACCGCATTGTTCGTTTGTGGCGGAAAACAGGGTGGACAATTGAAGCACTTGATACCGTATTGGTTGCATTGCAATCATCAGACCTGACGCCTTTAACGATTCAACAACTGAGTACGATCAAAGCGATTGTAGAAAAAACCAACCTCCCGCTTGATCGCTTAGCAACCGCTTGGGGAAATATTGAAACGATCGGAGATAAGTCTTTATATCGCCGGATGTTTATAAACCGAGCAATCAACCAGATTGACAAAGTGTTTGAACCCGATCGCTGGGGAAATCTGTTAAGTGATACAACGGCTACAATCGGCGGGCATCTGAATGCCATATTAGCGGCCTTTAAGATCCAAAGAGATGACTTCGATCTGATCTCTATTGACAGTGGAGTTAGTGAGGCAGCTGATTTGAGTCTACCTCATCTTTCGGTGCTGTATCGCTATGTTGCTTTTTCAAAAGGCTTAAAATTAAGTACGGCAGATTTTATAGTCATCAAGAACCTTTTTGCTGTCAATCCGTTCAGTACTTTTGATGAAGTCGCGCAGCAGTATACAGCGGTTGATCCTGTCGCAACTTTGAATTTCCTCGATTGTGTAGAAAAAATCCGAGATTCGGGCTTTAAAACCAAAGAACTGAATTACATTTTTACCGGGAAAGACAATGGGTTAAGTACAGATAAAATCGCTCAGACATTGATTTCCATTCGCAACGAGCTGCAGAATATTGAAGCCGAATATCCTGTCATTTCAGATAGTTTGAGTATAGACGAAGTATTCTTAAGAGTCCGAATGGTTTTGATCTCACCTGAAGGCAATGTAGATTTGTTTTTCGGTATTATTAACGGGACCCAGATCTTCAACGTTAAAACTCAGGAAAATTTGCCTATCACGATACCCAATGAACTGAAAGCGAAGGTGCAATACATCAAAGCTAAGGGAATACTAAGTGTCAAAGGTGTACTGACAACCACTGAGAAAGTGATTTTAGAAGGATTGGCAGGTTTAACACCAAATTTTGGAAAAGCGATCATTACTGTTTACAACTTACCCGAAGAGCAATTTGTTTCAGCTTTTAGCCGCTATTTTGATACGCCTGCTCAGGCGGCCGCTTTTGTTGAACGCACAGCGCCTCTTGCAGATGCAGCGCAGTTTGAAGAGTGGAAGAGCAATAAATATAAAGCATTTTATCATCGCCTTTTGCCGGTTTTAAAACAAACACTACGCGAAAGTAAGATTGCTCAAAATATTGCGGCTCTGGTGAGTTTAAATGAAGTCCAGACCACTGAAATTCTAAAAGCAGATCACAATCGCCTGACTAAATTATTGACTGATCTGGTAGATGAAGGGCTGTCGGCAACTTATTTTCGCACGCCTACGTGGACCGACGTGGTGACTGAAAGGATCGACAAGACGATTCATTTCAGTGAAAACAATGCTTTTAATGTCACCGGTTTGCCTCTGGATAATTTTAGTATTCAATGGGAAGGTTTTATTTCGACACTTGTTGCCGATGAATTTACATTGATTGTATCGGTGGCGGGCGCTGAGGAGCGATTCAGCCTTTACTTAGATGGTGAATTGATTCTCCAGAAACCCGACGGTAACACTCAGCTTTCTTGGGAAGTTGCTCATGAACTCACACCCAATCGGCTTTATCAACTCAAACTCGAATATGCCGACCGCGCACGCGCTTCCAGTATTAAATTGAGTTGGCGTTCCTCAAAAACGGCGGAGGAAACGATTCCGGCAACGCTTTTGTTTTCTGAAAAGTTAGTTACTGCATTTTCAGCTACAGTTAGAAGCCTGCATCGCGGGGCTACAGCTATCAACAAGTACCCGCTGAGTTCTGAAGAAGTCAAACACTTTGTTGCACATCGGACAACACTCGGCGCTCTTGATTTCCAGAACCTAACAGCCACACATTGGTTTACGCTGAATGGCTATGCAACCCTGAAACGACAAACTCCTGAAACCGATTGGCTGTTGATCTTTGCAACGGCTTATCACGCAGCGATGACTTTGGATGATGTCATTGCTGTGGCGGCTGCAGAAACCTCATGGGGTTTATCGGATTTAGATTTTCTAATCAAGACTCAATCCAGTTTTACAACCAATGAATTGCAAGCTCCTGATGCATGGTTAAGTCTTGCTGGTGTAATGGCAATAGTTCTTGAAACCGGTATTTCTGCTAGCCGTTTGGCTGTCTGGGCTTCGCCAGAAACGGATTTTGATATTTTGGATGGCATAGCAAAGGACATTCAAAATGCCATCCGAGCCAAGTACGATGATACAGATTGGACTGAGTTTGCGCCCACCATTACCAATCCCCTGCGCGAAAGGCAACGCGATGCGTTGGTCGGTTACCTTTTGGTCCAAGAAAAACTCCAGCAATGGGGGGTGCTCGATGCAGAAAGTTTGTACGAATATTTTTTGATCGATGTACAAATGGGTGCGTGTATGGACACTTCGCGTGTCCGTCAGGCAATGTCTTCTGTTCAGCTTTTTGTCACCCGTTGTTTACTGAATCTGGAGAGGCAGCTGCCCTCAAGAGGTAATTTTTGGGTTTCTCCGGATCAAATCAAGGCGCAAGAGTGGGAGTGGATGAAACTTTATCGCGTTTGGGAAGCTAATCGTAAAGTGTTTATTCATCCTGAAAACTGGCTGGAGCCGGAATGGCGCGATGATAGAAGTCCGTTTTTTAAGGAATTGGAAGCTGAATTAACGCAGAATGACATTTCCACGCTTACGGTCGAGACAGCTTTCAGAAATTATTTGCGAAAATTACAAGAGGTTTCGAATTTAGACATCGTGGGTGTTTATAACGACTCTCTTGCGAATACACTTCATGTCGTAGCCCGATCCTACGGCGCGACTTCCCATGTCTACTATCGCAACCGCAATAAATACGGACGTTGGTCGGCGTGGGAAAATATGGGGTTGGATATTAAAGCCGCAGGTGAGGGCGAACAAAATGGTGTGCATGTCATGCCTATCCGCTGGAAGGGACGGCTGTTCTTATTCTGGCTGGAATTTACTGAAATCTCTAAGCCTGATGAGAGTGGCAGCGGCAGTTCTATAGAATCAACGGCGAAGAGCAGCTCTAACAGTTTAAAAGGAAAAAAAGCCTGGCGAACCTTTATAGCATGGAGCGAATATCGAGAGGGTAAATGGCTTCCCAAACAAATGTCCAAAGTGTTTGTTGAGACCTCTGGCACACAAAGTCTTAAAACCTTAAACGGACAACCTGCTTATTGTCGTCCAGTGATACGGATTCGTGATAATAAACTAATCGTGCAGCTGCCCGCTATCGGGGAGAGTAAATTAGATGCTGGCAATCCTGCCCGATTATTGACCATGTCTTTTGTTTTGACAGACGTAGAAGCCGAGATTAAAACAGATTTTACTGAAATTATTGGCAATTTAAAACGCATACCGCACATTATTGAGGTATATAACGGTACAGAGTATCTGATAAATAATTTTATGAGGTCTGGACGTAACGACAATATGTTGTTACGCAAACGAGAATATTTAAAAGCTAAACGAAGACATTTACTTGCATTTGAAAATCAACAGATGCCTTATGATTTTGAAGCAGATATTCCCACTCCTTTCTTCTATCAAGACGGAGAACGAAACTTTTTCGTTCAACCACATCCTGGTTCTAGACTTTTTGATTACATCAAAAATATTGAGCGGTCGCCTTACTTGCCCTATTTGGAAATGACTACTGCAGTAAAGGTAGGGCCTCGTGCGCTCAGTGATGTGAAATTGGCATCCCATTCCGCCACTATGAAAACCATGAGCTATACGGCATCAGGTAATAATGGCGACGTGGGAAGAATTGGCCTAATGTCCAAAACGGCCACTTCCCTTTCTGTATTAACGCCTGTTCAGCAATCGATTGGAGCCTTGGCGGGAACTGCGCTTGAAATCGGCAACAATTACTCTTACTTCGGCGGCTATTTCACCTGGGATACCACTTTGAAGTTTGAGAATTTTTATCACCCCTATACGGATGTTTATTTAGAAAGACTGAATCATGGCGGTATCAACGAATTATTATCAGCTGACACTGTTTTGCCGGATGATAAAGGTAGCCGTTTTAAATCAATTTACCAGCCGGTTACCAATCTCGTTGATAACAATACTCCGCCTGTAAAAGTTGAGTTTGATGAAAACAGTGCATACGGTTTGTACAATTGGGAAATTTTCTTTCACGCGCCGTTGTATATTGCTACACGTCTGAGTAAAAACGGTAAGTTTGCTGAAGCTATGCAATGGTTTCACTACATTTTTAATCCAATGACTACCGATAAGCCCGATGATAACAATACGCAATTTTGGCAAGTTCCGCCGTTTAAAATTGATGCGAAAGAAAATATTGAGCAATTTTTCCTACGGCTAGCTAATAAAGAGGCGACAAAAGTAGAGCTGGATAAAATAGCCGAGTGGCGTGAGTCTCCCTTTAAACCGCATTTAATCGCGAGGGGAAGGCCCGTTGCCTACATGAAAAATGTAGTGATGAAATACGTTGAGAATCTTATTGCTTGGGGCGATGATCTCTTCCGCAGAGACACGATGGAGAGTATCAATGAAGCCACGCAACTCTATATTATTGCAGCTAATATTTTAGGGCCGCGCCCACAGTTCATCCCTAAGCGCGGTGAAATAAAAGCCGAGACATTTGCTACATTGCAACCGAAGCTGGATACTTTCGGCAATGCGCTTGTGCAGATGGAAAATCTGTTTCCGTACTCAAGCAGTATTCCAGCAAGCAGTACTCCATCTAATCCGAGTTTGTTGGGTGTGGGGACGGCCTTGTATTTTTGTATTCCTAACAATTCCAATTTATTAAAATATTGGGATACCGTCGGTGATCGTCTTTTTAAATTACGGCATTGCATGAATCTCGACGGCGTTGAACGTAAATTGGCGCTGTTTGATCCTCCGATAGACCCGGCGGTTTTGATAGCTGCTACCTCGAAAGGATTGAGTCTTGGTAGTGTATTAAGCGATTTGTTTAGTCCGGCTCCTATGTATCGATTCGGCTTCTTACTGGATAAAGCGATTGAACTGTGCAGTGAAGTTCGTACGTTTGGCAATCAGTTATTGTGTATTTTGGAGAAAAAGGATGCTGCAAACCTTAGTTTGATGCGGGCATCGTATGAAGCTAATCTGCTGAAAATGGTGGAAGATATCAAAACTTGGCAGGTAATAGAAGCTAGAAATCACCGTGAAACACTCATAAAAACACGAGAAATAGCATTAACACGACTCAGACATAACCTGATGCTGATGGCTATTAAATCCGGCAGCGAAGGTGTTGATGTGCCGCCGCCACCTCAAACGAATACTGCTAAAAAACCTAAGAAAGATGATGAGCTCGCTCGTGATATCGTTATTAATGGCATTGGCGCCATTGCCAGTGGTTCTGAAGACAAAGTGATAGAAGCTGCCGAATCCAGTTTGAAATTGATCGCCAAAGAAAAATTCGATCTGGACGTCGATGAAGTTATCAAAGATATTAAATTGGCTATTTCAGCGGGTGAGGCTATTGGCAAAGTGTTATCCATGATTCCTCAATTCAGTGTCGCGGCCAAACCATTTGGCGTGGGAGCAGGGACTTCATTGGGTGGTATTCAATTAAGTAAAGCGACTGAAATTTTTAGTAAAGTTCAGGATATAGTGGCTGCAGTAAAAGCTCTGGAAGGTAAAAAAGCTGCCCAGACTGCCAGTTTCGTCCGTCGCGAACAAGGTTGGGTGCAGGATGCCAAAATATCCGTAGCCGACATTTTTCAAATTGACCGTCAAATCGTAATTGCCGATGTACGTATTGCCATCGCTAAAAAAGAATTAGCAATTCATCAGGAAGCGATCAAAAATTCCGAGGATATTGAAAGTTTCATGAAAACACAGTTTACCAACGGTAATCTGTATCAATTCATGAAAGAACGTTTGTTCACAGTTTATAAACAAACCTATCAATTGGCGTATGACTTGGCCAGAACAGCAGAAAAGGCATACCGGCAGGAATTAGGCATAGTCACATCCAATTTCGTGCAATACGGTTATTTCGATAGTGCGATGCAGGGCTTGACGGCTGGCGAACAATTGCATTTGAGTTTAAGACAAATGGAGAAAGCCTATTTGGATGCCAATAAACGCGAGTTTGAAATCACTAAAAATGTATCATTGGCAAAAATCGACCCAACTGCGCTCAATCGATTAAAAACAACAGGTATTACAGAATTTGATCTGCTCGAAGAAATTTTTGACATGGATTATGCGGGTCATTATTTTAGGCGCATCAAATCGGTTAGCATTTCCATTCCCTGTCAGGCCGGGCCTAATACCACCATCGCGGCGACCCTGCGTCTTTTAAAAAATAGCATTCGCATCAATACTTCTGGCACGACTTACGAACGTAATAATGAAGAAGGTGTGCCGATTGATGACGAACGTTTTGTTGAAAGCATGGTGTCCTTTAAGGCTGTTGCTACCAGTCACGGACAAAATGATGCCGGGGTTTTTGAGCTTAATTTTAGAGATGAACGCTATTTACCCTTTGAAGGTGCGGGTGTAATTAGTAATTGGAAACTGGAAATGCCAAGCCAACTACCATTGCGTCAATTTGACTACAATACTATTACCGATGCAGTATTGCATATCAAATACACAGCCCGTGAAGATGTTGGGCTATTTAAAAACCGAGCAATTACCCACTTACTGGCGTTCTTGCAGAACCCTTAGTTAGAGTCTCCTCAGAAAGTCATCAGACATTGTGACTTTATTCATAACTTAATAAAGTAAATTTAAATGAATTTGCATCGGTTAATTGCATCTTCACATTTTTAACCACTGTAGAAGCGTTGATCATGACGGATGGGATGTGCAATTGGCCATTCCCGCTCGAAAAAGTTGCAATATTCACAGGATTGCTTGGCAATGAAGCAACACTGGCGGGATCAAGCTTAAATACATAGGCTGGCTTATCTTCAATTAACAGTAACTTAACTGCTAATGCTTCACCCGTTCCAATATCTACAGCAAAAGTTAGCGCGCTCTCACTAAATACGCCGGTTGTATCGATTACTTCTACTTGGGTAATTTGGACGAGGTTGTCAGTAGAAATTGATGAGCCGCTAGTACCTATCGTTGGTGTGGCAGTCAGGCTGCCACCTAGATTGGCTATTGGCAGTTTTCCAATAACATCAATGACTTTCATCCCATCAAAAATCACGCGCCCGAATACCGTAAAGCCGCCATTCTGATTATCCAGATTCAGGGAATTATCGGCGAGATTGACAAACCATTGACTGGTTGCACTGTTTGGATTGCCCGAAAGTTTCGCCATGGCAACGGTTCCGCGTGTATTGGAGAGCTTGAATTCGTTGGCAATCGGAGTAAATGTATTAACGGGTGAGAGCTTTTTTCCATCGGTACCCTCAACGATCTTGAAACCGCCGCCTTGAATGACAAATTTAGGCATACTGCGATGGAAGATTCCGTTCGTATAAGCGGCACTCTTGATGTAGTCGAAAAAGTTGGCTGTCGTAATCGGTGTTTGTGTTTCAAACAGTTCTATGCAAAATTGACCCATATTGGTATTAAAACAAGCGATTGAATTAGCTTGCGTATTGTTTGCCAAAAAAAACAAGCCGGCAAATAATGCTGTTTTATAAGATGTTGGAATAAGGCGCATAGTGATCGAGCGTGTAGTAGGAGTAAAATTGGATTGTCTGATAGAACTTAAAGTGAAGCAATCGTTTTATTATTGATAAGCCTCAGTTTTGTATCAAAAAGAGACTATGGCATCGGAATTAACGTTTCTTTAACGCGATGAACAAAGTAAAAACAAATCAACTTGCGATTCCCCGTGGTCTTGCCACGGGGGGCGTTTATTTTTTTAAAAATTTTTTGTTCATTATCGCTTCTTATGATGTGATTGATTAACCTTTTAAACTCTGGAGTCTAGCGGGCTATGCAACGGGTAATCGGGAAAATATGCACCACTATTCCCGATTTGTTAAATTAGTCTCGAGTCCAATCGATTCCCAGAATAATCCTAGAAAACTTCATTACCCGTCGGTTCGCTAGGCTTGACAGCGTTCATGCTGCGCCTAAGATTGGCGGTGGATGTGTAAACCACTTTGCGGATTCGATTGACCCCGCCGAGTGGACGATGTTCGAATACTGAATGCCAGGGCGTGTACGAAAGATTCTCACAGAATTTATGCTGCTCCGGTTTATCAAAATCCTGTTTGGGGATCGTGATCGTAGCGACTTTAAAAAAAGGCGCTACGCTTTCTTCCCATTCGTTTGTGGCCATCTCGACGCTAAGCGCTGTGCTTGCCGCTGTGCGGGTATCTCGCGTCTGAATCAGGAAATCGAAACAAGCATTATCTGTGTCGAGATGATTTTTCATTGCTGTGCGCAGGTAATTGGGATCCTGGAATTGATCTGATTGGGGCGTGTTGTCCAATTGACTGCAAGGTTTCGCAGAGTATTTCATTGCGAGGCGGTTTGATCCGGCGCCGAGCTGATAAGGCACCATCGACCAGTAGCGCGCGTAAAGCGGGTTTCTGATTTTCTTACCATTAATTTTTGCCGCGATGATTGAACCTTCGATTCCGAGTGAAAGGGGTGCGGACAATCGGTCTAGCAGATTGGAACTGCTGAGTGACTCAATCAGACTCAAATATTTTTGTGGATCGTTGATGAAAAACACAGGGTGATTGATCATCACAAAATCCTGAGTATGGCTCTCGTCGGGCAAGAGTTTCTCCCCGGAAACGCCCATCAGTTTGATTGCCATGCCGCGCCCGTCACCTTCTTTATCTGCGCGTGTTGCATCACTGTCGCCGTTTGAAAAGCGAATCCAAGCCTTATAGCGCGCACCGGACTGGAAGATGCCGTGCTGATGCTCATCCTGCAGTGTCTGATTAACCTGAAAATCTGCCAGCACACAGCCATGTGCTTTAGAGTGAACATGGCGAAGCGCGGGAAGATCGTTCGCATAGCGCGACTTGATCGTTTGCTGAATACTTTCCGTGATGGCCAACGTGGTTGCTCCCTCTTTCGGCCAAGGCGATTCACCGAGTTCTGCGTCAAATTCGATGTCATTGGCTAACGCCGATTGACTGCCGGATAGATTTGCATTCGGGATCGCGCTGTCTTGTGGGGTACTGCAAGCGGTTACAAGCGCCAAACTTGACAGAAGTACTGCAAGAATTGGAAAAGTTGAGTAGGGGACTAGTGGGTGCATGATAGTGGTCTCGTAGGAATGGGGGATGGGATTCAGGGCGGATTAAAAATGGTAATGAAGCCCGAGGCCTATATATTCAACTTTCTCCCTAAAAAACTGACCGGTAGGGGAATTACCGTTGAAATATTCGGCCAGTACTTGAAATTTTCTGTTGAAGGCCTGAAAATTATCGAATTGAACGCCAGCTCGGGCGGATATATCGGCGTTCCAATTGTTTTGTTCATGATTCTTGATATCAACGGCCATAATTGGCCGCATTGCTGCGCTTTCTATGCGCCATGGACTTCTAAATTCCATCCCATATTGCACTGACCAAGGCTTGATAGTAGATGGTTCTTTGTGAAAAATACCACCGCCTCCGCCATAGACTCTTACCCCATAGGGAAGCTCATATGAAAGCTTGAGATCGATGCCTTCGTAGCTAAGGTTGACGCGTTCCAGGCTGGTTTGTGATCTCAGTAAAAATTCATCGCCGAGATGAGAGCTTTGATGATAGATACGGGCAAACGCCGATGCGTTTTTCGCGCGCATACTGGAATAGGCCGACGCAATAAAATCCGTGTTGATGAGATCTTTTGAAGAAGCACCCAGATTAAAGTCACTAAAGACGGCGGCCTGAATACCTGTTTCCCATTGCACGATGGATCGCCCGATATTAGCGCGATAAAACGGTATCGTTTCGCCGAAACTAACCGAGCCATTGTTATTTCCATCAATCTCGTTGCCTACATAATTGCGATAAGCGGCTGAGAAATGAGCCCACCGTGGATCGGCGAGTAGCGGCTTAAACAAATGGCCTTCGGGCAGAAAACCCGTGGCTAGCATTGTTGAGCCTATTACAGGTGTGCTTTTTTTAGGGGTGATTTCTTTATCCGGCATGGAAGCGGTCGCGACAGATCGCTGAACGGCGTGCTCTCCCACTTCCACTCTGGTGACGCCTGGGATCTCGGAAAGTATCTGTACAACTTTGGCACGATCTCCCGCGGCAACTTTATCGGCCGGTATCGTAACGGTACCGTTCCGTACAATTAATGCAGGCGTATCGATTTGGAACTGATGTTTGAGAATTCCTGCAGCATAACCAGCAATATAAGAATCATCAGGCATCGAAGCATTAACAGCGGATGACCCAAATAGCATGAGTGCGATGATCGGAAGAAACTGCATAGTAATCCTTATTTTATTAAAAATTTAACTTGAATAACGTTTAATCACGAGGGCTTTCTTTTTTTATTCGCCTATTTCCCAGGAACTACTTCTTGTAGGAACAGGATTTAATAACTTACGATCATCCGATCTAGCAGGCCATTGTCAGAAAGTGGAGGAAAAGAACATTTTCCCGACTAGAGTATTGCAGGGATCGCATATTGGGTATGTGCGCCAGCGCACGGATTTTCATAGATATTGAGAATATCCTCAGTTAATGCAGGAATTTTCTTATATCTTGATGTTTGATAAAAAGGCTCTCAATGAAAACAATACGAAGATTTTCATTCGCTACGTTAGTTATCGTAGTGATACTCAGCTTAAATGGTTGTGCCGGAATGTCGGCGCGGGATAGGAACACTGCGATCGGCGCTGGCGCTGGCGCTGGCGTTGGCGCTGTCGGTGGTGCTGCCCTTACCGGTGGAAGCGCTCTCGGAACGGTTGGTGGCGCAGCGGTTGGTGGCGTTGTCGGTCACGAGGTCGGAAAAGGTAAAAAATAGCCCCAATGGTTACACAAATCTACGCCCGTCGAATAATTTTTATTATTTAAATGTCTTGCAGTTGCAGTGTAAACGGCTGGGTGGACGAGATTTAGCTTAACCAAGCCTATGAGTCACTCTACCCTTCCTTTGAGAAAAGATCGCATGGCGAATCGAATTCTGATTATCACGAGCGATGCCGCTGACGCCGAGTCGCTGAAGAATGTATTTGGCCAAGCTGAAGATGGCGCATTCGACACTGAATGGGTCACGTGCCTCTCCGCTGGACTTGAGCGACTGCGCGCAGGAGATATCGACGCCATTCTGGTGGATTTGTTTCTGCCCGACAGCCAAGGTATGGCAACATTTGATCAACTGCTCACGGTCGTGCCTCAAACACCGATTTTAACGCTCCATAAGACAGATAATATGCTTGCGAAGGAGACAATGCAGCGCGGCGCACAGGGTCATCTGTTGAAAGATTACTTTAGCAACAGGCTGGTACCGCATTCACTCCGTAACATCATTCAGCGCAAGGCCGTTGAGGAATCTCTCTTCATAGAAAGATCCCGTGCTGAAATCACGCTCAACTCCATTAGCGATGCAGTCATTAGCACGGATATGGCGGGCAATGTCGATTATTTGAATACTGCAGCGGAGAAAATGACCGGATGGTTGAATGGCGAGGCGCGCGGAAATCCAATTCACGACGTAATGCGAATTATCAATGGCAAGACTAACAACTCAGTTACCAATCCGGTCGAGTTTGTGCTGCAGCAAAACAAACCGATGACATTGGCTACGGATACGATTTTGATCCGGCGCGATGGAAGCGAAGTGACGATTGAAGATTCCGCCGCACCGATCCATGATTCAAACGGGCGGATACGTGGCGCAGTGATTGTGTTCCATGATGTCACACCGGCGCGGGCGATAGTCGCGAAAATGGCCTATCTGGCACAGCACGATTCGCTGACTAATTTGCCGAACCGCGCGTTGCTGAATGACCGTATCGTCCAAGCCATCGAGTTGGCAAAACGTCGTGGTACGTACCTTGCCCTATTATTTCTAGATCTGGATAACTTCAAACACATCAATGATTCGCTCGGACATTCAACCGGCGATAAGCTCCTACAATCCATAGCACAAGACCTGAGCGCCTGTGTGCGCAGTTCCGACACGGTTAGTCGGCTGGGCGGGGACGAATTTGTGATTCTGCTGACACAGGACAAGGACGCACAAGATGCTGCTGTGACTGCCGACAAGATGCTCACTGTGTTGGCAAAGCCACACACTATTGCTGAACATGTCTTGTATATAACGACCAGTATCGGGATCAGTGTTTATCCCGCAGATAGCCAGGATCCGAAAACATTGATCAAGAATGCGGATATCGCGATGTATCACGCTAAGGAAAGAGGCCGGAACAATTACCAATTTTTCAAGAATGATATGAACCTCCGTGCGTTTGAGCGATTAGCCATTGAGACCCATCTCCGGCATGCGTTGATGCGGCAGGAATTCGAATTGTATTATCAACCTAAAGTCAACCTGGATAGCGGGAAGATCACTGGTGCTGAAGCATTGTTGCGCTGGAAGCATCCGGAATGGGGTTTGGTGCTGCCGGATCGCTTTGTACAGATTGCAGAAGATTGCGGATTGATCGTGCCGATTGGCCGCTGGGTGTTACGCGAAGCCTGCGCGCAAGCCAAGCGTTGGGAAACCGCGGGACTGAAACTGGGATCAATCGCTGTGAATATCTCGGCGCTGGAATTTCGCTTCAAAGATTTCGTTGCGGGCGTGCAATTAATTTTGAACGAAACCGGGTTCGATCCCTGTCACCTGCAACTAGAGATTACCGAAAGCGTGTTGATGCGCGATGTCGAATCCAGCAACCTGATACTTCAGCAACTTAAGAATATGGGTATAAAGCTGGCGGTAGATGATTTTGGCACAGGCTACTCCAGTTTGAGTTATCTGCATCAATTTTCGATTGATATCCTAAAAATCGACCAGTCGTTTGTGCGGGATATCAGTTGTGAAAACGGGATCATCGCGAGCGCGGTCATTGCCATGGGCGCCAGCCTTAAACAACTGGTAATCGCCGAAGGCGTAGAGAAACAGGATCAGTTAGCTTTTCTGAAAACACAGCATTGTGAAGAAGGGCAGGGTTATTTTTTCAGCCGGCCAATTATCGCGGAGCAATTTGCGCAACTGCTGGCAACAGGGCATTGCGGTAAGCAAGAAAATCAGGGAAGTGATGATGAGTATCGTTGTGCAACCATTGAGTAACACACAACAACTGGCTACTAAATCTGTTAAATGATACTGATATTTTATCTACCGGTAATCTTTTATTGCTGGCACCTCTCGCTTTCCCGATTGCTTCATCTATTTTTTCCCATCGTCTCTGCCGAATGCGGCTTGCCGCAGGCGGGAAGTGCAATGATCCGTGAGGAAAATCATAAAAAATATTAATGTTATAAATGTCTTAAAAAGATTCATTGTGTCTCTCCTTCAGTTTGGCAAGCAGTCAAAAGTTCGTCACATTTAGAATAAATTGGCAATTCCAATTTTAATAGGCTACAGCACGATGTGACTATAGACTGTGCGTTGCCGTACAAAGTATAAACGCAGCGCAAACTAGATGCGAATGAAGAATGGTTCTGCCATCGTAGCAATTCTTTCTGAATGCTCAATAGTAGTTTAGCTTCCCGGATCATCATATACCGCATTACCCTTCTCGCATTCTGAGGGTCACAAAACGCATCGAGTTGCTGTTTTGTCAGACTGATTGACCGATCGGTTACTACATAAGTTCAGAAAAATTTCAGCAGAAGCGATTTGTTATTTCTTTCATCAATGTGTGTCAGCGCACAGAGTAGACATGATTAAATCGGGATGATTGCCACTGTGGAGACTGCTATGAAAGAGCGTGGTTTCAGCGCTACACCATTAGTAGTTTTCATTTATTCCAAATCTGGAGAGCAATATGAATTTTAATAATAAATTAAGCGTGCTAACACTGACACTGATCGGAATTTTGTCAATAACGGGTTGCGACATAATCGAAGGCAAAGCATCCCAGCCTAATGCCAAAACGACGGTAGGAATGGAGGTGGATGATAGTGTCGCAACCACAGCAGTAAAGTCTGCGCTGCTTAAAGACACCGGTCTCAACAGTTTGGATATCAAAGTTGAAACGCGCAAAGGTGAAGTTCAGCTCAGTGGTTTTGTAGATAGTCAAACGCAGCTTGATCGTGCTATCGAAATTACTAAGGGTGTTGATGGTGTAAAGGGTGTTCTGAATAAAATGAGCATCAAGAAGTAAAAATGCAATATTAAATTATAAAAGGAGATACAAAATGAATTGGGATCAAATAGAAGGTAACTGGAAGCAACTCAAAGGTAACGTCAAGGAACAGTGGGGAAAACTCACCGATGATCATATCGATACGATTGCCGGGAAACGTGATCAGTTGGCTGGCAAGATCCAGGAATCATACGGAATTAGCAAAGAAGAGGCAGAGAAGCAAATTTCCGAATGGGAAAAGAAGCAGAAATCCTAAGTCATTTCCTACTCTAGCAAGGCAACATGCTGTGCAATAGATAATTGATTGCTAATCAAAGCGAGTGCAAAGAAATCGTGAATAAATTTGGTATCGTCGTGTGTTAGCAGTCGATTTTGCTTTTCAATCAATTAAACACCGGATTCTACGGTGTGCGGTAACGTTCTATTCATTCAATTAGTGAGGAAACATCATGTCTAAAAGAAAATCAATCATCGCTGCTGCAGCAGGTTCTGCGGTTGTCGCAACGCTTAGTTTCTCATCAACTGTTTCAGCTGCTGAAAATCCATTTGCGATAAAAACTTTGGAAAAAGGCTATATGGTCGCTCAGGCCCATACCTATGATGAAGATACGAAAACGGGTGAAGGTAAAGCAGGTGAAGGCAAATGTGGTGAAGGTAAGTGCGGTGAGGGTAAATGTGGTGCTGCCATGGCGGACGCTAATAAGGACGGCAAGATCACCAAGGAAGAATGGACTAAGCACCACGATCTCATGTTTGAGCAAATGGATAGCAACAAAGATGGCGCTATCGACAAAGATGAGGTAGGAAAAAGTAAAATGAAAGGTGGTAAGAGCGGTGGCGATACATCGCATGGTGACAAAAAAGGCTATTAGGCTATTCGGTATCGGCTAAATTAAATCATCATGTATCCCGCAAGTTCAGCTAAGCTCTTGGCATGAATTAACTTTCATGCCAAGAGCTTATTTTTTAATTTTGATCAAGAAATAATTGTATTTTTTTCATGAACGCTAAACATCTTACCGGTGCGGGATTAGGCTTCAGGCGAGAACTGATTCCTGAGCTCAAGAGCGTTGTTCCAGCAGCAATTTCGTTCTTTGAAATTGCCCCAGAGAACTGGATCGACATTGGCGGACTTCCGGGGCGCGAATTGCGCAGCTTTACCGAACGCTATCCTTTTGTATGCCACGGCTTGTCTCTTTCCATAGGCAGTCCATTACCACTTGATGAAGTGCTATTACATAAGATTCGTCAATTCCTGGATCAGCATCAAGCGGTGCTTTATACCGAGCATCTTTCATACTGTTTCGATGGGGGGCACCTATATGATCTGCTTCCGATACCTTTTACCGGTGATGCCGTGAAGTATGTCGCTGCAAGGATCCGGCGTGTACAAGATATCCTGGAGCGCCGTATCGCCATAGAAAATGCCTCATTTTATTTGTGCGCGCCAATCAACGAAATGAATGAGATCGATTTTATCCGCGCCGTGTTAACGGAAGCTGATTGTGACCTACATCTCGATGTCAATAATGTGTACGTGAATAGCGTTAACCACGCTTATGATCCTGTCGATTTTATTCGCGCCATGCCGACCGAACGTATTGTCTATATGCACATGGCTGGACACTATCACGCAGCGGAAGATCTGATTATCGACTCTCATGGTGCGGATGTCATTGATCCGGTGTGGTCACTACTGGATGAAACGTATCATATTCATGGTGTAACACCCACATTATTGGAGCGCGATTTTAATATTCCATCGCTGAGTAAACTGAAGCAAGAAGTCGAACGCATCGCACAGATGCAAACTCAGTCTACTTATACAGGTTATTCCCATGCTCATTACAATTCCTGAATTTCAACGCTTTCAACACGTTTTTACTGCGCATATTCGCAATCCAAAGGTAGACCCTCGACCGAATGGCATTGAGGCGCGGCGAATGAGGATCTACAAAGAACTTGTTTACAACAATATCGAAAGCGCGCTCCTAATCTGTTTTCCAGTTTTGAAAAAGGTGTTAGGGAGACGGCTCTGGGCACGGCTATTGCGCGCTTTTATTGCCAAACATCGCTGTTATGCACCATTTTTTCGCCAGATACCTGATGAATTCATTCAATTCCTGCAGACAGAGTGGACATCAACCTCAGATTACCCCAAATTCATACTGGAACTTTCGCACTATGAATGGACAGAGCTGGCGCTATCCATTTCAACGGGTGAGCCTGACTGGGATAAAGTTGATCGTGCCGGTGATTTATTCAAGCAACACCCGATTCTGAATCCAGTTCTCGCGAGTCTGCACTATAGCTGGCCGGTGCACCGAATCAGCCCGCGTATTCGGATAGCTCCCAAAGAAACCTTTTTATTGGTATATCGAGATAGTAATGACCAGATTCAATTTGCTGAAATTAATGCCTTTACTTCACGCTTGCTGAGTTTGCTCAAAACTACAGTTTATACGGGTCAAGCTGCACTCGAAAAGATCATTAAAGAAAGTTGCCATCCCGCACCAGAAGTCGTGATACAGAACGGACTAGCTATCATGCAAGACCTGCGCGCACGCGGTGTGCTGCTGGGTGTTAAATGTGACTATGAAAAAGGAACGATTTAACTGCCTTTTGTCAGTCAAATAGTTAGAGCCGCTTTCGATCGCGTAATTATTGAATCGCACTTCTATTACTTTCTAGAATCAATTCATCGGCAAGGAGTCAGTATGTTTTTCTGCAAACGCTCGCTACAAGCTACATTGTTCCTGTACGTACTATTCAGTCAACTGTTATGGGCACAAAACGTGCCTAACGCGCAACAATTCTTGGAAAACTTCGGCATCAGCAGTGAACAGATCAGCCAACTTGATCGCGGCGAAATTGTCGCCTACGAAGTCAGTGAAACCAGCCAGAAAGAGCTGGCGATTGGTGTTGCCATGTATATGCCGGTGCAGTTAGCGCAAGTTCTCGAGTATCTGAAGCGTGGCAACCTGATAATACAGGACAGCAACATCACCGCTTCAGGGTTGATTCCGGACAATGCTGATATCAACACTTTCAGGAAATTTGCGTTTGGCGAAAAACAGCTTGATGAAGCTAAAGCCTTTTTGAAAGCAGAATCCGGCAACAAATTTAACTTGTCGAAACAGGAAATTGAAGCGTTGCAGGCGTTACTCCCCAAACCGGATGATATTGATAAGAAAATACTGCTTAAAACCGCTTCGCAAAAGTATCGGGAGATCCTGCTGCAGCGCTGGAAAGACTATCGTAAAAGTGGCTTGGCAGGAGTCACTGCCTATAGCCGCGACGGCAGCAATGCCGACCCGGCCACGGAATTGCGTACAGACGCGGTTAATAGCAAAACCTGGGCGCATTATTTTCCGCAACTGCAACAGGGCTGGCTGAATTACCCTGTGGGTTTGCCCAAGTCTGCAACCGAACAGTTTTTCTGGATGAACCGCATCGTCGAGGACCGGCCCACTGCAATTTTAAGTCATCGTGTCATCGCCGCGGACGCTGAAGGCGGCATCATTCTGCACAGACAGTTTTACGTGGGTCATTCCTATAACTCCAGTCATGTTGTGGCAGGCGGCATACCCTATAAAGACGGCACGCTGATGTTTTATTCCACCCGCAGCTCTACCGACCAGGTCGGCGGCGTTGGCAGCAGTTTGAAACACGCAATAGGTCGCGAGCAAATGAAAAAGGTAATGATCAAAAACTTGCGGCAGTTGAACAACAATTTGCAGAAAAAATCAGGTAAGTGAGTAGGGGATCAAATAGGCTTCATTTCTAAGCCAATGATTTATTTCCTGTTGAAGGGGTATCAGAGTTCTGGATGGGAGAATGACTCAGATTCTTTGTTGTAGCGGGAGATTACCTTGTAGCAAAGAAGCCTGCTCGGTACAACTGAGCAGGCTTCTTAACAACATACCTATGCTATGACTCGATCGTGCCGCCTATTATCTAGTGGTTGTGTTTGCGATGATGATTTCAACACGACGGTTTTGCTGACGCCCGGAAGCGGATTCATTGTCGCTAATTGCAAAATTTTCACCTTTCCCGTATGCCGCAAGCCGGTTAGAAGCGACACCCTGGCTGATCAGATAGGTCATTACCGAATTGGCGCGCCGTTGCGACAAGCCTAAATTAAAGTCTTCGCTGCCAACATTGTCAGTATGACCTTCTATCATCACCGTGCGGTCCGGATACTGGTTCAGAAAAGCAGCGAGTTTGCCAAGATGACTAGCCGCACCACCCTTGAGAGTCGCTTTGCCGGTATCAAACAGCAGATCGCCGAGCGTTACGACCAGACCGCGGTCTGTTGCTTTAGCATTTAACTCTGCAATCTGTCTTTGTAGATCTGCGGCTTGTTGCAGCGCTATCTCAGTATCCATATTGGCTAAATTCGCCTCTCTTCGCGCAGCAGTAGCATCGCTGTGCGCTCTGTCGGCCTCGCGTGTACGCGAATCAAGACGCGCGTTATCGCGTTGTTCACTGAGCATTTTGCGTTGATCTTCTGACAAACGGCTTTGTGCCTGGAACGTGGCAATATCAATCTTGCGATCAGCCATAAACACCAGATGCTTGCCGAGTCCTACATCTTCTTGCGGTACTTCTGCAGCACGCACGGCAAGTTCAGCTTCCTGAATCGCAACCGGTGCGCGGCTGGCCAGTTGCGGATCAGATTGTAGTTGTATCAGCTTGCTCCGAGTCATGTCGGCACCTTCCGGTTTTATGGGCGTCGAGCATGCGACAAAAATAACGGGAGTGAGCGTGATGGCGATCAATTTTCTTAATCGATAGATTTGCGTGTTCATTGTTTATCTCCCGTATTGCGTTGCATTTCCTGCTTCATGACGTCGGTACTTTTCAGCATTTCATCGTTAATTGCCTTGGCCTTGGTTGCTTCAGCTTTAGCTAAAGCTAATTCGGCATCAACACGGGACTGTTCGGCAAGTTGCTGGGCCAATATCATTTTCTCCTGCTGAACGGCAGCGCGAGCTGCGGCAAGTTTTGTACGCGCTTCATGCAGTTCAGTGGATGCATAGTCCACGGCGCGTGCTTGATCGGCACTGTTAATTGCCATTTCTGCGGCTGCTAGTTCTTGGTTTGGAGGTTGTGGAACTGTCGCACAAGCAACGAGTGAGAACAGAATCCCAACGGCGGTTATAAGCTGCAACGGTGATCCGTGCGCGCCTATTACTTTCATTCTTGTAAGTCTATGAGTCATGTTGATTCTCCTAAATGGAATTTTCGGCGTAGCATTCAACCTTGCGATCATTATCATCAGACTCAGTGAGCAATTCTGTGCGTTATCGTACATAGCCCTTATTTCCTAGTTAGATTATTCAAGAGGTCAAACAAAGCAGATGCAAAATGGGAGGCTGTGAGTTGTTCGGTTTGCTCGCAATGATTTGTTAACGATATAGCGTACAGTGCGGTTCAACGATCCGCTTGTTTCGTTTCCTGCAACAATGAACTGAGAGGGAAATAGGATTAAGGAAACAGTCTGGTGTAGTGATCGTTCAGTACGCTGTAACACGCGCAAGACGCCGCTTCGAGTGCCTTTCGATTAAGGATATTGATCTCACCACGGATATAACTGATGAGCTTTTGCTGTTGCAGCTTGCCCGCAGCGATGGTGATGCTACTTCTGCGTACCCCGAGCATGTCAGCGAGGTATTCTTGCGTGAGATGGAAATGATCAGCATGTGCGCGGTCGTGCGTCATCAGCAACCAACGCGCCAGCCGCGGTTCAATCTCATGAAAATGAGTACAGGCAGCGGTTTGCGACAACTGCATCACCAATACATACAGATAACGGTTGAGTGTGGATAGCATGCTGGGACTGTTGCGCAACTCGTGCTGAAATTGTGCGGCTGTCATCCGTAGCGCGCTACCGGAACCTTGCACCACTGCCTTCAGTGGCGCATCAGCGATTCCCAGCGCAAGTGTTGCGCCGAGCATGCCTTCATTACCGATCAGTCCTACTTCCAGCGTTTGATGACCTTCCATTGATATCACCAGCGAGATGAAACCGGCAAGGGGAAAGTATACATGCTGGATAGGTTCATCCACTTCATACAGGATATCGCCGAAAACCAGCTTTACCGACTCGCAATGCTGCAGAAACCGGTTTCGTTCCTCACTTGACAAACATCTAATCAGGTGATTGGTCACTTGTACTGGTATTACAACTGACATTTTTAATTATCCTTTACCACGAAAAACCAACAGAGTAGTACGAGAAAGGTACAGAACCATCTAAAGGACATAACTTAAACGATAGTCACACAATTTTCTGTGCGCTAGGACACACAGGAAATTCACAACAGTACTTAGGTTTTGCTTATGAGAACAGAGCGCCGCTAAAAGGAATTTTTCTGATAAACACAATGTGTTTCGTAATTATGGTGATTTTGTCCGCAAGTTATTGAATATAGATCAGAGAAACGTCTGGCAACAAGCGATCAGTTTCTCGTTTGACCACGGCATAACATTCGCAACTCAACTGCTCCAGTTTGGGCCGATCCAATACCGTGATATGCCCGCGGTTGTATTCGATCACACCGAGTTTTTGCAACTTACCCGGCCGCATCGGTGACACCCTCGCGGCGCACGCCCAGCATGTTGGCGATCAGTTCCTGGGTCATCGTCAATTGGTTGTCCGGCAAACGATCCAGCGAAAGCAGCAGCCAGCGGCACAGTTGCTGTTCTATCGAATGGTGACGATTGCACACCGCTGTCTGGGCCATTTGTGTAATCAAGGCCTGTGTATAGCGTAGCATCAGGAGTAAAAAACCAGTGTGGCGATTGAATTCTTCTTTGAGCCGCGATCCCAGCAGCCGGTAGGCATGACCGGCGCTTTGTACGACTCCCCGGCTTGGCGTGCTTTCACCTCCCATAAATAAAGCAATGCCAATGAGCCCATCGTTACCTACCACAGAGATTTCCGCTGATGCACCAATCTCCATCACGTAGAGCAGCGATACGATGGAGTCGGTCGGAAAATAGACATGGCGCAAAGTATCCCCGGATTCATACAAAACCTTGCCAAGCGGCAGTGACACCAATTCAAGCGCAGGAAACAAACGGCTCTGAACTTCGACTGGCAAGGCAGCCAAAAGATGATTCTGCTGCGGGGCTGGTGGGGTAGATGTCGTGGGCATAACAGCCTCCGTTTTGAGAAAGTATTGCTAGAGTAACTCAAGTCATTTCTTTTTGTGCGCTATCGCACAGACCCTTTTCAGTTTAATGTATTTAATCTCATCATAAGCAGATTTCCGGGTTTGTGAGAACGAAGGTTTGCAAATACATCGTGAGGAGCGATCCGAAAGCACAGCAATCGAGGCACGCAGTACGGATTCATTAGCAAACCTCATTTTCACCAACTCTCTTTCAAATAATCACTGGAGACATATTATGTTAGAAACCATTGCGTTAGTGTTAATCATTCTGTGGATACTTGGGCTCGTTTCATCGACCACGATGGGCGGATTCATTCACTTGCTCTTGGTCATAGCGCTCATTGTGATACTGCTCCGGGTCATTCAAGGCCGAGGGTAACCTTCCGGCCCGATTCTTTCCGGTTCGTTTTCAAAAACAATTGCGACAGTACTTCTTGGAGAAAACAAAATGGATTCATTCAGAATGTTAGCCACCCTATTGATTATTGCAGGTGCCTTGGGTCTGGCTTATGGTAGTTTTAGCTATACCGAGGAGACTCACCAAGCCAATATCGGGGCACTCCATTTGTCAGTTGATGAAAAGCAATATGTCAATATCCCTGTCTGGGCAGGTGTTGGTGCCATTCTGGCTGGCGAAATTCTTTTAGTTGTCGGCAGAAGAAGGAGTAATAGAATTTAATCAGTGGTTAGATACATATGTTTAGCGTCAATGGCCTAGCGGATATACCCCAAACCAACAATGGAGAAATAAAATGAAATCTTATTACCTTCTTATACTGATAATCGGCGCAACGCTTCTTACGTTACCTGCCTGTGATAACAAGCAAACAGGCAGCGAAAAGGTGATGAATAAAGTTGATGACGCACTGGATCGCCGTCCTGGCGAGAAAATTCGTGATGCAGCCGAAGATATGGGTCATGAACTGGATGATGCCGGCAAAGCAATTAAAGAAAGCGCTAAAGATGCTGGTAAGTAGTATGCAGACGTATCATGAAGCTTGAAAGCCGGTTTTAAATTGATTAACCAAGGAAAATAATATTATGAGTACGAAAAAAGCATACCAACAAAAGATAGAAGCTGAGGTAGAGTTGGCACAAGCCAAATTGGATGAATTAAGAGCCGAAGCGAAAAGTTCTGCAGCAGATGTGCGAATTAAATATGAGAATTGTGCTGAAGAGCTTGAGCAAAAAATTAATACCACGAAGACTAAGTTGCAAGAACTGAGCAAAGCTAACGAGGATGCTTGGGAACAGCTTAAGGACAACGCGGAGATTACTTGGAATACACTCAGCAGTGCTGTTCAAGATACGGCTGCCAAATTGAGAGCGCAGTTTAAAGATTGAAATGCATCTCTTGTTAAGCCGTTTCACGCTGATGCATGCACTGATTAGCGTGGTTTGCAAAGATAGAAAGGCTGCTCTTTTACCCAAGGTTCACAGCTCATCAGGAAAAACAAGATTAGCGCATGATTGTCCAGACTGTACATCTTAAATGGATACTCAAATTTGAAGGATGGAATATCCTTTTTTTTCTGATGTATGGATATTTTGTGTATGTTCTAAATTTGCATTTTTTTGAGCATTTAACTCTCCCTGATACTGAAATTAGCGTTTTTGGGATTGCTGTGGCTATTTTGTTGGGTTTCCGAAACAACGAGGCATACAATCGATTCTGGGAAGCTCGGACTGCCTGGGGCGATTTAACAAATGCTTCCAGAAATTTTGCCTCTCAAGTAATTGGTTATATTGAATCCCCAGAAAATCAGGGAGATGTGTCACAGGAGGCTCATCGTATCCATTGTGAGCTTATCTATCGGCATCTGGCTTTTCTCAATGCGCTTCGCATGCAATTACGTCAAGAAAACACTTGGGAAGAATTGAGACCACTTTTATCAGAATCCGAGTTTCAGAGATTGAATCAGGCAATTAATAAAGCGACACAACTGAATCATCAGCAATCTTTGCGGTTGAGAGAGCTGTATAGATCTGGCTGGATCAAGCAACAGGCCTATATTTTCGGATTGATGGAATCCATTAAAGATTTTTTTATCGGCCAGGGACGCTGTGAGCGGATTAAAACAACACCTTTGCCTCGCCAATATGCTTTTTTTACCAGATCCTTCGTATGGATCTTTGTATTGTTACTTCCTTTTGGGCTTGTTCAGCATCTTGGTTGGATAACGCTTCCGATTTATGTTCTCTTAGCTTCCATTTTTACGATCACCGAACGTATTGGGAAAAGAACGGAAGAACCCTTCGAAAGCAAACTGGAAGATGTGCCCATGTCTTCCATTTGCAGAAATATCGAAATTGATTTACGGCAGCAACTTGGGGAATCGATAATTCCCGCATCGTTAAAACCCCAAGATGGAGTATTGATGTAGGCTTCCTCTTGAATTTAGCCCTTAGCTGCATCACAACAAAAGTTTGATCTTGGGCTTACCGCAGGAAAATTCATTTCAGTCTGTGATCAGTTTTGACTTTATAAGCTGGCTAAGGTTTATGGCTGAAAATAATGCGAGTTGTAGATAAAGGCATATTGTTCAAAGTAGATAAGCCTATGCGTAGTGACTGATAGCAATTCGACGTGAACGCGACATTAGCACATCAGCATTCCACTATGGGCCAGCCGGTAAAAATTCGAGGACTAACATGAGCGTTAATCAAGGAGAAGCAAAGATGAGCATGGAAGAACGTATTCTGCAATTCATCCAGCTTGCCGTAATCGCTCTCGTTTTCATTAGCTGCTATCTGGTTATCCATCCGTTCATTCCTGCGATCTTGTTCGCAATGGTGGTGTGCATTTCGACTTGGCCGCTTTATCTGTGCTTACGCAGGGCGTTATGGGGAAAACCTGCGTTGGCGTCATTACTGATGGTAATGCTGCTGATTATGTTAGTAATCATCCCCTCTGCGCTGCTTGCTGTCAGTTTTGCGGACAATCTAACTGCCACTTTCGACACAGTCAAAATATTTCTGGAACACGGTCCGATTGAACCGCCGGTATGGCTTAAAGAGGTGCCCCTGTTCGGTGAGCGACTTGATAGTTATTGGCAGGGGCTTGCTTCCGGCGGGAAGGAAGCAGTGATGCTATTTAAAGAGCTGCTCGAACCGGTCAGAAATTTTCTCCTTAACTTGGGCAACGTAATTGGTCAAAGCTTGCTGCAGATGGTGTTCGCCGCATTCATCGGTTTCTTTTTCTACCGCGATGGTGAGGCCCTGATCCAGGCACTGCGAAATGGGGTGGCTAAGCTGCTTGCCGGCAGTCTCGGCGCAGACCCTCTGGTATTGATCCATGATACCGTGACGGGTATTGTGCATGGTATTTTTGGTGCCGCATTAGCGCAAGCCATCGCCGCCGCCATCGGTTTTTTCATTGCCGGAGTGCCGGGCGCTTTCCTGCTCGGCGCCGCTACTTTCTTTCTAGCCATGATTCCAATGGGGCCAACCTTGATATGGGGCGGTGCCAGCGTTTGGTTTCTTTATCAGGAATCCTACGGCTGGGCAATTTTCATGGTGCTGTGGGGCGTATTGGTGATCAGCAGCATCGACAACTTTGTCAGACCCTATCTCATTAGCCGCGGCAGTAGTTTGTCCTTTCTGCTGATTTTCCTGGGGGTGTCTGGCGGTATCGTTGCCTATGGTTTTATCGGTATTTTCATCGGCCCCCCGATCCTGGCGGTGGGCATTACGCTGACTCAACTATGGACGGCACATCCGGCGACGGAGATAGAAAATCCCCCCGAGGTACGCAATTGAGAGCAATTATCCGCTCGATCTGCATCCTTTGTGTGGCGCCGCACATACGACAGCTGATTCGTACTGTAATGTGCAATGTGTGGCGATGTGATTGGTATGACACGATCGGGCTGGGCTTTAGATTCCCCCTCTGATTCGTATCCGCGGTACGTTCTTGAAAATCTTACACATTGCTGCACAATTACTCAATCGGCGACGTATTGAGTGAACAAGTTAGTAGTCCTAATTCTGCAAAGGAGACTTAAATGGGTAAATATTTTCTAGGATGGTTGCTCGGGGTACCGGTATTCGTATTGATCATCATTTATGTGCTTAACAACTAAGAGAAACGCTGAGCGTATCGATTGAATCGATGGCAGTGATGGAAAGTGGGATGATTTTGTACGATTTTAGTGTTTCATATTGCTTGAAGAAATTCTGTTCAGAGTGCAAAGCATGTGATCAGAATTGGTGAAAAATTATTCGATTTCTTATTATTTAGTTAAAAAACTATCGAATCTATTTGTTTAAACGGAGAACAATCATGGCAACAACAGATGAATTTAGTAAAGAGATAGAACAGTTAAAAAAGGATTTGACCAGTCTTCGGACAGACATTGGATTGTTGGTGACTTCAGTGAAGGATCTGGCAGGAAAGCAAGGTGACAAGGCTGTCGATCTGGCTCATGATGCGGAAAAGCGTGTGCGTGACCAGACTAAGCTGGCCGGAGAAAGTGTGGAGAAGTATATCGAAGAACGCCCGCTTACCAGCGCGCTTGTCGCTTTCGGTAGCGGCTTCGTGATCGGCATGCTACTGAGTAATAAACGTTAAACGGCTGACATAAGTGCTACCCAAATTACTTGCAGAGATCGTTGCTGCGGAACATGCCAAACTGTGGCGGAATTCGGTCAAGTTAAATTACCTCCGGCAGAGCCGGAGGCTTATAGCTGGAGCCCCTCGAAGGCTGTTTGTGAGCCGCTAAAGTGGCATCTACATATCCAATTTCAACTGATCACATCGCTCATCTTCTTTTTCCAGATCTCGTATATACGCTCTGACCATTTCTTCATCCAAACCCACAGT
>NZ_JAYUWI010000134.1:0-29002 GCF_043753625.1 Nitrosomonas sp.
ACCCGTAAAATTCTTTCGCTTTATTCCCGTCATTTCCTGCTCCTTCTTAGCAGGATACCATCTTAATTTACTGTCCTGAAAGGAGGGTCCACTATACTACTGGTAGAACAATTTGCGCATTGCGTCGGCATGTTCCCGGTGGGTAGTCTTGTTGAACTCAACACGGGCGAAATTGCGATTGTACTCACACATAACCGCACGCAAAGACTTCTTCCTCGTATCATGATCATATGTGATGCCAAGAAGAAGCCTTATGATGCTCCCCTGACAGTAGATCTCAGAACTGCAGGACCAAGCCCAAGAGGTATCCAGTATGCTATTGCCAACGACCTGCCACAGGGAGCTTATGGGATTGATGCTAAGCAATATTATTTATAAGTTACGAAGACTTGCCGCCAAAATTTCTCTATGACTGCGCTTTCTTATCAGGATTTCCTGCAAATAGCTTCCAGAAAGCTATGTGATCCGAATAACCTTGGCCGGCATAATGCGCTACTGTTAGTGAATTTTGAACGGCTAGCCGAGCTTGATGGTGTACTGGGCTTCAATGCGGTCGACGCGGTTGTCCGGCAAATCTCGAGCCAGGTCAAAGATGCATTGAGTGCAGAGAGCCTAGTTGGAATAACTGGACGCTATCAAATTTGCTGCTTGCTGGTTGAATTGCTTTCAGATGCACATGCTATTTTGGCTGCACATAAGATTCTGAGAATCTTGATGCCTCCTGTTGTTTTAGGTAAGCGAAATATAACCTTAGCACCGCGTATCGGGGTAGCCCTGAGTAATAAAAGCGGCTGCGCATTAGATCAACTACTGAGTGATGCAAGCTTAGCAATACATCAAGCGAGATTGGAACAAGAATCCATCAAGCTTTTTGCCGCGGAAACGGAAGATCCGTTTCTTTCTCAAATTGATCTCTGGTCAGATTTGGGTAGTGCCATCGAGGCAGGCGAGTTGCATCTGTGCTATCAGCCGCAAATTAATCTCGCTAGTGGAAAAATTGAATCTACGGAAGCCTTACTTCGCTGGCATCACCCAGATCATGGTCCAATTCGAACTGACAAGTTAATACAGGTTGCGGAAGGTACAGCGCTCATGCCTAAGCTCACACTGTGGGTTTTTCTACGGCATTAAGAGAATGTTCCGAATACCGTAGGGCCGGATTAAATGCTGGAATTTCGATCAATTTTTCTGCCGATGATTTGCGTGACCAGGAACTGACGGAACTTGTCGCACAAGGGCTATCACTTTGGGGTGTCTCGCCCGGTAATGTAACGATTGAACTCACCGAGACAGCCATCATGGAAAACCATACAAGCACGCTGGATACTTTGCACAAGCTAAAGGACATGGGCTTAAAACTCGCGATGGATGATTTTGGAACGGGCTATTCCTCAATGGCACGTATGCTAGATCTTCCTTTGGATGAAGTTAAAATCGACATGATATTTGTCAAACATATGACAACAAAGTCTACGCATGATCGAATCGTCGATTCCATGATTAG
The DNA here is from genome assembly GCF_043753625.1 of Nitrosomonas sp. Lineage (GTDB taxonomy): Bacteria > Pseudomonadota > Gammaproteobacteria > Burkholderiales > Nitrosomonadaceae > Nitrosomonas. Next base: position 1,505 of record NZ_JAYUWI010000134.1, read on the forward strand.
CCTAGCGCATCGACTGAATCTATCGGTAGTTGCTGAAGGTGTCGAAGATATTGCCCCTTATGAGCGACTGCGTACTCTTGGCTGTGATGTGATCCAAGGTTATCTCATTGGAAAACCTATGCCGCTGCGGGAGCTTATCAAGACTGTCGACAACCAATCCCTAAGTTTCTTAGAAACTACATTACAGAAATCAAAATAAAAACTCAGTATTAATACCGGCATTGCCTGATCAGTCAATCCCAGGAATCTGGAATTCATTCTGATCAGCCGATAATCCAGCATGCGTGAAGAATTCTTCGCTTAACTTCGAAACCGGAATATCTTGGCATCCCAGGTTGGTAATCAATTGGTTGCTCTTCTCAACGGCAACACCGTCTTTTGCTCCCCAACCCTTGCCAATCGCGGTATACACAATGTACTGGTGTTGCCCGTTGATAAAGCGCAAGTAACCCCCGCCACCGCCTGCAAACATCAGGGTTCGTGCTTGAACGAATAGAGAAGCCGGAGCGGATTCTGTTAAATCCGGAAATACCAGTTCGAGCGCACCCTTTTGCCCGAATCGATACTGCAGATAGCCGCTGCTGGCTGAGAAATCATTAGATGCACACACTGAAACCATTTTTTTACCGAGCGAGCAAGAGAAGATAACTTGCTCCTGCGCATCACAAAGTGATTCTGTCGCCCAAACAGGTAAAGCGGTCAGCGCGAACAGACCGCTTAGGCAGGTAACAGCGTTTAGCTTCACGGCAACTCGCTTCAAGCCAACAGCGGAAAATAATTCTTAAAATGTTTGATACGGTCATCTAAACCAATGACTCCGCCGTTCACTTTTTTAGTTACTTTTATTACCACATCATCGCCTGCCCCCTCATCGGCCAATTGATTGAGTAAACGAGTATTCCAGAACCAGGCAGCTGACAGGAGTGGATATTTTGAAGCTACTAAATCGGGATTATTCAAAATATCATCGCTGACGGTTTGAGCAAACTTGCTGTAATTATCCTTTCCAGTCAGCTGAATATAACCTCTTCCTCTATATTTGTAGCCTTCTTTGCTAGCTTCGTCGCCATTCCCCATTCTGCCACCATAAACCCGTGATGCAATTTTCTCCGGCTGGCGCGCATAACTATCCGCCAGATTATCAGGAAAGTATTTTGGAAATATCTTTTTTAGCCCATCGGCAGAATAGTTTAAATTCTCCTCGCGCGCTTTAAAATCCATACTTTCATGAGCACATTGCGCCAGAAAGTGCGCCAGGCGCAATGACGTATTGATAGCGAAGTTCTCGGCGCAATCAGGGATTGATCAAGCACGGTATCCGGAATGTGGGTTTTCAATCCATCTATTGATAACATCATGACTCCTTCAATGATTTAATAGAGTTAAATAACCTACCCAAGTACAATTGAAGCATAAGCCCCAATTATATAATAGCAATCTTTAGAACCACCGTTTTCTATGTCTACGATTAAACCGCTTCCCGAGTTATTGATTAATCAGATCGCCGCCGGTGAAGTGGTCGAACGCCCTGCTTCAGCGCTCAAGGAGATCTTGGAAAATAGTGTCGACGCAGGCGCAAAGAAAATTACCGTGCAACTCCTGCAAGGTGGCGTCAAGCAAATTCGCGTCATGGATGACGGCACGGGCATCGCCAAAGAAGAGTTGCTGCTGGCCTTGACGCGCCATAGCACCAGCAAAATCAGTACGCTGGAAGATTTACACAAAATCACCAGCCTGGGTTTTCGCGGTGAAGCGTTGGCAAGTATCGCCGCCGTGTCGAGACTGACATTAGCCAGCCGTCAAGCCGGGCAAAACCATGCCTGGCAGATACAGGTCGATGGCAAATCAGTCTCGCAGCCAGAGCCTTCTTCGCTGACGAGCGGAACAACTCTGGACGTAAACGATTTATATTTCAATATCCCCGCACGGCGCAAATTCTTAAAGTCGGAAACCACCGAGTTTGCGCACTGCGACGAGGTATTCAAACGTATCGCGCTATCTCAGTCCGGAATTGAATTTGTATTACAACATAATGGTAAAGTGCGCCGCCAGTTGCGTGCAGCCAATTCAGCGCAACGAATCCAATCGGTGTTAGGTGAAGAATTCGGTCAAACTGCTGCATCTGTTGATGAGCGATCTACAGATATTTATCTGCACGGCATGGTGGCGCTACCGGCCTATGCACGCTCATCACGGGATGCACAATATTTCTTCGTGAATAACCGTTTTGTTAGCGACAAGCTGATTTCGCACGCCCTGCGTGAAGCCTATCGGGATGTATTGCATTTGGACAAACATCCAGCCTTTGTTTTATTTCTGGATATCGATCCGGAAAGCGTTGATGTGAATGTGCATCCGACGAAGACAGAAGTCCGTTTCCGTGAATCACGTGCACTGCATCAATTTATTTTTCATGCGATCAACAAGGCACTGGCTTCGCCCAACAAAGGAATGGAAGCCGGCGAATCAATGCAAGCAGCGCGGTCATTTCCTGCTTACCCCAAAGCCGGTCACGCACAATCCGGCACGGTGTCGCAACCGGCCAGTTTTTACGGCACGCTGTTTGGCACAGAACCTCGGCCATACCCAACACCGCCAATCAACGTTGCAGCCGAACAAGCGGCAAAATCCAACCAACCTGCCACAGCGGAAGAAAATCGGGATAGCCATCCACTCGGCTTTGCGCTGGGCCAACTGCACGGCGTTTATATTCTGGCACAAAATACGCGCGGCCTGGTAGTTGTGGACATGCACGCCGCGCATGAGCGGATTATGTACGAGAAACTCAAGCAAGCGCTTGATCATCATGGAATACCGATGCAGCCGCTACTGATTCCGGTCACTTTTTACGCCGATGGCCTGGAAGTCGCTGTCGTGGAAGAAAATCAGACAACGCTGGATCAATTGGGATTCGAAATCGCAATCCTGTCACCCACCACACTGGCAGTCCGCGCAGTTCCGGCGACGCTGCAGCACGCCGACATTGCGCAACTCACGCACGATATCCTGCGCGAAATCCGCGAATACGGCGCCAGTCAGATTTTAACCGCCAAACGCAACGAAATACTCGCCACCATGGCCTGCCATGGGGCAATCCGCGCCAACCGCAAACTGACCATCGAAGAAATGAACGCCTTATTACGCGAAATGGAAATCACCGAACGTGCAGCTCAGTGCAACCACGGCAGACCGACCTGGTTTGAGACCAGTTTGGTTGATTTGGATAAATTGTTTATGCGGGGGAAGTAAGACGAATGGGCGCCTCTAAAAATTCAGAGTTCTAAACAAAACAAGGCGCGAGCAAAAAATGGTGACGCAGCATATAACTGATATGTAAGGAAATATTTTTTGAGCAACAAAGTGTTGTGACGAAATTTTGATTTTTAGAGGTGCCCGAATAACGATTGCAAAGATGCCAATTATTTACCTGCAAGTATTTTAGTAAATTCCGAATCGATATTTATTTTTGTTGCATTCGCCAAATGATTGTAGAACACTGCCATCCCGGACATGGCAATAATCTCCATAATTTCTTCATCATCGAACCCTAATCCCCTGAGTGCCTGGAAATCTTGTTCGCTGGAAGAATGTGAATTCTTTGCAAGTCTGACAGCAAAATCAATGGCAGCCTTCTCTTTGGGATCGTCTGATTCGATTCCATGATTCTGAATCAGACTTTCTATCTCTTCCTTGGGTATTCCAATATTTAAACAAAAAGCATGGTGTGCGGCTTCGCAATAATGGCATTCTTTCAAAGATGAAATTGCAACAAAGATCATTTCTTTCAACTCCCGCCCAACCCGACCACTCGTCAGTATATGGTTCATTACCGGCCAGATACCTTTGAGTGATTCATGTGAAACTGCCCATACCTTGAAGAAATTCGGCGTAAAAGGCGCGTTCAAAGCATCCTTTATTTTGCCAAAAGTTTCTTCGATTTCAGGAGTAGCAGCACTATCATCTACAATTTGACTGATTGCTCGCATATGGAATTAGAAATTACGTAGAAAACCGGAGTAAACCACAGTTCTAACTGCTATGCCAAGCTGTTTATGTGCAGTTAATCCCAGATCCTCTAATTCATGCTCTCTGCAGTTCAATCAACACTTGGTCTGCCACATCTACCCGGATGATGCCAAACCACGGATATTCTATGTCGACTAGCAACTATTATCGAAGTGTAGGTATAGCTGAAATTTTATCACTCACACGAAATAGATCGGTTTCTTTATTAATCCAGAGAACAACATTAACCATTGTGATATATCAGCATTGACGTTAATCTATTGCGAATATAAGAAGGTCAACTGTTCAGCAACCACTAAATTTCTTTTTCTTAATATCAAAAAGTGAAAAAGGGTAAATACGATGAGCACAAATAATCAAGATACAAATTCTGAGGGTCTGATTTCATCTGATAGTTGGACATCAATTCGAGAATGGGCAAAAGCTAACTGGGTATGGGTTGCTGCGCATATTTTTAATTTACTGTTTGCTCTCATGCTTTTTTTAAAAGTACAAAAAGAGAGTGGCGAAAGTAGTACTCCGATACTTCCAGTCGTTATCTTTATGTGCTTAATTTTCATACAACTCTATACCGATCCGATTGAATCCCTACCTGCCGAAGGATTAAATCAAGATGAGAGAAAAAAAATAGAAGACAAAAGATCTCAGCAGCGAAATAAGTGGATGATATTTGCGTACAGCTTTATGTTGTTGTCTCTTTTATTGACCTTCTATCCATTCATTAATCCTCTTTTCAGTTCTAATACGCAGCCTCATGCCGAATCTAACAAACAGAACACAACCACATCTGACGCAAAACAATACCTTAAAACGCTTCGTGAGCGGCCGATTGCTGTATTTGTTGGCTGCACCTTGGATCCCAAAGCCAAGAATTTACTTTGTGTCGAACCGCAACCCAAACAAGATGTAGTTGCCGGAACACTAACCCCAGGTACCGCGCAAGCGACTGCTGCCGAGGTATCAGCTCCAGGTACTAAATTAGCCGGCGCATGGGTTTTAAACATAGGTGGATATATAAATAATTGTGTAAATGCTGGCAATGATGAATATGGCAAAGCGGTTACTTGTCAAGTAAGCGATGGATTACTTGTTCCGCTGTATTTTATTATTCTTGCGCTAATGGGCGGCAGTATTAGCTTAACTAGGCGATTGCCAGAACTTCAAAAGCAGGCAGGGTCAGAACACGTGGCCACAGAAAAGCAGCCCAAATTAACACAATACGAGTTTCGTGAGCACTTGATATTTCAAATGGTGCAATTTATTTCGGCACCTTTTCTTGCAGTTCTTGCTTATTATCTAATTGAACCAAGCAATGTGACCAATTCAGTCGCTTTGGCATTTACAGCCGGATTCGCATCAGAGGCAATCCTACTCATGGTGCGGTCAGTTGCGACTAAAATCACCCCAGTAAACAATGCTGCACCACAGTACGGTGCAGTTGCAGGTGTCGTGGCGTTTAGTGAAAAAAATAACCAGCAATCCCTTGAGAAAATAGAAGTATTTTTATCTGAATCACCGCAAATTCACTCGTTTACGGATGAGAAGGGATTTTATTTGCTGGGCAATGTGCCGGTTGGCGAGCATAGCATCAGTATTAAATTCGCAACCCATGTAAACGACAAAGCGATAGAAAATCTAAAAAAAGACACGGTAAAAATTGACCGCGCTCAGGCGATTGTTAAAAAAAATGTAGTAATTACGGCGGAAGACTCGGTACAAAAGTAATGCAGCGCTTCAGATTTCCACTCAAAATTTACAAAATACTTCACTGCATCATGCGATTAGAAGGATAAAAGCTGCATATCGATGAAGACATCTGAATAACTGTCATTTCGAGCACAGGGAGAAACCTATGCTGTTGATTGCCAGAGATTCCTTTATGATTTTAAACTTTAAAAAATAAAGATTTTCTTGCTTGGCAATTCACTCATTTGGATAAATCGAGCCACTGATTTACTATGATTTTTATTGAAAACTTTATGCTTATTAGCAACCCGGCTTCCGCCCATTGCTATTACCTATGACAGTTATTTTAGCCGCATTCTCTCTCGCGTGTATCGGATACATTGCGTATCTGCACAGCCGCAGCAGCAGTCATCGAAACTCCATTCGTACTCGGGCAATTGAAGCCATTATTGAAACAACGCGCTACGGTGTTATCGAAACAGATTTAAATGGGATTATTCTCATCTTTAATCCCGCTGCCGAGAAAATGCTCGGCTACCAAGCAGAAGAGATTATCGGAAAGGCGACGCCAGCAATTATCCATGCGCATGATGAAGTCATAACCCGCGCTATAGAATTGGGGATCGAGCCTGGTTTTGATGTTTTCGTCAAAAATCCGCGAGAAAAAAGAGAAGTTGAAACCAGGGAATGGACTTATATCCGCAAGGATAAATCAACCTTCACCTCATTTCTATCGATTAGTGCACTGAGAGATGGCAGTGATCATTTGATCGGTTATGTGGGTGTTTTTGAAGATATCACTAACTTGAAGGAATGGCAGCAGGCTCAAAAAATGAAAGATGAATTTTTAGCCAATGTCAGTCATGAGCTTCGCACGCCACTGAATGCCGTGATGGGACTATCAAAACTAATTGAGGCGGAGGTGGAATCCAACCCAGAAAAAATCAAAGTTTATGCACATGATATTCATTTATCTGGAAAACATCTATTAGATATTGTCAACGAGTTGCTCGACTTCTCGAAGATTCAGGCCGGTAAATTTCAAATTGAAAAAATGCCGTTATCCCTGAGAAAAGTCTTTAAGGACTGCTATGCAATTTTGCTAAGCTCTGCAAAGGAAAAGTGCGTCACACTGCACTGTAATTACCAGCAAATTGATGAAGAGCAATACGTAGAAGGTGATGAGATCCGGTTAAAACAGGTGATCAGTAACATTATTTCCAATGCGATCAAATTCTCGGAAAATGGAATCGTTGACATTTACGTGCAATATCAAGATCAGGTACTCGTTGTTGTCATTAAAGACAACGGTATCGGAATGAATGAAGAAGTAGTCAAAAATCTCTTTAAACCCTTTTATCAGGGCGATGGTTCAATTACCAGAAAGTTTGGAGGAACCGGTTTAGGTCTGGCTATTTCTAAAAACATTATTGATAGGATGGGAGGATGCATTGAAGTTGCGTCAGAGGCAGGAAAAGGATCCACCTTCAGATTAACCATCCCGCTTAAACCGGTCAATCGAGAGGACAATCCAGCCTCTCGAGCTATTACAACTCTGCAAAGGTTTGGTCATCGCTATCATGTATTGGTGGCAGACGACAATCCAGTAAACCAACTAGTATTGGAGCAAATTTTATACAAATTTGAGTTAAATGTGACCAAAGCTGCCAATGGCAAAGAAGCTTTTGATTTAGCACTGGAAAATAAATTTGACCTTATCCTGATGGACATGCAAATGCCCGAAATGGATGGTATGCAGTCTACTCGAATGTTAAGAGAGCACGGCGTTCTAGTCCCAATCATTGCCATTACTGCGAATGCTTACCAAGATGATAGAAATGCATGTCTCGAATCGGGTATGAATGATTTTATTACCAAGCCAGTAGACCTCGATACACTCAATACAATTTTAAAGAAATACCTGAAGGCTTAACAGGGCCGTTGAAAAACTATCTACATTGCCGCTGCGGTGTTAAAAACAGGCTCAAAAGGCGTCAATCAATCTAACTTGAATCAACCATACAACTGCCGCTTCAATCCGCAACGATTCAATATAGTCGCGCTGATTTCCTCAATTGAAATACGGGTCGTATCCAGATAGGGAATATTGCATAAATAAAACAATGATTCCTGCCACTGAATTTCCCGCTGGCATTGCGCCAGAGAAGCATATTGGCTATTCGGGCGGCGCTCCTGCCGGATGAAATGCAGTTGCGCGGCAGTGAGTGTCAATCCAAACAATTTGCTTTTCACATTTTCCAATACTTTGGGCAATTGCATTGTTGTCATATCTTCTTCCGTCAGCGGATAATTCGCCGCGGCGATGCCGTATTGCAACCCTAAATACAGGCAAGTAGGTGTTTTACCGGAACGCGAGACACCGATCAGAATGATATCCGCTTCAGCAAAATTCTTGGGATTAACGCCGTCATCATGCGCCAGCACGTAATTGATCGCGGTGATGCCTTTGAAATACGACGGATGATGTTGCAAGCCATGCGAACGTCCAGCCATACGGGCAAATGGCTGGTCTAACTCTTCTTCAATGGAACGGATAAAGGTTTCAAAGAAATCGAATAGGCGACAGTTCGCATGTTTGATGACTTCCAGAATTTCCGGTTTCAGCAAAGTACTGAACACCAAAGGCCGATGTCCGTCGCACTCGGCAGCGTGATTAATCTGCGCTAACACGGCTTGGGCATTCTCAATGTCATCCAAAAAGGGAACGTTGATCGTCTCCCATTCAATACCATAAAACTGCGTCAACAAACTGTGCCCGAGTGTTTCCGCGGTGATGCCGGTGCGATCGGATAAATAGAAAACCGTGCGTTTTTGCTTAATCATGATGGTTTATTCATTTTCGCCAAATTAAGCCACGTTTCCGTGACGGAATCCGGGTTGAGCGATAAGCTGCTGATTCCCTGCTCATAGAGCCAGGCGGCAAAATCCGGATAATCCGAAGGCCCTTGTCCACAGATGCCGATATATTTACCCTGCTTGTGGCAAGCGTCAATGGCCATTTTCAGTAATTTCTTCACGGCTGGATTGCGCTCATCGAACACATGAGAAACCAAACTGGAATCGCGATCAATACCGAGCGTGAGCTGGGTCATATCATTGGAGCCAATGGAGAAACCATCAAAATACTGAAGAAATTCTTCCGCGAGTAACGCGTTGGAAGGAATTTCGCACATCATGATCAAGCGTAAGCCATTCTGACCGCGCACCAATCCTTGCGATGCTAGCAACGCGACCACTTGTTCCGCTTCTTCGAGTGTACGGCAGAAGGGGATCATGATCTCAACGTTGGTCAGTCCCATGTCGTCGCGCACTTTGCGTAAAGCGCTGCATTCGAGCTCAAAACAATCCCGAAAAGCCGCTGCAAGATAGCGCGATGCGCCCCGAAAACCGATCATCGGGTTTTCTTCCTGGGGTTCGTAGCGGTTGCCTGCAATCAGATTCGCGTACTCATTGGACTTAAAATCGGATGTGCGCACGATCACAGGATGCGGATAGAAAGCGGCGGCTAACGTGGCAATACCCTCGACCAATCTTTCCACATAGAAGCTAATAGGACTTTCATAACCCGCGATTCGGCTGCTAATTTCAGTTTTCAATGCATCGGGTAATTGGTCAAACTCCAAAAGCGCTTTAGGATGAATACCGATCATGTTGTTAATGATGAATTCCAGCCGAGCCAGCCCGACGCCCTGATTGGGAATGCGGGAAAATGTAAAGGCATGCGACGGATTACCTACATTCATCATGATTTTTACCGGCAAGTCAGGCAATTGACCGGTATCCGTCGTGGTATGCTCGAATGGCAATAGCCCTGCAAACACATAACCGGTATCGCCTTCGGCACAAGAAACCGTAATCTTCTCCCCGTCCGCGATATGTACTGTCGCATCGCCACAACCGACCACGGCAGGGATCCCCATTTCCCGTGCAATAATGGCCGCATGACAAGTGCGTCCGCCGCGATTGGTAACAATTGCAGAAGCCCGCTTCATAATCGGCTCCCAGTCCGGATCGGTCATTTCGGTAACCAGCACATCGCCGGACTGAACTTCGTGCATCTGCTCAATACCCCTGATCAGGCGGGCTGTGCCCTGGCCAATTTTATGTCCAATCGCCCGGCCTTCTGCCAGCACCTCTCCCTTGTCACTGAGTTTAAATCGTTCTATGACTTGGTTAGCACGGCTTTCCACAGTTTCCGGACGAGCCTGTACGATGTACAACTGGCCATCTAACCCATCCAGCGCCCATTCAATGTCCATCGGGCGGCCATAGTGCTGTTCAATAATCAGCGCTTGACGCGCTAATGCTTCCACTTGACTATCCGATAAGGAAAAACGCATGCGCCGATCCGCTTCAACATCGCGCGTAAGGATAAGTGCATTGTTGGCGCTTTTTTTATCGCCATAAATCATTTCGATGGCTTTCGTGCCTAAACGCCGCGAGAGAATTGCCGGACGACCGGCAGTCAATCCGTGCTTGAACACATAGAATTCATCCGGATTAACGGTGCCTTGTACAATAGTTTCACCCAGCCCATACGCAGCGGTAATAAAAATCGCATCGCGAAAACCGGATTCGGTATCCAGCGTGAACATCACGCCACTGGCACCTAAGTCGCTGCGCACCATTTTTTGAATGCCCGCGGACAGATACACCTTATCGTGCGAAAAATGTTGATGAACGCGATAAGCAATAGCGCGGTCGTTATACAGTGAAGCGAACACCACTTTGATCGCTAAAAGAATCTGATCAAGCCCGTGAACATTCAATAACGTTTCCTGCTGACCGGCAAACGAAGCATCGGCCAAATCCTCAGCCGTTGCTGATGAACGCACCGCAAAAGAAACCGCATCATCCCCGCTGCCTGCTGCCAGTTTTTCGTAGGCTTCCGACACCGCGTGTAAAATAGTATCCGGTAGCGTGGCATCGAGCATCCAACCGCGAATTGTTTTACCGGCGGTGGTCAACGCATTGATGTCGTCAATATCCAGCCCATCCAATACATGATTGATACGATCAGCCAGTCCATTGGCAACCAGAAATTCCCGGTAAGCCTCGGTCGTGGTAGCAAAACCTGCCGGAACATCCACGCCTGCTTGTGAAAGGTGGCTGATCATCTCTCCCAGCGAGGCATTTTTCCCGCCAACCAAGCCTACATCGTGCATCGTCAATTGATCAAACCAGGCGATATATTGTGCCATTGAGAAACTCCTATCGTCGAATAATTAACAAATAACTTTTTGAGGATGTGGTTGCGCAGCAAACTTAATGTTAGCCGTCTTTTAATAACGGGCAATGCCCGGAAATTGCTTGGCGACATGATAAATCATCCAGGTAATCGGATGCCTGCCGCAAATACTCCAAGAATGTCTGCGCTACAATCGGCAATTGCTTGCCGGATGGGTACGCAAAATACCAATGCCGTTCAATAGGAAATCCTTCAACATCAAGTATCGTAAGCTGCCCCATCGGCGCATCCAGTGCCAGGGTATGCCGAGACAAGACGGCAATGCCCAATCTGCCAACAATAGCTTGCTTAATCGCCTCATTGCTGCCCAATTCCATTCGGACTTTCAATTTATGACTACGTTCCAAAAAAAAACGTTCTGTCGCCATCCTCGTTCCTGAGCCCGGTTCACGCATAATAAAGGGCTCATCACTGATGCGATCAACGGTAATTCTTTTTTCATTCGCAAGTGGGTGATCTGCCGCAGCAAGAACAACCAATGGATTGTCCAGAAATACTTCCGCTACGGCATCAACAGCATCCGGAACTTGCCCCAAGATATATAGATCGTCTTGATTATTGCTTAATCTTTCCAGAACCCGCTCGCGATTCGTCACTATTAGTGCAACGTCTATGCCGGGGTATTCCTGGCAAAACATGCCCAATAAACGTGGCGTAAAATATTTCGCGGTAGAAACCACCGCAAGCCGCAGTTTTCCTGATTTCAAGCCTTTCATATCCGATGCAATCATTTCAAAACGGGAAAAATGTTCAAAAATACCCAGGCAGGTTTGATATAGCTCTTTTCCTGCATCGGTCAGATAGATTTTTTTACCGACTTGTTCAAACAAAGGTAATCCAATCTCATCCGTCAGTTTCTTCATTTGCATCGATACCGTTGGCTGTGTCAAGAATAACTCTTCGGCTGCACGAGTAAAACTTTTCAAGCGAGCAATCGCTTCAAAAACTTCAAGTTGCCGCAACGTGCTGTGGCGCATGGATTTCTCCTTTTATTATCTACCTATAAAAAACCTATCATAGATACAAACCTATCACAACCATCGAAACAATTGATTATTATTTATGATTAAAAAACTCTAATATACTTCCACCCGCTCATGTCTACTTCCTAACTAAAGTTTATAGCGTGGGTTTTTCAATAACTCGGAGAAAAATTATGGCTTCAGAAACCATGAAAGAAGGTAAAGAACGTTACAAAGCCGGTGTCCTTCCATACAAAAAAATGGGCTACTGGGAACCTGGTTATGTACCCAAAGATACAGACGTTGTTGCGATGTTTCGCATCACGCCTCAACCGGGAGTGGATCATGAAGAAGCAGCAGCAGCGGTCGCAGGCGAATCCTCTACGGCAACATGGACCGTGGTATGGACTGATCGGCTAACTGCCTGTGAACTCTATCGTGCCAAAGCATACAAGTCTGAGCTTGTTCCCAATACAGGTCCGGGCACTAAAAACGAAGCGCAATACTTTGCTTATATCGCCTATGATATTGACCTATTCGAAGAAGGTTCGATCGCAAACTTAACCGCTTCTATTATCGGTAATGTATTTGGATTCAAAGCTGTCAAAGCACTGCGTCTGGAAGACATGCGCATTCCTGTTGCTTACCTGAAAACTTTCCAAGGACCTGCAACCGGTATCGTGGTAGAACGTGAACGTTTAGATAAATTTGGTCGTCCGTTATTGGGTGCAACGACCAAGCCAAAATTGGGTCTTTCCGGACGTAACTACGGACGCGTTGTATACGAAGGCCTGAAAGGCGGCCTGGATTTCATGAAAGATGATGAGAATATTAACTCACAACCTTTTATGCATTGGCGTGATCGTTTCCTATATTGCATGGAAGCAGTCAATAAAGCTTCTGCCGCTACGGGTGAAGTCAAAGGTCATTATTTGAATGTGACGGCCGGCACGATGGAAGACATGTATGAAAGAGCGGAGTTTGCAAAATCTCTGGGTTCAGTCATTATCATGATCGATCTGGTGATCGGCTACACCGCAATTCAGTCGATGGCAAAGTGGGCACGTAGGAACGACATGATATTGCATCTGCATCGTGCGGGAAATTCGACCTATTCACGCCAGAAAAATCACGGTATGAATTTCCGTGTGATTTGTAAGTGGATGCGTATGGCGGGTGTCGATCATATTCATGCAGGTACGGTTGTTGGGAAGCTTGAAGGCGATCCGCTGATGATCAGAGGCTTTTACGATACCTTGCGTGACACAAATACTGAAAAGAATCTAGAACACGGTCTGTTCTTCGATCAAGATTGGGCGTCACTTAATAAAGTCATGCCTGTCGCTTCAGGTGGTATTCATGCAGGCCAGATGCATCAGTTGATTGATTATCTCGGCGAAGATGTGATATTGCAGTTCGGTGGCGGTACGATCGGCCATCCTCAAGGCATTCAGGCCGGCGCAGTAGCAAACCGTGTAGCACTCGAAGCGATGATCTTGGCGCGTAATGAAGGCCGGGATTACGTCAAAGAAGGTCCGCAAATTCTTGCAGATGCTGCCAAGTGGTGTACGCCGCTCAAACAAGCGTTGGATACGTGGAAAGATATCACCTTTAACTACGATTCTACTGATACCGCTGACTTTGTGCCCTCCACAACTGCAAGCGTTTAACCCTTTTAGGAGAAATAATTATGATGACCAATCCAGGTAACATCGTCACACAGGGGCAATTTTCTTTCCTGCCTCCGTTGACCGACAAGCAAATTTCAGCTCAGCTCAAGTATGCGTTGAAGAATGGCTGGGCAATCGGAATCGAATATACGGATGACCCGCATCCACGTAACACGTACTGGGAAATGTTTGGCAATCCTATGTTTGATTTGAAAGATCCGGCAGGAATCTTGCTGGAAATCAATAGTTGCCGTAAGACTTTCCCAAACCACTATATCCGCGTGACTGCATTTAACTCAACACGTGGAGTGGAAAGTCCGACCATGTCTTATATTGTCAATCGGCCTAAGAAAGAACCAGGCTTTGGTTTGGTGCGTCAAGAAGGAGCTGGGCGGAGCATTAGTTATACCATTCACTCTTATGCAACCGACAAACCGGAAGCTGAGCGTTACTAACAGTTAGTGTAAGATTTCTCTCTCTCCGTAAAGGAGGGAGAGAAATAGTGAGTAGTGTAAGCGTGATGGCATTAAAAAATTTAATCGATTAAGCTATTCCATAGTAGCCTCTAAAGATTAAATGTACATAATTGATATGTATGCCACAGTATCTATCCCATGAGACCTCAATGAGTAATCAAACATGCCTAAGCAATCTAAAAACTTAACTTCGCCCAAAGATACCGTGATTGATTTGGATGCAGAGTTCCGGGAGTCTAATATCCAAGAAGTACTGGATAAACTAGATAGTGAGTTGATTGGCTTAATTCCTGTGAAGACTCGTATTCGCGAGACGGCTGCATTGTTGCTGGTCGATCGTGTTCGCAAACAAATGGGATTATCTGCGGAAGCACCCAGTTTACATATGTGTTTTACTGGAAATCCCGGTACTGGGAAAACAACAGTAGCCCTGCGCATGGCAGAAATCTTACATCGCCTTGGTTATGTGCGTGAGGGGCACCTGGTTTCAGTGACCCGAGACGACTTGGTCGGTCAATATATTGGACATACCGCACCCAAAACAAAAGAAGTGATAAAGAAAGCGATGGGAGGCGTTCTTTTCATTGATGAGGCTTATTATCTTTATAAACCAGAGAACGAACGTGACTATGGTGCAGAATCAATAGAAATTTTGCTGCAAACGATGGAAAATAATCGCGATGACTTGGTTGTTATTTTGGCGGGCTACAAAGATCGCATGGACAAATTCTTCCATAGCAATCCCGGTATGCGATCGCGTATAGCTCACCACATCGATTTTCCGGATTATGGTCCAGATGAATTAGTTGCGATCGCTAAATTAATGTTAGAAAGCCAGAATTACTGCTTCAGTGCAGCCGGGGAAAAGGCGTTCGGGAAATATATCCGCCTGCGTATGAAGTCAGAGCATTTTGCCAATGCGCGCTCAGTTCGTAACGCGCTTGATCGTGCTCGGCTGCGGCAGGCAAATCGACTATTTTCCGGAA
This sequence comes from Nitrosomonas sp., assembly GCF_043753625.1. Taxonomy (GTDB): domain Bacteria; phylum Pseudomonadota; class Gammaproteobacteria; order Burkholderiales; family Nitrosomonadaceae; genus Nitrosomonas. The sequence continues at coordinate 16,580 of NZ_JAYUWI010000134.1, forward strand.
CAAACAGATCATTATCCAAAACGGATCTCATCACATTAGAAGCGGAAGATATTCTAGCGAGTCGTGTTTTTCTTGAAAATACGCAGGATAGTGAATCCAAAATAAAAAAATAAAAAATAAAAAATACAATATATCGATAGCGATGGAAACGCTGACTCTCCCTTGGCGAATTTTCCCTAAAACGATCGAAGCGGCTTGTTATAACCGCGGGCGACTAGCGCTGCTGCGACTAGGCTATCCTTTGCGAGTGACATTACAGCAGCATCGCGGATTAGAAGTCTTTCTAGACAAGGCCATGTGGCTATGCGTAGATAGTAATAAAGACGATCAGCCCATTTTGGCATGGCGCGAGTTTCAGATTCGTGGACGACGTGGTTTACACCTACCCGTTTCTTGTGAATTGTGGCTATACCATAGCTATGCAGGTCTTATCATGGGATCAGCTCTGGATGACTTGGACCAGGCACTTGAAAAAATTATGCATTGAGCATGATTTTTTTACACCCCTAAATTACAGAGGATAAAAATGCCACTTGTAGATATGCGCGATATGTTGAATCATGCTTATCAAAATAACTACGCAATCGGTGGTTTTGGACTGGTAAGCCTGGATTTCTTGGAAGCTATTGTCATGACAGCCGAGCTCTGTCGTTCACCAGTCATTCTCAATCTTTCTGAGCCACTCTTCCATCAACATGATTTTAGCCTGATTATGCCGGCTGTCGAAAGAGCTGCGCATCACGCCAAAGTGCCGATTGCTATCCACTTTGATCATGCAAAGAAACATGAATCCATCGTTCAAGCGATTAATCTTGGTTGCAACAGTGTCATGCTGGATGTTTCTTCAGAAGCATTCCCAGTCAATATCACTCAAACCAGCAGTGTTACAGAAGTAGCTCATGCCTGCGGCACAGCAGTTGAAGGAATACTCGGTTTTGTAGGCGGTGTAGAGGGAGAAAATGCAATCAATAATTTAGGCGAAGTTGTCTATACCTCCTCAGAAGAAGCTAAAGTGTATATTGAACGTACCAAAATTGATTTCCTTGCTGTTTCCATTGGCACTATCCATGGCCGTCAGCCCAATCGCAGCCCTAAATTAGACTTCAAACGTCTGAAACGTATTAACGAAGAACTTGGAATCCCGCTAGTGCTGCATGGTGGAAGCGGTTTAGTTGAAGAGCAGTACCATAAGTTGATTTTAAATGGCGTTGCTAAAATTAACTGCTACACGGAGCTTTCCGACATCGCTGCCGCAGTAATCCGTTCCAATAGCCAAAAAAGCAACAAAAAGGGCTATATTGAATCATTGCACGGTGTTAAAGAAAGCCTCCAAGAACAAATCAAATTGTATATGCATCTCTGGGGATCAGCGGGCCGCGCAGCGGAAGTTTTGATTCAGTGCCGCCCTTGGCAGTCTGTAGAACAAATCATTATTTGTAATATTGAGAGCCGTTATCTACAGCAATTTGATACGCTGACTGAACAGGCGCGCAAAACTTTAACAACAATTCCGGGTGTGCGCCAGGTTTTCTCGGGCAGGGCATTATCAGACCCGGGGCAATATCGCCTCTGTTGGCGAATCCAACTGGCACACGCAGATGTTATCAACAGTTACCAATCTCATCCGCACTATAATGCTTTCTACAATCAAATATCCCACTCGACTGATCCTAAAAAGATCAACACTATTTTTGCCGCGACGCTATCGAGTACAAACCATCAATTGAAGGAATCTGTAAGTGTATAATCTATCCTTAAACTCCATAGCGTCAGAGCTATAAGCAGCAATTGCAGCATGCCCTAAATTAAATGCAAGGATGTAACGCCAGATTGGCTCTAAGCAAAATGGCCTGATAATTTAAGCTTCATTTTCCGACAACCCTTCACCCCTGTCTTTTTGTACAACTTTGCTTGTCAGTGAAGAAGCGGTTTTGGGCCAGCGTGCGCTGCGGAATCGGTCTTTTCCCAACCACATCAGGCACACTTTATCGGATTGGTTCCCGCCAAAACACCATCACCGCGCCGAGGCAAGGCGTGGTGGTATTCCCGAATTTTTCCAATTGCCTCGCACCCAATGGATTCCCAGGCAGTACTTCGTGCTGCAATGTCGTGCCAACGCAATGTGCAACAAACAGCCCGCACCATGGAATGTCATCACCGGCATAGTTGATGTCAAGGTCCTTCGCCCAGTCCATAATGACAGGATTATTCTTATCGCCGAGCACCTCTTTCGTACCCATCAAGTGCCTGGCTTCTTCAAACCAAGGAAGGAGTAGTTCAATGGCCGATGGAACATCCTTGAAGAGGGCTGCTGTGGTTTGCGGGCCTACAATACCATCCACTTCAAGACCTTGTTGCATTTGAAATTGCCTGACTGCGGCAATGGTGTTGCGTCCCCAAATGCCATCAATCGCGCCCGGATCGAGCCCTTTGTTTTTCAGTGCTTGCTGAATCTGTGCAATTGCATTGCTTCCCATTATTCCTCCGCGATTCATCATGAGTTCAAGCGGATTGAGTGCACAATCCGGCAGTGGAATTATGCAATATCTTTCTCTGTCGTTTCTACTTCTTATTTCCTTATCAATTCAGACAAATGATTGAGCAATTCATCCTCTTTATAAGGCTTACCAAGAAATATATTAACCCCCAGATCCTGGGCGATTTTCTGGTGTTTTTCCGCGGTTCGTGAGGAGATGATTATCATCGGGATATGAGCTGTTTCCGGATTCTCGCGTACCCATTCAATCAATTCAAAACCATTCATTTTAGGCATTTCCAGATCGATCAGCATGACATCTGGAATGCTGTCCTGAAGGATTTCGATCGCTTCCTTGCCATTCTTAGCAATCAACACATCACAACCTTCACGCTCCAGCAGGCGGCAAGTTACTTTGCGCACCGTCAATGAATCATCCACCACCATAATCGTAGATGCTGTGTTGGTTTTCTTTTGAGCGATCGCGGTTAATTCAGGTAGCGGTGTGCTGAGCACTTTCTGAACATCGGTGCGTTGTATCAGTTTCACCGGGTTCAGGATCAGAATGACTTCACCATCTCCGGTAATCGTAGCGCCTTCAACACCGGGCGCATGCGCAAGCTGTGAACCGATATTCTTGACCACTACTTCGGTGTTACCGATTAGCTCATCAACATGCACGGCAAGATATTGTGTGCCGCTGTGCAGGAATAACACTTGGCTGTGCTTGGTGATTTCCGGGATATGATCTATCTGACCCAGTAAATGCGACAAATGGGAGAACAAGTATTTCTTTCCATTAAACTCGATCTGACGATCCTGATAGATTGTTTTCAGCGTATCGGAATCGAATTCCCTGTTATGTTCGACAATAAAAGCAGGAATCGCATAGATTTGTTTCCCGGCGTAGACCATAAATGTCTGTGCAACGGATAGCGTAAGTGGCAAACTAATCGTGAACGTTGTTCCCTGATTGGGAACAGACTCGACACTGATGCGGCCACCGAGCATCGAAATCTCATTCTTGACGATATCCAGGCCAATTCCGCGACCGGCAATTCCGGTGATAGCGTCAGTTGTCGATAAGCCTTGGATGAAGATCAGCGACATCGCCTTGTCATCATCCAATACTTCTTTTTCCTGGATCAAGCCAAGCCGTTGCGCTTCCTCACGAATGCGCGGCAAATTCAGACCACAGCCATCGTCACTCAGGGTGATGATCACTTCGTTGCCTTCCTGACGCAGGTGGATAGCGACTTTCCCTGTTTCAGGCTTGCCTGCTTGTTGCCTTACTAGTGGTTCTTCGATGCCGTGGGCTATGGCATTACGCAGCAAATGCTCCAGAGGCGGATTAATTTTCTCTAATACACTGCGATCAATTTCAACTTCTGCCCCCTGGATTTCCAGATTGGCTTTTTTACCGACATCTTCCGCCACTTGCCGCGCGATACGATAATAGCGTTCGGCATAATTACCAAAAGGTATTGTGCGGATTTGCAGCAAGGATTGCTGGAGCTGGCGGTTAATCACGGATTGTTGCGCGACGGCTTCTTCTGCGACCGTTTGTGTTGCTCGTAAGTTTTTTTGCACGGTGATAATATCATCGACACTTTCGGCCATCAGCCGCGTCAGTTCCTGGAAGCGGGAGAATCGATCAAACTCGAGCGGATCAAACGCAGGCTCACTTTCATGCTGCTGCGCAAGATGCGATTGCATTTGTGTTTCCGCCTGAATCTCCACTTCGCGCAACTGGTCGTGCAAGCGGTGCGTGCTTTCAGTCAGATCCTGCAGCGATTGTTTAAAATTGTTGAGCTGCGCTTCAATTTTGGAACGCAGCATGCTGGCTTCGCCGGAATCATTAATCAGGCGATCAATCAACTCGGAGTTAATACGCAAAATGGTTTTTGCCTGAAGCAGCTCGGATTTCTCGGGCACCACATCTATTGATTCAGCTATTTCCGCTACAGTATCCCTAGCGATTTGTTTTTCCGGAAGCGGCAGCACTTCGATGCGCTGAAGCTGTTCAATCTTATCGCTGATGGCGTCAAATTCACTTTCAAGCTGATCAAGCGCAGAATCGGAAATATTGCGTTCATGAAAAGCTGCTTCCACATGACTCTCCATCACATGGATCAATTCGCCCAGATGTAGCGCTCCTGTCATGCGGGCGCTGCCTTTCAAGGTATGCAACAATCTCAGTAGCGCATGATGAATATCCTCGTCTTGCGGCAGCATGCGCCAGGCGCGCAATTTACCACCCATTTGCGGAATGATGTCTTGCGTTTCTTCAAGAAACACCGGAAGCAGTTCTGGATTGATCTGATCAACTGCTTCGGAAGTAAACGGTACAAGTTGTATCGGCTTTGTTTTTGTTCCACTGAGTGAAGAGTCCGGGAATACGGCCGGCTCTTCCGTTTCTGCTTCAAACGAGGCGTCCATGTCAACAGGGCTTTCAGCCTCTGCTGCGAAATCTGCCGCCTGCATTTCAATAGTTTTCTCACTGGTTAAGAGTTCTTTTGCCAAAAGCAACAATTCATCGGCATCAACTGCGGTTACACCCTGTTCGCGCAGATTCCTGCACCACTCGCCATAGGCCTGATGCGTACGCGTGATTAAGTTGATTAATAAACCGGAAGCCGGTCTTTTTTCAGTTAGCCAATGATTCAGGACTTGTTCCAAGCGCCAGGCCACTTCACTCATCTTCTCCAGCTTGACCATGCGGCCACTGCCTTTGAGTGTATGAAACCCGCGCTGCAAAGCGGCGAGTGGCTCACGATCGGTTGTATCGATCTGGCATCTCTGCAGTTCACTCGCAATACTGGCCAGCACTTCATCCGCCTCTTCCAGGAAAATAGCGAGCAATTCCAGGTCGACACTGGCACTTGCCGCTTTAACGCCTGCTGTATCCGGTTTTGCCGCGACGGCAGATCCCGAAGCAGCCGTTTGCACCGGTAACGATGCGCTTGCGGGAATTGATACGATCTGGAATAACTTGATCGCTTCCTCGACAATTTGGTGACTCTCGGGTTGCCCGCTTCTGAGCGCTTCAATAAAGAAACCCAGATTGCTTAATCCATCCACCAGCAAGATCTGTTCTGTTTCAACAATTTCATAGCCCGGCTTTAACAGTTTTTCGACCAAGCTCTGGCAAAGATGCAGTAAGGTGTGCGCACGTTCCAAATCCAGCATAACCAAAGCGCCGGAGACTTGCTTGAATAAGCCAGGCAGCATGGATAATTCTGCACGTTTGGCGGGTTCAAAAAAGAATTTATCCAGAATGGTCTCGATTTGCCCCAGATTGGTCAGAATTTCCTGTGCAACCTGCGCCAGTAATTCTTTTTCCTGTGATTTACTTTCTAACACAGTAAACGCTGGAGCATGCGGCAGCGCATTGACATTGACATCGCCCGCAGTAATACCACGCAGACGAGCGGCAATCACATCGATCTGCTGCGATAAATCCGGCGGTAACTGGTTAAAATCATCGACAATACTTTCAACCAGCAATAAAGCAGTCGCCATTTCCATAGCCAGCTCTTCACTGGCATCTTGAGGCTGATCATGCAAAAAAGTAACAGTGCTATCTATGGCATCGATTAACTTCACTAACGGCGCACATTCAGTTTGCTGCGCTTGATGATTGAGCCAATCAATGTATTCAAGCAATGAGGCCAGACTTTCCTGGTGCCCCGCACAAAATTCACGCCAGATATCGTTCGCCTGCATCAGCGTGCTACGCAGCCTATCCAAAATGGGGCGTAAGGTCTCCGACTGTTCAAAAGTCAGCGTATCCTGGTCTGACGCCAGACCGGGCCAGGTATAACTGTTCTTGATATCGCTGATGCGCTGACTGGCTGATTCGCTGTGCGCAATGTGGTACAGCAATTCACGCATCAACGGTGCAGTATTGCCCAGTGTTCCAGCGGCAAGATGGCGTATGGTTTGTTCAATCTTTCCGCACAGGCGGCGCACTGTAAGATCGATTTGATTGCCTTCCAGTTGCAATAAATCTTCGAGGAAACCGGCGGCCACCCACCAAAAAGCTCGCCCTTCAATAGTTCCCGGAAATTCCTCGATTTGATTGACTGCCGCAGCCATCTGCTGCAAGCCGTCTTTATCCGATGGATCACGCAACCACTTCAGCAGTCCAGTCTGATACTCGGCGCCCAACTGTTTGGCTAAGGGCTTAGCCATTAAGGCGTTAATATGCGCTGATTCCGCTTTTAACGCCGGGCTAGCCGTTAACCGGGGAAAAAATAAGTCACTCTCGGGCGCATTTTCAAAACCATACACCTGCATCAACCCGCGATACGCTGAAAATAAGCGTAGCGGATTTTCTTCTGCGCCTTCAATCAGTTCATTCAGATAGTAAAGCAATGCCTTGGTGGATTGTTTCAGCGCATCGAAAATCGGTGGACTGGGTTCAATCTTCTTGCTGATAACCGCTGCAACCAATTGCTCCATTTTTTCTGTGACGATGGTGATGCTCGTCAGATTCAGCATTTCCAGCAAGCCATCCAATTGATGAATATACTTCCGGCAATCATTGATCAAACTGGTATTACTGGGATGCTTGCTATAAACATCCAGATTCTGGTCAATCAAAGCGAATACCTGATAGATTCCGTCCTTGATTCCGATAATCGAGGCAATATTAAGTTTGGGTTGTGCGCTCATTTTTAATACCATCTATTCCCAATTGAAATCTTAATCAACATTAAGGCATCTCTATATATCCAAGTTTTGTCATAACACTTTGTTGCTCTCAGAAAAGCTTCCTTGCATAGCGTACTTGCACTGCGTAACCATTTTTTTGTTTGTGACTCATGCTGGTTAGAACTTTGAATTTTTAGAGGTGCCCATTACACCTTGAAATTGGATACCGATGCTTTCAGCTCAGATGCAAAACCGGCAATCTGTTTGATTGACCCCGTGGTTTTCAATGTCCCTTCCGTATTCTGCCGGGTAATATGAAGAATCTCTTCCATATTGGCGACTACCTTATGCGCTGCTCGTGTTTGGGTATTCGTGACATCAAAAATATTGGTAACCAGTTGAGCCAGCTGCTTTGAAACTTCTTCTATTTCTTCCAGAGCCCGTCCAGCCGCATCGGAGCGCTTTGCACCTTTTGCCACGCCGAGCGTGCTTCTTTCCATCGCTGCGATGGCATCTTGTGTGTCGCCTTGAATCGTGATGATCAATTCACTGATTTGTTTGCTGGCTTCTGCTGAGCGTTCAGCCAAACGTTGCACTTCTTGCGCGATCACTGTAAAACCATGTCCGGCCTCACCTGCGGCCGTTGCCTGCAACGCTGCATTTAAAGCCAGAACATTCGTTTGATCGGTGATATCAGTGATCAATGCGACAATCTCTCCGATTTCTTGGGAGCTTTCCCCCAGCCGTTTGATCCGCTTGGAAGTGTCCTGAATATAAGCTCGGATTTCATTCATTCCGGCAATGGACTCACGTACGGCCGAGGTACCTTTTTCCGCAGTGGATAACGATTGTTTGGCAACTTTGGCGGATTCCGTCGCCATATCGGATATCTGACTGATGGATTCCGTCATGCCGATCACCGCCAGGGTAGTTTGTTCAATTTTCGCCGTTTGCTGTTGTGCCGCTGTTAATAACCCCGATGAAACATATTGCGCCTGATTAGACGATTTAACAACCAGTGCGCTGGCCTGATTGACCTGTTCTACCAGTGTGTGCAATTCCTCAATCGTGCAATTGATGGCATCGGCAATCGCACCAGTCATATGGTTCGTGATATCCGTACGAATGGTCAGGTCGCCATCGGCGATTTTTTTCATATCGTCCAGAAGCATCACGATCGCCTTTTGCGCTTTCTCAACTTCATTTCTGCTTGCCAAATCTTGATAATGCGCATTCCGGCGTACTGACCGGACAAAAAATATGAGCGCAAGTACTGCGCATGCGCCGAATGTGTAAATCAGCGCATTGAATAAAGATACAGTATGCCGATTTTGTTCTTGAATTGCACTCTCCAGCGTACGCGTCATATCCAGCATGGTTGCGCTGTTGTTCGCAACCTCATCCATAGCCAGCTGAATAGTTAAAGCTACCGGTATCTCTTGTTGAATCACTCGGAGGTGATCGTCAAACTTTCTCACCAGCGAATAAACATGTGACAACAGATCCTGAATAATCTCATCCCTGTTTGATGCCGCCCCAAGTCCGTTATTTCCTTGACTTAAAATTTGGATAATTGCTGAAATTTGTGCGTGATCCTGAGCAAGTTGCGCGGTGATTTCTGTTATCGTGAATTCGCTGAAAAAAATCGTTCTAGCATTCTTTGCGACGGTGCGCGCATGCATTTTTATGGATTCCATCGTGCGTATTTCCTGCGACAGATTGCCGATTTCCGCCATACGCCCGGTTAATTCTTCGATGCGCCTGACCAATTGGCTATACGTGATATGGATTGCTTGGATACTACTGTTTAGCTTAATCGAAGATTCTTTATGGTTCAAAATCAGAGCAACCTTTTTAGCCTCAAGCTGCCAGCTTTGATGATATGCATTCAGGATTAATGCAAGCGATTGATCTGCGGCTGGAACGGTCTTGTCATGATCATAGATCCCACCCTGAGATAGCAGTGCAATATACTGATTTATCTGAGATTGACTGTCCTGCAACTCGACAGACGCATTGGTATTGCCCATGTGGCCCTGCTGTGCGGCTTTTGACAAACGCAAATGCTGCTTCTCTAACTGTGCAACCAGTTCCGGTTGAACCGTATGATGCCTGGCTTGATTGACGCTGATAGCCAGTGTAATCAACAGCAGCACGGTGAAAAACATCAGGATACCGCCCATTATCCAGCTGTTGTTTAAAATGGAAATATTTTTAGGAATACTTTTCTTTGTCGGTAGGGTAATAACCGGCAGTTTCTTCCCTATGGCAACCATTCTGGTTGTTAATCCAAATTTTGTAAAATTGTCTTCCATTGTTTGCTCCAGCATTGATACAGGCTTGTCTGAATATTCAGGTTTTTAATGACAGACGACACCAGACACGATTGTTGTCAGGTGATAGCTTAACCGCTGAAGTGTGGGGACAAAAACAGGATAAGACATGTAAAACAAGGTCTTTTATGGAGCCTCTGAATAACCGTCATTTCGAGTGACACGAGAAACCTATATTTTTGATTTATATATATTAATATCTATGCTAGAAACAATAATTCAGATTATTCAGAGGCTCTTCGGAAGTTGAAGTGCCTCGAATGAATTACCCAAGAAATAATTTATAGGCGGGATTCTTCGTCTCATCCCAATAGTGATAACCCAGTTGATTCAGGAATGCTTTGAAGTCAGATCTTTCTTCCGGAGGAACCTGGATTCCGATCAGCACACGGCCATAGTCGGCACCATGATTGCGATAATGAAACAAGCTGATATTCCAGTTATGGCTCAAGGTGTTGAGGAAATTCATCAACGCACCGGGGCGGTCGGGAAATTCAAAACGGTAAAGAATTTCGTTTTTAACATCATGCGCGTGCCCGCCGACCAAATGACGAATATGCAGCTTGGCCATTTCGTTGTCGCTCATGTCTTCGGTGGCCAGGCCGCTTTGTTTTAATTCGCTGATCAGTTTCTGGGTTTCTTCTTGATTGCGCACCGATACGCCGACAAAAACATGCGCCACTTTCGGATCGGCATAACGGTAGTTAAATTCGGTAATGCTTTTGGCGCCTAATAAATTGCAGAATTTTTTGAAACTACCGGGTTTTTCGGGAATCGTCACGGTCAACACAGCCTCACGCCGTTCACCGATTTCCGCACGCTCTGAGATATGCCGCAGCCGGTCAAAATTCATATTGGCGCCGGATGCGATCGCAACCAGCGTTTTATGTAAGATTTTCTCACGCGCGACGTACGCTTTGATACCCGCGACGGAAAGCGCACCGGAAGGCTCCAGTATCGTGCGCGTATCTTCAAATACATCCTTGACGGCAGCGCAAATGGCGTCGGTATCGACCAGAATCACTTCGTCGACCAGTTCGCGACATAAGCGGAAAGTTTCTTTGCCCACATGCCGCACCGCCACACCATCCGCAAACAAACCCACTTGCGCCAATTTGACCCGGCGGCCGCTTTGCAATGAACGGTACATCGCATCCGAATCGACCGGCTCGACGCCGATGATTTTGATTTTCGGATACAGCCGTTTCACATAAGCCGCTATGCCGGAGATCAAACCCCCGCCGCCAATCGGCACAAAAATAGCGTGAATATTCCCCGTATGCTGACGCAAGATCTCCATGCCGACCGTTCCCTGCCCGGCAATCACATCCGGATCATCGTAGGGATGAACAAACGTGGCTTGTTCTACTTTCGCCAGTTTTATCGCGTGCTCGTAAGCATCGTTATAGGAATCGCCATGCAAGGCCACTGTCGCACCCAGCGCCATCACCGCATTTACCTTGATTTGCGGCGTCGTCACCGGCATCACGATGGTCGCGCCACAGCTCAACCGCTTGGCAGCCAATGCCACGCCTTGCGCATGATTCCCGGCAGAGGCCGCAATCACGCCGCGATTGCGCACCGCAGGCGATAACTTGATCATCTTGTTATACGCGCCACGCAACTTGAAAGAAAAGACCTGCTGCAAATCTTCCCGCTTTAATAACACCTGATTATGAATGCGCCCGGATAAATTGGCAGCAAGCTCCAACGGACTCTCGATCGCCACATCATAAACCTGCGCGGTCAGTATTCTTTCTAGGTAATTGTTTTTCATAATACGAGATGAGTTAATTCAGACAAGCTTCTAATCCGAAACGAGGAAAGGGATTTTATCACGATCAGGGGTTGCATGAATTTTCTTACAGTCATGGAATAAGCTCTATCATCGCAGAAGAATGGTTCAAATCAACAAAGATTGTTTGACTCAGCGTATTTGATTCGTGTAATTTGCAGAACCGCACTCAATTTTCTCGTATGCTCATCCGCGACAATCTGGAAATTAAGAAATGAATCGACAACACGCTCTGGCACTGCTGGCCCAAAGCAAACCAGAACTGCAAACCCGCTTCGGCGTTACCCGCCTCGCTCTGTTCGGCTCGACAGCCCGCGATACAGCGAGTGCTGGCAGTGATGTGGATATTCTGGTTGCCTTTGACGGCCCGGCAACCTCACAGCGTTACTTTGGTGTGCAATTCTATCTGGAAGATTTGCTGGGCTGCCCGGTGGATCTGGTTACCGAAAAAGCATTGCGGCCGGAGTTGCGCCCTTATATTGAAAAAGAATGCGCTTATGTTTGATATGATAGAAACCAAATTAACATATTGTATAAGAGTCAGAAAGGAAGCGTGATAATTGCAATGTTAGATTTGCTTTTTGATGTAATTTATTTTGTCGATTAAAGATTCTTGAGACACAAGGAACTTCAGATTATGAGCTCATTGCAAGCAACCCAGGTTTCCGTAGCATGTGCAGATGTAACTGATTTCAAAGCTGATGCGCTGGTTCTTAAATTCGCACAAAATCTATATGGCGCTGATCTGGCAATCTACAATCGACTTAATCCAGAGCAACGTGCAGTACCAATGCCTGCGATCGGCCAACATATTTGGCATAGAACAAGGGGAATATTAGGTGTCGATGCTGTATTTTTCCTTGGTGTAGCGTCGCTTTACACGTTTGGTTATTCTGAGATTCGAGACTTTGCAGCACGTGCAGTTGAGACAGTTGATACGGAACTGCCAAATGCATCACATCTCGCTCTCACTATCCACGGACCTGGATATGGTCTTGACGAAGTGGAAGCATTTGAGTCGGCACTAGCCGGTGTAATTGATGCCTATAGTGGACCCTCCTTTCAAGACAGTAAATTAAGATGGTATCCTGCTAAGAAGGAGCAGGAAATGACGGGAATAAAGCGAAAGAATTTTACGGGTGAATTGAAAGCTAGAGTAGCGC
>NZ_JAYUWI010000135.1:0-9762 GCF_043753625.1 Nitrosomonas sp.
ATTTCTTCTTGTTGAGCCAGAATCAGGGCTTTGAGTTGGGGTATCTCGTTGGTCTCTACCACAAGAAAATTGAAGCAAATTGCGTACCTAAACAGTTACTGTACCGATATGAAGTGCAATTACTGCATCCCACATGGCTATACCATGCTCTTCAGACTCATCACTGCTCAATATATCTTTTGCATTGTTTACCGCATTATTTAAATCAATTAATTGCGCAACTTGAGTATCTTTTACGTCAATGCCTTCGTATTCTAACCAATGACCGCCACTACTCTCCCAATGTGTTTCAAAATTGAGGGGCATACGATTGTCGAAAATTTCGCCTTCATTTTTGGAATTTATTAAAAAATCCCGCGCTTCTTCAGTCGCGAGATGCATTTCACCAATGCATTCAAATAATGTCCCTATGATTTCTAGACGGGCTTTTTTAGGATCTTGAAAAATCGAAAAATCGCGTTGAAGCCACCCCTTTTCAACTTGCTGACATTCTGTTTTTGATTGATAGGGGTAAACAGCACTCAACATGGCTATAGCTGTTTGTCTTGTCTCTAAAGAGTTTAATGCCACGGCTCCTGCAGCAGCTTGCCATAGCATTACACCTAAAGCCTTAGGCTTTTCGGCTGCAATTTCAAATAATGCTTTCCAAGCCAGCGCAATATTTGTTTCCTGAAAAACTAGGTCGGGAATGTTTTGAATTACAGCTACATCTTCAAGTGCCAGTGCCCAATTAACAAACGACTGATATATTTTGGCATACTCATCATACTGATTTTCTCTAACATCCCATGCCCAAATATGACTGCCATCTTCTTTAAAAGCTTTCTCAGTATTACCGTATAGTACATTTTGTATCTGTTCTCCCCCACGCGCTAAATGTTGTCCCTCAAACTGTCCGCGTATTGTCGCGGCAAATGCACGTATGCCTGTCTCAGGGGACATTTTAATAAGTGAAGTGAAGGCTTCGGAAAGATAATGTTCAGCAATATTAAAATCTTGGGCAGCATTGGATGATACAGATAAGATCCAACTATTTGACATTGGTGTAACTTGATCTTGTCTGAAGTTCCCTCCTAAAAAAACGCGGTAGTAGACTTTCGCAACGAAATCAGGATCGGTTTCAGCAAACCACTTTACTTCCTGTGCAAGGTTAGGCACTTCGATATGGCCCCACTTTGCAAACCGGTCTTCTGTGAAAAGCCTTTCTAGTAGAATTCGTGATGCAACCGGATCAGTTGCATAGGTTTGAGCGACATATTTTATTACATAGGGTGCTAGCCATGGAATCAAGCGGTCTTCGTTTGACATTATCTCGAACAAACGGCGAGATGCCACTCCAATACACGCCATATCCTCTGGGCTGTTGTGGTTATCAAGCAATAACCCTATGAGAACATGTATGCTGCCGAGTTCATCGTTGGACGGTTTATCTAATTCGCTAACAAAACCTGCCCACGGTTTTGTCAAGATCGCTTGTTTGGAATTTGCTTTTGTGAATAGCGAACCGACTATCTGTGATAAAGCCCGCCTTTGATCTGTATCAGCCGTTTTAAGAACTTGCGCTAACGGGGTAAGTGGTTCATCCTGCACTACGGCCTCAACGGCCAGACGCGCGAATTCTACGCGAATAATCGGGTCGATGCTTTTACTGCCGATGACCAATACGGCATATGTCCAATAATCGGTTACTTTAAGGTTCTTTTTAAGTTCCTCTAACCAATACGCTAGTGAAGGTGAAATCAGCAATCCAATGCTTTTGTCTTTGCTGAAAAGTTTGAGTGTGGATACACGATCCGGTAGCAATAAAAGGCGTGCGATGGCATAGTCGAACAAGACATGGTGGCGGAAGCCGACACGACGATTTGTTTCGACTATAAGAACCCCTACCTGTTGCAACAGATCAACTGTTGCCGCTGCTTCCATCGGAATTTCCGTTTCGGGAAGGTCAATGGATCGTGATTCAATCATTAAAGAGACGATAATCCTGAGAGCTACTGTAGCTGGTGTGCCCAGTTCAGTAATCCGTTGCTGCCAATACGCCTCTAAAAGCTGTCCTCGTGTTCTGACTTGTGTTAATGATTCAGGTGTTAAACCTGTCTTTAGTAAATCCGCGACTAACCCTAGATTAAACGGGTTTTGTGTCAAAGCTTCCACTCTTGGTCCAGCAGCTTTAATAGCCTGACTCAGACTCGGGGATTTTAAAGCTATATCATCCTTTTCCTGTTCATCGAGAAGGCCAACATGTATATGACGAACATTACTAAAATTTTTATCTGAATGCTCTGGCGATGGTGCTTTGCCTGCGAACAATGACCGCCACTCTTTTCCAAGTCGTAAATCGAACGTGCGGACAGAGGCAATTACTTTCCAGTCTGGTAAGGCGATAACTTCTTGGATCAACTTTTTATAGGTTTGCTCGGCTAATCCTCCTCGGACAGCATCAAGGGCATCCACGAAAAGATATCCTGATTTACCGCTCGCCATCTGTCTCAAGACATCAGTTAACGGGTGAATTAGCTGGATCTCTTGTCGTAGAGTCTCCAAAGAAATCGATCCCGCTTCAACGGTCAAGACGACTACTACGGCTTCTTTTTTCAGGATTTCTGCTGATTTGAAAATCACTGCTGATTTTCCTGCACCTGGTTCACCAGTTATTATAAGAGAGCCTTTCTTAGCCGCCTCTACCACGACATCAACTATAGGACGAGAAATAGTAATATCGCCGTTAGGTGTGTTGAGTTCAGTAAAACGCTTCAGTCGCCGGGTGACATGAGCACTATAAATTGAAAGACCTTTGACATCTTCGCTAAAGCTTGGTGCTTCTTTCAAGCGGATAGTGTCCCGCAAAGAGTTTCTGAGGGAGTTAGCATTCCCTCCAGTCCCATCTTGAGATGCGTCCGCTGCCCACTTCACTAAAAGATCGTGTAAAGCAGCTTCTTCTCCAGGATTTGCAACAACATTCTGGAGTATTTCTGTGGTGGATTGGCGTTGGCTTTCACCGATTTTTACAACAGTACAAAAAGATAGGAGCTGTTCTCTAGTAGCGCTACTGATGGGAGTACTTACTTCATCAAACCAAGCAGCATCAATTAAATCAGAAAACGTTTTGAGAGCTGATGATAGGGTTTCTGGAAGAGCCGTAGCGGCACCTGTTCGACTTTTTTCTAACGCTTGGTGCAGGTGTATGGCTACGCTTTGAGGAGTTTCATCCCCTATTGCGAGTATCAGTCGGTCGTGCGCCAAGTTCAAGTCACGCCGTATTCCATCATCAATTGCACCTGCGCGGAATTGGCGAACAAACTGTTGTGCAACGGAAGCTAACTCACTATCACCACTTTTCGATAAACTAATCGTCCTCTTCGCCTGAATGTAAATTTTCCCGTATTCGGTTTCAACAACAATGTCATCTACGGCTGTTGCCGCTTCAAAGAACAATTTTTTGGGTGTGCCAGGTAGACGTTTCCCTAAGCGTGACATTGGTCGCTCTGTTAAAATTAGAGCTGCTAGATCAGCTCCTACTTCTGATTGAAAAACTACACCTCCTGAAGTACCACGACCACTCATATTTTCGCCTTAGTGTTAATTGCTCTGAAAATATACATTAGGTTATTGCTATTTCTCTATTTTAATGGTCCAGTCGATGCTGACTAATCGTTCAGCAATAGCTCTCAGCGTTTCCAATACGGCTGCATCATTTGGAAAATCGCCATATACTAGGTTTCTGAAATCACTATTGTACACCTCTCGCAATTGCTTCCAGACATTTTCGGTGTCGCGAAAGATTAAGGCATCTTTTGGGTGGTGAGCCAACCAGCTATTATTGTTTTTGAAACTGATCACGTCATCTTGGGCCACTTTCAGTAGCATCTCATCGAACGCCGATGATTGGAAGAAACGTGCATACTCAGCCTGTTGTAGCAGTTGATGTAAATCATACGTATGCCTGATTTTCTTTTTCAGGTCGTCAAGCGGATTTTCACCGTAGGAGAACCTGACCAGGCTCATGATCTTTTCACACAGCGTCCGGATGGGTTCCAGTACACGTACTTCAAAAGGCAGCAGACCATATTCCCTAGCAATGCTTTCTTGTCCATTGCCGAGCATCATTTTTCCGACAAAGGCACTTACCATTCTGGTCGTATAGGGTTCAAAATAGCCAAGCCAAGTCGCTTCAACCACAATCACGTCGCGTATCTGACCGTATAAACCAGCAAATTCCTTGTTATACGTATGTGCGGTTTTCCGATTCATCCCCATTTTGTGGGTTAGGCCCGCTATCTGAACTTCTGGCAGGGCCGTACTGACCACATCGCTGATGGTCCTGATTTTAGTAGTTAGCTTGTTATTGGATTCCTGATTGCGTCGTAAGACCACCAGATCAATATCCTCGGAAAACCGGTCGATCATACTGTAGCACTTCGATAACGAGGTGCCACCTTTGAACACGGTGTCATCGCCAATCGGGTGATGAAAGAGTGTATGCAGGGCGAATGTCACCCAATAGTCTTTTTCGACATAGATAGCGGCAATTTGCATCTGGTCAGCCGTGAACTGTACAGCCTGTCGAAACAGCGTTTTGTTTTCGTGCAGTTTCATCGGATATTCCACTTTTTAGCCGTGCTGAGAATGTCACTCAGGCCAGCCAGTTTGTAAACGGTGATAGGGTTCAGCGTTTTATAAAGAAGAGGGGACAGTTTGGCTTTTTGCAACCCATCCAGCATGGCACCTAATAACGCTCTGGTAGCGGGTGGGTACTTCAACGCCAGGCGCACCATCGTTTTTTGTTCAGTCTCGGACAGTTCCTTCACAATAGCCATCAAGCGTTTTGCTGACCTAGTGAGGTTAGCATCCGGGATTTTTTTGATGGTCCGTATCCCATCGAGAATTTGCAACAGCGGCACTATATCCTTGGTAATCGTATTTTTCTGTTTGATGAAGATGATCGTGTAGCGTTCCCGTTTAAAGGCTGGCCGGATGTCATTCTTCCCGATCTGAATGGTGTTGCTGACCTGAGTTGTTAAGCCCAACTGGTTATAGATGCTGTAGCCAGTCAAATAGCCTATAATCTTGCCATCCTCTTCCAACAAGTCTTTGACAACTTCCGATTGGTCTGGCTGCAATGGACCGAACGGCGTGTTTTCCGGTTTATAAAATTTACCCTTGGCAAGTTTGGTGAGCTTGCCCGCCTGCACCATCCGGTTTAGTGATTTGATGACGGCCTCTTTGCCATCAGCCCCAGAGTTAATGTCCGTGTACGAAAACACATGACCGACTGGAAGTCGATCTACTGTAGCCGCGACGTTTTCAGACGTTTTCATACCTCAATGATACGCTATGGATTAGTCTTTGTCCAGTTTATTATAAAAATAACTGGACAAGGTTATAACCTAATTGATTGTAAGAATAGGGTAGGGCCAAATGGCACAGGTTACCCAAACCGCCAGCAACAGCTAAATCCGAATCCAACTTACTGACTTCAAAGCCGTGATTAGTGGGGAAGGACCACAATCCTAAGACACTGATTTATATAGGAATATAATACAAGTAAAATATAATTAATAGGAATTTCTTGCTATTCCTGCGAATTATGACACAATTCGCATAGTCCTAACCTTTAACCCGGCGGTCACTATGCACACACAGACCCCAGTTTACAGCGATATAACGCGCTACAACATTGCTGATTTCCAACCGATCCTTTTGCCCAAATTCGCCCTTAACGTTGAATGTGGCACTAGTACAACGGGCTTTGCCAGTCCCGCCGATGATTATATCGATGCGCATTTGGACCTCAACGACTATCACGGTATCCGCAAGCACGTCACCTTCTTAGTGGAGGCTATCGGCGATTCGATGATCGACGCGGGGATCACCGAAAACGATGTGTTGATCGTTGATACGAGCCTAGTTTACCGTGAAAATGATGTCGTCATCTGCTGCTTAAATGGCAGCTATAAAGCCAAGATTATTGACCGTAAGAACGGAAAACTGTTCCTGAAATCCCGCAACCCCAACTTTGCCCCCATTGAAATTTTAGAGTGTGATGATCTTAGGGTGTTTGGCGTAGTGAAGGGGCTAAGCCGTAATTTCCGGCGCGACTGATGCAATGGTTCGGGCTTCTCGATTGCAATAATTTTTACTGTTCCTGTGAGCGTATTTTTTCGCCTACGTTGCAGGAACAGCCTGTCATTGTGCTCAGTAACAATGACGGCTGCATCATTTCTCGCAGCCAGGAGGTCAAGGATTTAGGGGTGCCAATGGGTGCCCCAGCGTTTAAAATCCGGGAGTTTATCAAGCAACACGCGGTGCAGGTGTTTAGCAGCAATTACACTCTATACGGCGATATCTCAGCGCGTGTGATGAATACGCTCAACGAGCTTTGCCCGTTGGTTGAAGTGTATTCTATTGATGAAGCGTTCCTTGATTTGTCTATTTTCCCCGTCGCCGAGCTGGAGCCGTTTGCCCGGAAAGTCCGGGCGACCGTAAGGCGATGGACGAAGATTCCAACGTGTGTTGGCATTGCCCAAACCAAGACACTTGCTAAGGTGGCCAATAAGATTGCCAAAAAGAATCCCGCGCTCGACGGGGTTTTTGTCATTCAGGACGACGCGGCTAGAATTGCCGCCCTGGCATCATTTCCCATTGGCGACGTGTGGGGCATTGGCCGACAATATCAGGAACTGTTATACAAACAGGGTGTACGCAGTGCGCTAGATTTTACCAAGCTGTCTGATCAATGGATCAAAAGTCAGATGACCGTTACCGGTTGTTGATGGAACTACGCGGCCTGTCCTGTGTGCCTATGCTAGAACCCCGCGCCATTTCAAAGAACATCTGTAACAGCCGATCATTTGGCCAACCTCAACAAGAGTATGAAGCCATCGCCGCAGCAGTCAGCACATTTGCCCATAATTGCGGCCAGAAGTTGAGAGCGCAGACGGCTTGCGCCAGTGTCCTAACGGTCTTCATCCACACCAACAAACACCGTAAAGACCAGCCTCAGTATTCGGGAAGCAAATCCATTAGCTTACCGACTGCAACGAATAGCAGTACAGAACTGATTAAAGCTGCTTTATATGTTCTGCAGCGTGTGTTTAAACCCGGCTTTGTCTATGCCAAAGCGGGGGTGATCGTTACGGGTATTATTCCCAGTAACCAGGTCACAGCGGATCTATTCGACACGGCCAACCGCGAGAAACAGGCCGAAGTCAGCCAGCTTATTGACGATCTAAACCGGCGATATGGCCGTAACACTATTGTGTTTGCCGCCCAGAAGACCGCTCATCAGTGGCAGACCCGAGCCGACCGGAAAAGCCCCTGTTACACAACGGCTTGGCCTGATTTACCAAAAATTCAGCTTGAGTAGAGGTCAGTGATGGTGAGATATTTCGGTATCTTTCGCACCATCTATGCTTAATCAACTGGGATTCATGATGTTGGTAATCTCATTGGAAAAATATTGAAATGTGTGACTGATTTAAGCATAGGCATGATTGGTTCTAATTAAATTTAACCTAATGACAAGTGGGCAGGGATTGAAGCCCAGGCCTTTATAGTGCAATGGTTGTAAATCACCCTGTTTCTTATTTTGGGCAAGGTTATTCAGTAAGTAATACTCACAAATATTGCAGAGTAACAACATGAATGCAGTTGAGATTGAAGAAGCTATATCGTTGCTAGCAGAACAGCCTTTCGTTCCTGCTGAATTTCCATATAGTTTTCTGGAAGCTTTTGGGAATAAGCCCACAACTATTAAGCGCCTTCAAACGGGAAATAACAATAAATCTGATATTGCGGGTGGCATTCTTCAACATAATAACATTCACATTGCTGTTTGTGAAAAGGGTACGGTTCCTGATGCATTGAGTAAGCTTCGTGAAAGCCCTGCCACGACAAAGGCCAAGGCTAAATACATACTTGCTACTGATGGTGTGGATTTTCAGGCTGAGGATTTAAATAGCGGAGAGACAATCGTCTGCAACTATTCAGACTTCCACGACCATTTTGGATTTTTTCTACCTCTTGCTGGAATTAGTACCGTCAAGCAAATTCGAGAGAGTGCCTTTGACATCAAGGCGACGGGGCGTCTGAACAAACTGTATATAGAGCTTTTACGCCATAATCCGGACTGGGCTAAGCCACAACGTCGCCATGATATGAATCATTTTCTGGCGCGTTTGATTTTCTGCTTTTTTGCTGAGGATACAGGTATATTCCCGGCTGATTGCCTGTTCACGCCGACTGTCCAGAAAATGAGTGCAGGTGATGCCTCCGATGTGCATGAGGTCATCACCGAAATCTTTCGTGCAATGGATACCAAGCAGGAAGAACGCGTAGGAAAGAAAATTAAGAATTGGGCGAATAAATTTCCCTACGTTAATGGAGAATTGTTTTCAGGATCAATCGAAACGCCCAAATTTACCAAGATTGCCCGATCCTATTTGTTGCATGTCGGTAATCTAGACTGGAAGCGTATAAATCCGGATATTTTTGGCTCCATGATTCAGGCTGTGGCCGATGAGGGTGAACGCAGCGCACTTGGGATGCACTACACCTCTGTTCCTAACATCCTGAAGGTGCTGAACCCCTTATTTCTTGATGACATTCGCGCTCAATTGGATGAAGCAGGAAATAATAGTCGAAAGCTCCTGAACCTACGTAAACGGCTATCGCGTATTCGCGTGTTTGATCCGGCCTGTGGATCTGGAAATTTCCTGGTGATTGCCTACAAGCACATGCGGGAAATCGAGCATGAGATCAACGAAAGACGTGGCGAAACCAACAGGCCTACTGACATACTGATTACCAATTTCAGGGGCATAGAGTTACGAGATTTTTCGGCTGAGATAGCAAGGCTGGCACTTATCATTGCTGAATATCAATGCGATGTTTTGTATCGAGGCCAAAAACTGGCGTTAGCTGAATTTCTACCACTGAATGCAGAAAACTGGATTACCTGTGGCAATGCACTTCGTGTTGAGTGGTTATCAGTTTGTCCTCCAACCAGCAAGGGCGTTAAATTTTTTGGAGATGACCTATTTAACACCCCGGTTGATCAGGCAGAAATTGATTTCGAAAACGAAGGCGGAGAGACCTACATATGTGGAAATCCGCCATACTTGGGATCTACTTGGCAAACGAAAGAACAAAAATCGGACCTTGAAGCAATATTTAAAAACCTGACTACCACATGGAAATCACTGGATTATGTGGCAGGCTGGTTTATGAAGGCGGCTGAATATGGTAGACATACCAAGATGGCTTCTGCTTTTGTTTCGACTAATTCGATTTGCCAAGGACAGCAAGTCCCCATTCTTTGGCCGCTAATCTTTAAAACAGGCCATGAAATTGCCTTCGCGCACACTAGTTTCAAATGGGCAAACCTAGCCAGTCACAACGCAGGTGTGACGGTAGCAATTGTTGGCATTTCAAACCATGATGAGAAAGTGCGGAAATTATTTTCCATCGCAGATGACGGAAGCTCGGTTTTGAAAGAAGCGGAATATATAAACGCATATTTGGTTTCCGGCCCTGACGTTATTGTAAATCCTCTTTCTAAGCCAAAAGATGAGCGGGGTTTGATGGAATGGGGAAACAAACCTACAGATGGAGGAAACTTCTTTTTTACATCTATGGAAAGGCAAGAACTGTTGGAAGAAGCACCCTCCGCAGATCCTTACACAAAGCGTTTCCTTGGTGCACAAGAATTTATTCGTGGTGAGAGCAGATATTGTCTTTGGATTGAAGACAAAGATCGTGCAA
>NZ_JAYUWI010000136.1:0-28894 GCF_043753625.1 Nitrosomonas sp.
GGAACGCTCAAAAATGAGCTGGTTCACCATCGGCGCTATCACACCCGAGCGCAAGCAATTCAGGTGATTACCGAGTACATCGAGATCTTCTATAACCGGCAGCGAAAGCAGGAACGTCTTGGCTACCTGTCACCCGCTGCTTTCACACGACGATATTATGAAAATCTACTTGCCGCCTAACCCGCTGGACTCCACGTTTGACAACCGACATCACTTACCACGGGGTGGTTTATTAAAGTACTCTACTGAAAGCAAGAGCATGGGGAGGAATTCTGGCCAGAGAAAATAATCACTAAATAGTCAGCCATGCCCACGCGGTCCTTTTTCCACGCTCTCGATAAGCGGTGCTTCCTGCAAGTATTTCTGGCCTCGAAAACGCCGCCATAATGTTCGAATGATAAATATCGGGTTTCCCACGACGTAACGGACAAACATCCTTCTCGGCTCTATGATAAGACGAAATAACCATTCTAAGCCAAGTTGGCGTACTCTTCTCGGTGCACGAGGCATAGTGTCAGAATAGAAATCAAGTAACGCTCCCACACCAAGCAAAATTGGCACACGCAACCTATCGACATTTCGAGCGATCCAAAGCTCCTGCTTGGGTACTCCCATCGCCACAAAAAGAATCTGTGCTCCGCTTTCATTGATGGTATTGATCATATTCACCTCATCATCCAGGCTAAAGTAGCCATCATGAATCCAAACGAATTCCAGGTCAGGAAATTGATTTCTCATATTGTCAGCACAGCGTTGCGCGATACCCGGACGCGCACCCAGCAGCGCCAGTTTAATCCCTGAATTTGCAGCATCACGGCAAACCAACGGAAACAGATCCGTTCCGTTAACATTGTCCTTGAGCGAAAAACCAGCCAGCTTAGAGGCCAGCCGCATGCCGCTACCATCTGCATACAGCAAAGCTCCATCTTGTAATACACTAAGATACTTAATATTGGTGGCTGCTACATTAATACAATGAGCATTAACAAAATAGACCTTCTGCCGCACGCCTAATTTTGCATCGCAAACAATACTCGCGCTGGCGTCGGCTAGTGTTTTATCATCAATATTCAGGCCAAACAGAGAAATATGGTTCATAGTATTATGTATTTCTATACAATAGTTGGAAGTGCTCATAACTTTGTCCGAGAGTAGCGCAATCTACTGTAGAAAAGTTATTTTGGCCATATTCCCCAATTATTTTCGTTAAATAGGACAACTATTCGTCTCAAATAATCGGAAAATATGTCGCAAAATTGCGAGGCTAAACAATTCGCTAATAGAATGATATCTGAACCGTTTATCTCCTCAGAAGTATCAGATCTTTGACCTGTTCTGTATTTGCATTATTATCATTTCTTTCGCGCAAAAAATGTTAAAAACCGGGCATGTTGACGCAACCCCCGACTCAATAACGCCATATCAAGGGAATTTAATGGCTTCACCAGTACCAAACCCGGCCCATAAGCAAGCAGCATTATAGACAACGCCCCCCATGATCCAAATTCATCTTTAATCACCCAGCCTACGGTTGCAAGCAATATCGCCAGACCAAGTCCACATAAAAAACCGAACCAATCTAAGTTAATACGTCCAACCTGACGATTCAGCCAAAACAAAGTTAGAGCACTCGTCAACCATACACTTAACGCTATCCCACTAGCCACTCCCAGCAATCCCCAATCTGAACCAACAATAACAGCTACCGGCGTCAGTATGGTCAAAATACTAAAGTAACTTAGTTGGCGAGTATATGGAAATATCTGCATAATCATGGTAACCAGCTGACGCTGGCTGGTGGCTCCCAAACCCAACAACATAATCAGCATAATCATACCTATATCGGAAAATTGACCGTTGCTGGCCAGTACGATAAGCTCGTCGCCCGCAACGCCTATCATCGCCATGTAAACGGCAATAATAATTAGATTACTCTTCCACAACAGCGCCATGCCTTGTTTAACCACGTTCACATCCCCAGCCACATAGCGAGAAATCAGCATGGGCCGAATAATATTGGATAGAAGGTTAGCGGGAAGATAGCGTCCGATGAACATCAGTAATTGCTGCAAAAAGGCGAAGATACCTGCTAATTCGACTCCTAAGGTACGCGCCACTAGGATGCGCAACGCTCCAGCGCTGGAAATGGCATTTAGCAGGTTAAACCCCGCCATGTGTCCGGAGAAGCTGGCTACCTCACGTACGCCAATCCGGAAATCACCAGTGCCGGATAAATTGTGCAATTTTCGTATTAAGAAGAATTCGGCCAACAAAAAACAAATCAGCGAAACAATCAAATCCACCCACAGTAATCGTTCCAAAGTTAGATTATCAACAACCACTAGCACTACCAATCCAGCAAGGCGCCCCAAAGGCATAAAAGCATGCACCAGTTGTGACCAACGCTGCTCTAGGAGGCACTCCAGCATTTCTGATGCATAGCGATAACCTATAACAGTGACGATGAGTCCTACTGCAAGTATAGTGGTATCTTGATGCAGCGCACTGAAGCCCATCCATACGGCGATATCTAACCAGAAAGCGGCAATTAGCATCGCCCAAGCCACCATGATGGCGAGACGAACTAGAGTCATCCAGCGGACAAAACGTAGCAGAGCCTCTGGCGCTCCCCGTGCTGCCAATTCCGGAAGAAAGCGCCTTACTGCTTCCAGCATACCCAATGAGCTCAGAGGCACCATCATTTCTACCATGCCCCACAAAACCATGTAGGTACCGTAGTCTGCCGGTATCAGTAATCGCACAAGCCAAAGTGTAAAAATTAAAGCAGCTATCCCCTGCGCAGTTCGTCCTAGCAAAAAATGCTGGATGGCCTGGCGGAAACGCTTTCCAGAATAGAGATCGGGATTATTCAATCCATTAGCCCGAGTAATTTGCGGTATCGTGACTCCACCCGATCAGCGATCACGTCATATGTGCGGTGTGCCCGCACCCAGTCTGGCCCCTTTGCTGCCATCATCCGTGCATACTCAGGATCTTTTAGCAGGCAGCAGATTTCGTCGGCAAAAGATTGCTCATCCCATGGTATACAGCGCCCAACACCACTTGTTTCCATGACTTGGCATTGTTCCGGAAGCTCATTTGCAACGATGCATTTAGCCATAGCCATATATTCAATGAGTTTAGTTGGGGATGAAACCAAAAAGATCGGGATTGGCGCTATCGCAGATAAACAAATGTCGGCTCGCTTAACCAGTTCCCAAGCCTGCTCCATGGGTAAGAAGCCAGTCACGCTAACATCAGCCGACAATCCCAGCCGAGTCGCTTCTTCCTCCACCGCCCGTCGATCACTGGGGTGCTGTCCTTCTCCTACAAACAGCAGATGGGCATCTGGGTAGTGCAACCGCACCCGCTCAAGCACACGCACCAACATTTCTGGCTGACGTGATTGCATAAGGACTCCAAGGTGGAGTAGTAAGGGGGCCGTAGTATTTGGAGCAATAGCATCCTCAGCTTTACCCACCAGATCTGCACGAACACCCATAGATACTGATGTCATCTTGGAGGTAGAAATGCCTTTCTGTGCAACATCTTGCTTCATGCGTTCGCTCTGCACAAAAATATGGTCGGCCAGTGGCAAGATGATTTTGTAGAGCAGGCCCCAGATGATCTGTCCCTTGAGCCACACCAGATGGCGATAAGCCACAAGCCGATTGCGTGCTTCATACAATTTGGATTCCGCGAATGGATACGACATCCAATAAACAAAACGAGCACCTGTCAGTCGTGCAGCCATCCAAGCAATGAGGCAGGCGAAAAACTTATCACGCACCTGGATTACGTCGTACTGGCCTTTGAATGCCAGAGGCAGAATCATAAAATCCCCCAACATGCCTAGCAGATTATTCAGTATTCGACCAAGCAAGCCATTGTCATTGTATCTGCTACGCGGCGTGAGATACACATCATTACCCAACCAGTTTGTGGGTGAAGATATATTAACCGCGTCCGGCCCCCGCTGCATCAGCCAGTCGACCCGATGGCCCCGTACTGGTAACTGCTTGGCGAACAATTCCACTACGTCTGCCCGGAATGGTGGAAAACGATCTTCTACAATGTAGAGCATTTTCATGGCAGCCTCTCTATTAACTCGCAACAAGAACTAGATATAATTTATTTTCAAAGTCTTGCATATCCATTTTCCCCGATTAAGTGATCTGAATTTTTTGTAAGTTGCATCCGCCATTGTCCGACAGTAATGTGCTAAAAAAGGTTGAAAATCCTCTGCGGATTTGTCCTGCAGTTCCGGGATTTTCTTTGCGCTAGAGCGTATGCCAGCAAAATGCGCATCCAATGTTTGCCTGTTTAAGCAGGCGGAGAAATTGTACCAAACCATAGTTACCATCGTGATATAACCCAACGCAGTAAGGTTCGTCGTACTTGTTGCTGCGCTTCCTTTATTCCCAAAGTTTGCTCCAAGTAATTGAACATAGGTTCAGTCGGTCAACGCTAGCAATAACACATTCCCCGTCTGTCATCACCGAAATATCTGTGATCAATATCAAACTGACTGTTTTCCATTCTCCAGCATTTCTTTCTAACTCACACAAAACAATCTACACGAATTGTTCATCCAAGAAGTACGTCATGATCAATAGTGGCGCAAGCGTACACATTGTTCCGTACATGTAGCTTGAGTGGTGTAACTGTACATTGCATCTGATCAATACGTCCGAGGTGTATTTTCTTCCATCCCTTTCCCCAGCCCCAATTCACCTTGTTGCCGGGGAGGGATAAAGCATCGAAGAGAAAGACATCTATTCTCGCCTGATCGATCACTGAGGAGCCCCTAGGGGCTCCAATTATCAATCAACTTACCGAAATTGTAAAATCATCTGTCTTGTTTAAACAAAATCTCTAGCGTATACAGGACGGTAACCACGAAAACCTTTCTTTCTGTCAAACATTTTTACTCATTCTGTGAATATGCTTACGCCTCGTATCGCTACTTTGATTCTGTCTTAGTAACCGTTTCTTTGATGCTGAATGTCTAAACTTGAGTCTCTGTAAATAACTGAGTAAAAATCACAACTACAAAACTATTCCTTTCCAAAATACTCTCGCAACATAAAAATACAAAGGCTATGTCATCGTTAGTTAGTGGTGGTAATGTAACCCAATGAATTGGAATAAAATTATCAATTAATGGTTTTTGGTTAGCGACTTGTTTATAAATGATAACTTGTGTTTATTTACAGTGACCAACAATTAACGATGACATAGCCAATACAAACGAGCTATAGTTTTTTTGAGCGATGATTGATTTTATCGTATAATTCTTATCAATTCACATGCTTACCCTCAGCTTATCATTGACTCCCCCCTAACTTCCTAGAATCTTTTCAAAATATGGCCGAACGTAATGAGTAAGAGTATTCCTGCAAACACGGATCTATCTGATGAGATTCTTACACCAGCCAATTATTTTGATTTAACCAATCTCGAGCAAGGCAAGATTCTCCAGTTTCAACAGGAGATTCTTCAGTTAGTGGTATTGGGAAATAATTACAAAGAAATTTGTGAGCAAGTTTGTCTGCTAATGGAGCAGCTTCTTGACAATGCGGTTGCAACGGTCATGTTACTGGATAAGGAAAAACAATGCATGAATGTATTTGCTGCACCAAGTATTCCGGAGGAATGTGTTGTTCAACTGAATGGTTTGCGGCCAGGTCCTGAAGCTGGATCCTGCGGGAATGCGGTATTTCGTCAAGAAGCGGTTTATGTAGAAAGTACACTTGAGGATCCGCGCTGGCAAAGTATCCGGAAATTAGCCATCGATTTCAATATACTCTCCTGTTGGTCAATGCCGGTACGCAGCAAAGGAGGCGAGTGCATCGGATCATTTGCGCTTTCCAGTTTTGAACATCGCTTACCCAGTGCGTTTCACCGTAAATTATTAGAAGTAGGATCGTTTATTATCGGAATTACTCTCGAACAGCAAAAAATGAAAGAACAGCTCTATCTCTCGAGCAAGGTTTACGAGAATAGTACCGAAGCTATTATGATTGCCGATGCAAATAAGACAATAATCTCTATTAATAAAGCGCTCAATAAAATAACTATCTATACGGAAGAAGAGGTAATTGGCAAATCGGTGTCAACTATGGCGTCGATTCGGCACAGCTCGCAATTCTTCCAGAAAACTTGGTTAAGCGTTAAACAATATGGTCATTGGCAAGGTGGCGTGTGGAACAGGAACAAACGTGGGCTAGAGTATCCCGCATGGTTTAGTATTACTACGGTGCATGGCAAGGATGGAATAATAAGCTATTATCTCGTTAATTTTTATGATATTACAGATAAGAAGAAATCGGATGAAATTATCTGGCGCCAGGCTAATTTCGACTCTTTGACTGGTTTGCCAAACCGTAACATATTTTACGATCGATTGAATCGCGATATTAAAAATGCCTCCCGTTTAGGAACACAGTTGGCGGTATTATTTATCGATCTCGATCGATTCAAGGAAGTAAATGATTCATTTGGACACAGCATTGGCGATGCGCTGTTGCTGGAAGCCGCAAAGCGGCTTAGCAATTGTGTTCGCGAAACGGATACCGTGGCGCGTTTAGGTGGTGATGAATTTACAATTATTTTGAATGGAATTAGTAATCAGCGTTGCGCTGAAACAATAATCCAAATGATCTTGCAGGAACTGGCCAAATCATTTCATTTAAATACTAAGTCGGCATATATTTCCGCAAGTATTGGCGTTACATTTTTTCCTGATGATGCGAGCAACACCGATCTATTGATAAAAAATGCCGATCAAGCCATGTATGCTGCTAAGAATAATGGACGAAATTGCTGGAGCTGCTTCACATCGAATATGCGATCAGCTTCAGAAATCCGCTCGAAAACCGCATATGAATTGCGCGATGCGCTGAGAAACCAGCAGTTCTATTTAATGTATCAACCGATATTGGAACTGGCAACCGGCAATATACATAAAGCCGAGGCATTGATACGATGGCAACACCCAGAGCAAGGGACGATTTATCCAGCAGAATTCATTGCTATTGCAGAAGAAACCAATCTGATTACAGACATCGGTGACTGGGTATTCAAACAGGCAGCCAATCAAGTCGCGCTGTGGCAAGCAAATTTTGATATAGAATTTCAAATCAGTATCAATAAATCACCCAAACAATTTATTAATAAAATGAGCAATTGGGTGAATCATCTCCGCGAACTTGAGCTAAACGGGCGTAGCATCATCGTTGAAATTACCGAGAACTTGTTGTTAGATATACATGAATGGTCATTGAGAAATTATTAAATTTCCGGGATGCAGGGGTTCAGGTGGCCATCGATGATTTTGGCACGGGTTACTCGTCATTATCCTACCTCAAGAAATTTGATATCGATTACCTTAAGATTGACCGATCTTTTATTTCTAACCTGGATAGTGAATCCAACGATAGCATTTTATGCGAAGCGATTATTTCGATGGCCCATCGCTTGGGTATGAAAGTTATTGCCGAAGGCGTGGAAACAAATTCACAGAAGCAACTATTGATAGCAATGGGTTGTGATTATGCGCAAGGTTTCTTTTTTAGCAAACCGTTGACGGCAGATCAATTTGAAGCTTTTCTTCTACAAAAAGGACAAATAAATGCATACATACAATCCTCACCCGCAATTTTGTAATTAATGTACCGGTAATTTAAAAAGCGTTTTTTCCTTTAACAATTTTTTAGAAATAAGCATTTTGCTTACTCAGGATTGTTGATTAGGGTGTTAATGTGAAAATTTTGGAGGTTTACATGAAAGTATTCTTATTCTTAGCGCTTATACTGAGTTCTTATAGTTACGCTCAAAGTAATCACGATCATCAAGATAAAACACAGAAAGATGGTCATCATAATCAAATGCACGATGGCGATCATCATGGTGGCATGCATGGTGGTCATCACAAAATAGATAAGACTACTTTAAAACAATTCTTTGAGCCGTTACCCGCAGCAATTATTGATAAGGAAAAGAATGCGGCTCTGATCAAGCTTGGAAAGAAGCTTTATTTAGAACCGCGACTCTCGATCAATGATCAGATTTCTTGTAACTCCTGTCATAGGCTGGATAATTTTGGCGTAGACAGTCAAGCTACATCGCTAGGCCATGAAGGAAAACGCGGTGGCAGAAATTCCCCGACCTCCATGAATGCAGCGCTGCATATTGCGCAATTCTGGGACGGACGCGCGAAAGATGTTGAGGAACAAGCACTAGGACCAATTTTGAATCCAATCGAAATGGGTATGCCAAATGAAGATGCGGTTGTCAACCAATTGAAAAAAATAGAGGAATATAAAGCGCTTTTTGCGGAAGCTTTCAAGAATGAGAAAGATCCTATCCAATACAAAAATGTTGGCAAGGCCATCGGTGCCTTTGAGCGTACACTGCTAACCCCTTCTCGTTTTGATGATTTTCTCAATGGCGATGAAACCGCGTTGAATGACAGTGAGAAAAGAGGCCTGCAAAAATTCGTCCATATGGGATGCGCTACTTGCCACAACGGCGTAGCGCTTGGCGGAAACTCATACAAAAAAATCGGCCTGGTTAAACCCTATGAAACAAAAGATATGGGGCGGTTTGAAATAACCGGACTTGAGATTGACAAGAAAGTATTTAAGGTACCGAGCCTTAGAAATATTACCAAAACAGCACCGTATTTCCATGACGGTTCGGTTGCAACATTGGATGAAGCAATAGAAGAAATGGCTGAACATCAATTGGGCCGGGAAGTTGGCTCAGGATTTATAAGTGATATAAAAGCATTCCTAGGATCTTTAACCAGTAAGGGCAAAGAGTAAATTTGCTCCACGCGGCCTTGCGCCTATCTTTGCGGCAAAGCTGCAGGGATAGGTACAGAAAACAAAAGCCGCGGCGTAGTACTACGCTAATGTCAAAAACACAATCTATAGTGTTCTCTGTGGTAAGCAAAGCCACTGGGAATTACAAGTTTATCCATGGTTGCGCCATCCCCACCACTCACAGTAAATATTTTACAAAAATCTATTTTCTCACTCCTGCCATTGCTAGCACCTCACGCATCACGATCAATGTCCTTGCATTACTTCCTGTAGCATTATTAAATACAAATCTGGTTTTTACTCAAAAAATATATTTTTCAGGTTACTCTGGAGAACTTCCATTTATACTGATCCAATCAGGAATATTTCTACCTAAATATAGAGGAGTGCACCATGAAATTAATGATGATATTGACTACTGGGTTGATTTTTATGGGATTGTCGGCTTGCTCCAGTACAGGTCCAATCCTATATCCAAACACACACTTTTTATCTATGGGGAAAAAGGTGGCTGAGGAGGATATTGAATCTTGTAAAGATTTGGCCGAAGCGGCTGGTGCCAGAGAAGGCAAAGGAAATATTGGCAATGTCGCGACAAGCACAGCCATGGGCGCAGGTGTTGGTGCTGCGAGTGGTGCCGTGGGAGGCGCTATATACGGTTCGGCGGGCCAAGGCTCCTTAGTTGGCGCAGCCAGTGGTGCCGCTGCAGGACTATTACGAGGAATCTTCCTCTCGGCAAGACCTGCTCAACCCAATCAAGCTTATGCGAACTTCGTGTCTCGCTGTTTGCAAGAAAAAGGCTATGAAGTTACTGGCTGGCAATAGCAGGAGATTCCGGGATTCCGAAATGCCGTAATATAGCAGAGGAGCCAGACTCAAACACCGCCCTCCATTTCAGCGATTAACAATTCCAATATACCTCATCGCAGTATAGCGATCCATTTGAGATGACGAAAAATATTGCGTAATACCGCTTTAGTTTCTTCGTCCATATTCACACCTGTCCAATCCAAGAAAAGATTCTATCAAATTACGGCATTCCAATTTTATGATTGGAATGCCGTCGATCTATCGTTGCATTAATGAGCTCTTTGCGCGCTATCCGGTACATTTTTACTCCGGTATTGCCACGCTTGTCAGATTTTTGTGCACGGAAGTTTCGGATGGGGATATTTGAATTTGTCTTTTTGACCCTATATAGTAAGCAACATTCGAGAATGTGATATAAGATAAAAACTAATATTTGCAGGTTTAATTTATTGCTTAATCTTTAGCCAGAAA
This sequence comes from Nitrosomonas sp., assembly GCF_043753625.1. GTDB lineage: Bacteria > Pseudomonadota > Gammaproteobacteria > Burkholderiales > Nitrosomonadaceae > Nitrosomonas. The sequence goes on from NZ_JAYUWI010000136.1 coordinate 10,110, forward strand.
AAATATTCTGGCATAGCTTTAGGCATAGAATTCTTGACTGAGTAAATAATAAACTTACTAATCAATATATTAATAGTGCTTTATGGTGCCCAGAAGAGGACTCGAACCTCCACACCCGAAGGCACATGGACCTGAACCATGCGCGTCTACCAATTCCGCCATCTGGGCAATAGACAACCGAATCCGGCTGCCAAAGAACGCGTAATTCTATAGGAAATCACTGCTTTGTCAAATAAGAAGAATCAAAAACCGCGCAACCTGGATCCTTTTCTCGAACGCGAGAAAGGACGCTATGAACACCCATTGCCCAGCCGAGAATATGTTCTGCAGATTTTAAAACAGCAGGGCGTTCCGACTGCTGAACACGCATTATATAAGTTGCTGGATGTCACTAAAAAAGAAGAAGAGCTGTTTAATCGCCGGTTAACTGCGATGATGCGCGAAGGCCAGATTTTCCGTAACCGCAAAGGCGATATCTGCGTCATGGAAAAACTGGATTTAGTCAAAGGTAAAATCCAGGGCCATCCGGACGGGTTTGGCTTCCTGATCCCCGATGACGGCAGTCCGGATTTGTATCTGAGCGCTAAAGAAATGAATAAAGCATTACACGGCGACCGGGTTCTGGTGCGTGAAATTGGATTGGACCGGCGTGGCCGGCGTGAAGCCGCCATTGTAGAAGTATTGGAATGTACCAATACACAATTGGTAGGCCGGTTATACATTGACCACGGCATTCTGCTTGTGGTAGCCGAAAACAAACGCATCAGCCAGGATATTCTGATCGCCAAGGAACACTCTTTGAAGGCCAAAGCAGGTCAAATTGTCGTCGTCGAGATTATCCAACAGCCGAATAAACAATCACAGCCGATCGGAAAAATTATTGAGATTCTTGGGGATTACACCGCACCCGGGATGGAAATTGAAATCGCATTACGAAAACATGATCTTCCCTATGTATTTTCTCCCGAGATTGAAAAACTCTCGGCCAAATTTCCCAAAAATGTATCTAAAAAAGAACTGACAGAGCGCAAAGATATCTGCCATTTACCGCTAGTAACCATAGATAGCGAAACTGCCCGTGATTTTGATGACGCGGTGTACTGTGAAACAGACGATGCGGGATATCGGCTCTATGTGGCTATTGCGGATGTGAGTCACTACGTTAAACCCAATGATGCCATTGATCAGGAGGCATTTAACCGGGGAAATTCCGTTTATTTCCCACGCCGTGTTATTCCTATGCTGCCGGAAGCGCTATCGAATGAATTATGCTCACTCATTCCAGACAAAAACCGGCTTTGCATGGTCTGTGAAATACAGTTCCAAGCGAACGGCGATATAGTCCATTATATTTTTTATCCCGCCGTGATGCGATCCCATGCGCGTCTGACCTACAACAAAGTAGCGGCCATGCTGGCTAACCCAAAAGGACCTGAAGCTAAGGAATATGCAAAGCTGTTACCGCACTTGCAGCGAGTCCACAAATTATTTAAGGCGTTACTGAAAGCACGTAAGAAACGCGGTGCGATTGACTTTGAAACGACTGAAACACAAATGATCTTTAATGAGCAGGGGAAAATCGAAAAGATTGAACCGATGCAACGGACTGAAGCGCACCGTTTGATTGAAGAATGCATGCTGGCAGCAAATGTATGTGCCGCAAATTTTCTGCAGAAAAATAATCAGACAACGCTCTATCGCATTCATGAAGATCCCTCCCCCGAGAAAATTGAAGCCTTGCGTAATTTTCTCAAAGAATTTGGTATTCAATTAGGCGGCAGAAATAAACCCAGTGCCAAAGATTACGCACAAACGCTGCTTAAGATACAAGGCAGGCCGGATGCGCAGTTACTCCAGACAGTCATGTTAAGATCGTTGCAGCAGGCTGTTTACAGCCCGGATATCGCCGGGCATTTCGGGCTTGCGTATGACTACTACACGCATTTTACTTCCCCCATCCGCCGCTACCCTGATTTACTGATACATCGTGCCATCAAAGCGGTATTAAACGGAAAATCCTATGGGCCCGGTGATTGGAACGAGTTGGGCAAGCATTGCTCGCTCACAGAACGACGCGCCGACGAGGCAACGCGTGACGTCGAATCCTGGCTTAAGTGTTTCTATATGCAGGATAGAATTGGTGAATGTTTTGACGGCGTGATCAGCAGCGTAACCGGGTTTGGCTTATTTGTAGCGCTGGATAACGTATACGTGGAAGGACTTGTGCATATCTCTGAGCTGCCGAGTGATTATTTTCATTTTGATGCTACCAAACATACTTTATTGGGTGAACGCAGCGGCAAACAATACCGTCTGGGTGATCGATTACAAGTTAAATTGGTCCGTGTTGATTTGGAAACCAGCAAAATCGACTTTGTATTAGCTGAACCCAGCAAAAAACCAGGCAGCTCCAAAACAAAGACTGCATCAAAAACAAAGACCGAGTCAAAAAGTAAGAAATCGCTTTAACATCTGAAATTGTTTTACAATACGCGGGTTATGGTGATTGGATCATAACGCGCGAGAAAATCAGAACACGACAGCAGCACGCTTCTATTTTTCATCAAATATCTCTTATGTTAAGCGATGCTTAGCAAAATTTTCAGGTTTGTTAGGAATTATGTCGAGCACCCGCCTTATTTTTGGCTTTCACGCGGTCACCAGCCGTTTGCGGCAAAATCCGGATAGCATCAAAGAGATATTTATCGACGCCACGCGGGATGATCAGCGTGCACGTGGGTTAATCAAGCTTGCCGAAGACCAAAAAATTCGTTTGATCACCTGTGAGGGACCAAGACTGACAAGCATGGCCGGTACCGATCGTCATCAAGGCGTCGTGGCCAATATCGATATCACGCACAGTTATGTCGACATCAGCGATGTTCTTGATACACTAACTGAACCCGCTCGGCTGTTGGTATTGGATGGCATTCAAGATCCGCACAATTTAGGTGCGTGTTTACGTGTTGCCGATGCGTTTGGCGTGCATGCCGTGATTGCACCGAAAGATCGGGCAGTTGGATTGACCTCAACCGTTTATAAAGTTTCCAGCGGTGCTGCGGATACGGTGCCTTATATCGCCGTGACCAATTTGTCGCGTACGCTAAAACAATTAAAAGAACGGGGAATCTGGATTATAGGTACCGCGGAAGATGCAGATCACGATCTCACTCATTTCCAGATTCAAGGGCCGGTTGCCTGGGTGTTTGGCTCTGAAGAAAAGGGATTGCGGCGATTGACGCGTGAATCCTGCGATCAGTTGGTGCGCATTCCGATGTTGGGCAGCATAGAAAGTTTAAATGTCGCTGTCAGCGCGGGAGTCTGTTTTTTTGAAACGCTTCGCCAACAATCTTCGGCATGATCTGTGCGCCTGATAGAATACAGCTTATTATTTAAAAAAGAGAAATCTATGTTATGCCCGGCAACCCAGTTCAATCAAAATATTGATATCGCTTATTCTCAACCATGACCTCATCCTCCCATCCCAATTTTAAAAAACATTGTGCCGAACTTTTCCGCCAGGCAGGCAATCACATCACCACGTTGGATACTTCCATTCGCATTGAATTGGCACGCACCAAGCAAGCCAGTCATGGCGATTATTCCTGTAATCTTGCCATGCAATTAGCTAAACCATTGCATAAAAATCCGCGTGAGATCGCCAGTCTATTGATCGATGCCCTCCCACCCTCGCCTTATCTGGAGAAGGTTGAAGTGGCTGGCGCAGGGTTCATCAATCTGTTCCTGAAAAACTCCGTCAAACAGCAATACCTGCAGCAGGTTTTGCAAAGCAAAGATGCTTTTGGCAATAGTGATTTTGGTCAAGGGAAAAAGATTCAAGTGGAATTTGTCTCGGCCAATCCAACCGGACCATTGCACGTCGGGCATGGGCGTGGCGCCGCGATCGGTGCAAGTTTATCCAGCATACTGGCAGCGTCCGGTTTTAACGTATCCCGTGAATTCTATGTCAATGACGCGGGGCGGCAAATGGATATTCTGACACTTTCTACCTGGCTGCGTTATCTCGAACTTAATCACATCTCCATCCCCTTTCCGGAGAATGCTTATCAGGGTGATTATGTCAAAACCATGGCACAACTGATCCTTCAGGCACATGCCCAGCGTTATGTGCATCAACCAGATTTATTGCTGAAGGGTCTGCCAGAAAGTGTCCATGAAACAGCAATTAATACCGACGAGCAGTTGGATAAATTGATTGCAAATGCAAAAATAATACTCGGTCAGGATTATGCGTATATTCATAATTTTGTACTGACAGAACAATTGGGCGATTGCCGCAATGATTTGATGGAATTTGGTGTGGAATTCGATACCTGGTTTTCAGAGCAATCATTATTTGATAATGGTTTTGTCGCGCACACCATCCAATTGCTTGAGAAGAAGCATTACTTATATCAACAGGATGGCGCCATTTGGTTTCGTTCAACCGATTTTGGCGATGAAAAAGACCGTGTGGTGCAAAGGGAAAACGGTCAATTTACTTATTTTGCTTCGGATATCGCCTACCATCTGAATAAATTCGAACGTGGTTTTGATCAGGTAATCAATATCTGGGGGGCGGATCATCATGGTTATATTGCCCGGGTAAAAGGCGCTTTACAGGCATTGGAATTAGATCCGGAAAAACTCGAAATCGCCCTGGTGCAGTTTGCCGTGCTCTACCGTGACGGCAAAAAAGCGCCCATGTCTACTCGTTCCGGCGAATTTGTCACATTACGGGAATTACGCCAGGAAGTCGGCAAAGATGCCGCGCGATTCTTTTATGTGATGCGTAAAAGCGATCAGCATTTAGATTTTGATTTAGATCTGGCCAAATCGCAAAGCAACGACAATCCAGTTTATTACGTCCAGTACGCGCATGCCCGCGTGTGCAGTGTATTGGCGCAATGGGATAGCGATATGAACGATCTCGCTGAGACGAACGCGGAAGCACTATCCAGCCCTGCTGAATTGGCTTTGCTGCAGAAATTGATTGATTTTCCGGATACTGTGGAAATGGCAGCCAAGGAATTTTCACCGCATCTGATTGCTTTCTACCTCAGAGAACTGGCCAGCGAATTTCATAGTTACTATAATTCAACACGTTTTCTGGTACCTGAGATTCCATTGCAGCACGCTCGATTGGCGTTGATTGCTTCGATCCGTCAGGTACTGAATAATGGTTTGAGGTTACTCGGCGTCAGCGCACCTGCTAAAATGTAATCGAATTAATGCATAAGGATACTCATGAGCCGAGATTATAAGACCCGAAAGCCTTCAAAATCCACACCTGAAAAAGGTGGCTCTGCATTTCTGGGCGGATTCGTTGGTTACGCATTAGGTCTTGCCAGTGCGATTGGCATATGGCTGTATTTTAACTATGCACCCAGTCCGTTTTTGCCCACTAAGAAAGTGGCCAGTTCAATTGAGAAAAGTGAAGTAAAGGCAACACCGGAGCAACCCAAAACCCCTGTTAAGCCACAACAAGAACCCGTAGTGACAGCTGAGGAAAAGCCGCGGTTTGATTTTTACAAGATATTGCCTGGTATTGAAGAACCTGAGATTGATCATGAATACAAACCGGCTACTGCGCAACCCGCTCAACCGCAAGCTACTGCCAAGATTCCGGAAAATAGCAATAAACTGGCTGAAATTGTGCAACAGACTATCCCGCCAACCCGTCCAAATACTAATCCGACAGTAACCGCGCCGCAAATCGCTGCCGTTCCGCCACGTACTATTCCAGCAGAACCGATGCAACAACCGGTAGCATCCCAGGTTAAGAGCCTTCCTCCCCCGGTGAAAGAAAAATTCTTTCTCCAGGCCGGTTCATTCAGAAAAAATGATGAAGCAGAAAACATGAAAGCCAGACTCGCATTCCTTGGTGTGTCGGCATCCATACAACCTATTGACTTAGCAGAAAAAGGCACTTGGTATCGAGTACGTATCGGTCCTCTCACTAGCAAAGCGGATATTGATGAAATCAGCGCTTCTTTAAAAGAAAATGGCATAGGAACACAATTTATCAAAGTACAATAAAATATTTCCTGACACTCTGCTCAAGCTCAATTTTCGTGCGGCCTATTCATACTAAACAGAATCCACCAGCCAGTTAAACACTTTATTTAAGGAGTTAAAATGAATCAATATAAGCCTCTTGTAGTTTTCTTCTTAGTGTTGAGTTTTAGTTTAATAAACCTATCCAGTGCACGTGCTGATATTGTTGAGGGCAAAGACTATACCGTCCTGGCTACCCCGCAACCCACACAGGAGGGCAGTAGTACGATTGAGGTCTTAGAGTTTTTTTGGTATGGCTGCCCCCATTGCAATAGCTTGCACCCGCATCTTAAAACCTGGCTGATGAACATCCCCAAGGATGTCAGTTTTCGCTATGTACCCGCGACGCTTCGCTCCAATTGGGTATCGGCTGCAAAAATCTTCCATACAATAGAGGCAATGGGAATAACCGATGTTTTGCACGACAAAGTTTATGATGCGATTCATCGTGACAAAATTGATTTAAGTAATGAATCTGTTTTATTTGACTGGGCCGAGAAACAAGGCATCGACAGAAAGAAATTTGAAGATACCTATCGCTCTTTTGCCGTGCAGAATCAGGTAGCAAAATCAACACAAATGTCCCGCCAGTATCAACTCACTGGCGTTCCTGCACTGGTCATTAATGGAAAGTACATCACCAGCGGTAAAATGGGCGGCACACCGCAAGATACCATCAAAACTTTAGAAGGGCTTATTGAAAAGATACGTAAGGAAAAATAACATATGCACTTTTCCATTCATCGGAATACACCAAAATACGTTGTTAATTTGATTTATCAGGTAAATCAATAATGGCGACAAACAAGATAATTTTTGGAGCAGGCTGTTTTTGGGGAGTAGAAGCAGCCTTTCGTCGTATCAAAGGGATCACCGGCGTCACTTGCGGTTATTCTGGAGGACATACCGGCAATCCAACTTACGCAACCGTTTGTACCAGCATCACCGGTCATATTGAAGTGGTTCTGGTCGAATATGATCCGGCAGAAGTGGCTTTTGAAACATTACTAGACAGTTTCTGGAGTTGCCATAATCCTACCACCCAGGATCGTCAAGGTCCTGACATTGGAACACAATATCGCTCAGCTATCCTTTTCTTTACACCAGAACAAGAAATTACTGCAAAAGAATCCAAGCATAGGCTACAGAACAGCGAACGCTGGCATGATCCTGTCGTAACAAAAATATTACCTGCCGGTCAATTTTACGTTGCGGAAGAATATCATCAGAATTATTTCAGTAAGCATGGTATTCATTAACATTCCTTATTAATTAACCTTTTAATTTGCCGTTAATAAAAACAAAGCATATTAGATTTTAATAACATTCAGGAAAAAAGAATCTGATACAAACTGGGATGTGGTTTGCGCCAGCATATTAACTAACAATTTTTCTTAGAAGAAGTTTAAGATGGGATCCATTCAATCGCCCGATACTCCCCAAGACCCATCCAGCTCTCTTGATCCCGCCACAGTAAAAAAATATGGTACAAAAACTTTAAGAGACCACTTGATCGAAGCGGTCACTAATGATCCAGACCTCCCGACCCTTGGCAATTCTATGACGCGCATCGTACAGCTATCATCATCGGATGATCAATCCATTCAACAATTGGCCTATTTTGTTCTATCGGATGTTTCATTAACACAAAAGATTCTGCGTTTATCAAATTCTGTAGCGTTTGTCTCCGCATCTAACAAAGTCAACACCAGTATCACCAAAGCAATATTCCTGCTGGGTTTTAATTCGGTAAAGACTTGCGCTTTGGCCATGATGCTGGTTGACGGCATGTCCGGAAAACGCGCGGAGCACGTGCGCACTGAGTTAATTCACGCCTTGGCAGCTAGTATGATTAGCCGTGAGCTAGTGAAGCTAAGCTCTTTTAAAGATGCAGAAGAAATTGCTGTTGTTGCCTTATTCAAGAACCTTGGACGTTTATTGCTTGCTGCCTATGACCATGATCTATACCAAGAAATGATGGCTCTCATCAAGCAAGGTACGCACACACCTACACAAGCATCACAGACAGTGTTGGATTTCAACCTTGATACATTGACCGAGACTATTCTGGGAAAATGGAATATTCCAGTCAGCATCATTCAAGCGCTTAAAAATAAGCCGACAGGCACCCTGAACGCCGCAAGAAATAAACAAGAGTGGATGCAGCAAGCAGCAGAATTTAGTGAAAAAGCTACATCCCTTATTTTAGCAACCTCCGAATCGGAAGATTCTGAGCTTAAAAATAAGCTACTCAATCGTTTTGGCAAAGCACTTAATCTGGATAAATATAAATTGGATCAATTGATATTAAGTGCTTCCGCCGAAACCCGGACATACTTAATCAATGCAAATTTACTCATCGCGGATAAAAGTAGCAATATCAATCCGCACACAACACAGACAGAATCTGATACTTCTGTAGAAGATTCACTCAATGAATTACTGCTGAGCGATGATAAAAACAATAGTCCAGAAATTACTCAGTGTTACCCCAGTGGCAAACCATATAATGCATCCGCATTATTATTAGCGGGTGTGCAAGACGTGACCGAAATTATGGCATCTGGTAAATATAGACTTGAAGATTTGATTATGTTAGTTCTGGAAACTTATTATAATAGCTTAGGTTTTCGTTTTATCACACTTTGCCTTAGAGATCCAAAAATAAATCTGTTTCGTGCGCGCAGTTCTCTGGGAAGAAGTAACATGGAATATCAAAAAGCGTTTAACTTCCCAATTGCGCCGTCTGATGATCTGTTTCATCTTGCACTGAAGAAGAATGTGGATTTGCTAATTTCAGACGCCTACATCCCGAAAATTCGCAAACTAGTACCCCAGTGGCATATGGATTTATTACCTGATGCACGTAGTTTTATTGTGCTCCCTTTGGTCGCTAATGAGAAACCTATTGGCCTATTTTATGCAGACCGTGCATTGGAAGCACCTGAAGGAATCACTACTGAAGAAACAAGGCTAATTAGGACATTAAAAGGTCAAGTACTGACAGTCTTTAACTCAAGATAAGTTACTACTGATCACATAGATAATAGACAATAGGTGCAAAATGACTAAAATGACAGGCTGCTTATTTATTATCAGCGCACCCTCTGGTACCGGAAAAACCAGTTTGGTCAGAGCGTTACTCCAGTCAGACTTAAATCTGAGTCTGTCCATTTCACATACCACACGCCTGCCACGCTCCGGAGAAGTCAATGGCCGTGACTATCATTTTATCGATGAAGAAACATTCAGACAAATGCTCCGCAACGGAGAATTCGTGGAAAGTGCAGAAGTTTATGGCAATCTTTATGGCACCTCGCAAAAATGGATTGATCGCGCTATCGCATCTGGGCAGGATATCTTACTCGAGATTGATTGTCAGGGAGCGAAACAGATACAGCAAATTCTCCCCGAATCCATTGGCATCTTTATACTCCCGCCTTCGGCAGACACCCTGGCAACACGACTAAAAACAAGGGCTCAAGATAATTCGGGAATTATTGAGAAAAGACTAATTGCAGCACGCGAAGAAGTCGGTCATATTACTGAGTTTGATTATGTTATTATCAACGACAGGTTGGAAGATGCGCTTAATGATCTGATCTGCGTTGTTAGGGCTGAGCACTTAAAAAAGGCTCGTCAGCTGATAAAATATCATGCATTAATCGCACAGCTTTCATAACCAGTTTCTATAAATAAATGGTATAGTCCCTTAACATTTTGTTGTAAAATTTGTTTGTAAACTCATAAATAACCGAGACAAATACCATGGCACGAATTACCGTTGACGATTGTATAAAGCAAATTCCCAACAGATTTGATATGACTTTAGTTGCTACAGTACGCGCCAGACAATTGGCTATAGGCTCCGCACCCATGGTGGATCCTGGACGCGATAAACCGACCGTCATCGCACTGCGCGAGCTAGCGCAAGGCAAAATAGGTTTGGATATCCTCAATCCCAGAAACATGTAACCCCGACTCAATACTATGAAGACGCTGTCAAGCATTGATAATGTCTTTGTAGCACTTGATAATAATCATCAGCCAAATAATTCCCTGCACATAATCACACCAAAGATTGATCTAGGTAGTTTAGAGATCGTAATAGCACAAAACGGCTTGCGAAAGATAGCCGGTTAAAGTTATTCTGAAGAAAGTCAAAATAACCTACCTGATGCACGCCAAACAAATCAAATTCCATGCCTGAAGCAGAACTTCTATTTTCTGAAACCTCCCAATATCTTAAACCAGAAGATGTTAATCAACTTAGAAGTGCTTATTTATTTGGTCAAGGTGCTCATTCCGGACAATTCCGGAAATCAGGTGAGCCCTATATTTCTCATCCAGTAGCAGTAGCTAGGATCCTCTGTACACTGCGTCTCGATGCACCTACGCTAACGGCTGCCTTATTGCATGATGTCGTAGAAGACACGGATATCTCCAAAGCTGAAATCAATGAAAGATTTGGAGAACCTGTGGCGGAACTGGTTGATGGTGTGTCTAAACTCACTAAAATTGAATTTCAATCGCAAGAAGAAGCGCAGGCTGAGAATTTCCGCAAGATGCTGCTGGCGATGGCGCGAGATGTGCGTGTCATACTCATCAAACTGGCTGATCGGCTGCACAATATGCGAACACTTGAAGCCATGCTCCCTGCCAAACAGCGAAGCATTGCACGTGAAACCCTCGAAATTTATGCACCGATCGCGCATCGGCTGGGACTCAATAATATCTACCAGGAATTACAAGAACTGGGATTTCGCTATTCTTATCCCATGCGCTATAAAGTGTTGGTCAAAGCAACCAAAGCGGCGCGCGGCAATCGTCGTGAAATCGTCGGAAAGATTCTAGAAGCCATTGATATAAAGTTAAAAGAATCGGGGTTGAATGCAGAAGTCACCGGACGTGAGAAGCATCTTTATAGCATTTATATGAAGATGGTCGAGAAACAACTTTCATTTTCTGAAGTACTGGATATTTATGGCTTCCGCGTTATTGTCAAAGATATTCCTGCGTGCTATGTCGCACTAGGCATGCTACATAGCTTGTATAAACCAATTCCTGGTAAATTTAAGGACTACATTGCAATCCCCAAAACCAATGGTTATCAATCGCTACATAACACTTTATTGGGCCCGTTCGGCATTCCGATAGAAATACAGATTCGCACCGCAGAAATGCACCGAATCGCCGAAAATGGCGTTGCTTCGCACTGGCTCTACAAAAGCTCAGATGCAGATTTTAATGATCTGCACCTGCAAACCAGCCAATGGCTGCAGAATTTACTGGAAACGCTCAGCGGCTCGACAGATTCTCTGGAGTTTTTGGAACATCTTAAAATTGATTTGTTTCCAGGTGATGTTTTTGTTTTCACCCCGCAAGGAAAAATTCTAACACTTCCACGAGGCTCCACCGCCGTCGATTTTGCTTATGCAGTCCATTCCGATGTGGGTAATTGTTGTGTAGCTGTCAAAATTAATGGCGAGAACGCACCGCTGCGCGCCAAACTTAAAAGTGGTGATCGCGTAGAGATCGTCACAGCACCGTATGCGAAACCGAATCCTTCCTGGCTCAGTTATGTAGCAACTGGACGAGCGCGCTCACACATTCGCCACTTTCTAAAAACAATTCAATATGACGAATCGGTCAAATTGGGTGAACGCATGTTAAATCAGGCTCTACTGTCTTTTAATATTAATCCTGACACAATAAATGATACACAATGGGAAAAATTAGTACGCGACAGCGGCGTCAAATCCAAGGAAGGGTTACTGACTGAAATGGCTCTGGGAAAACAACTCCCTGCAGTAGTGGCAAAAAGGCTAACATCCCCATTGGAATCCAGCTCCAATGACCAGATAGCTGGTCCAATTACCATATTGGGGACGGAAGGATTGACCGTTCAATTTGCAAAATGCTGCCGCCCAATCCCTGGGGATGCCATTATCGGCGTAATCAAGAAAGACTCCGGATTGATCATCCATACGCATAATTGTGCCAATGTCACCAGCAGTCAAAAGAACTCGGAAAATTACCTGGATGTAGCCTGGGGTAAAGACATCACTAGAACGTTTGAGGCCAGTATCAAAGTTACGGCAGTAAATAAACAGGGCGTACTGGCACGAGTCGCTGCCGAAATAGCCAAAACCGAATCAAATATTGACGACATCGCCATGGAAAACGAGAACGATTTCATGCATATGTGTTTTATCCTGCAAATCAACAATAGATCTCATCTTGCACAGGTTATACGTGGCCTACGGCATCTCAAAGAAGTTATTCGAATCCATCGCACGAAAAGCTAATCTGCCAGTTTTCTGTAGGACAGTAGAACATTCCGAAGTTCTGATCACCAATCACAAAAAACCGGTATCAGCAGACTATCGATTTAGTATGATCTCCAACACAAACTTACTGCCGATATAAGCGAGTAATAGTGTAATAAATCCCACCAGGGTCCAGCGAATGGCTATCCGCCCCCGCCAGCCGTAGAGCTGCCTGCCGGCCAACAGTGCTGCGAATACTCCCCAGGAGATAAAACCAAACAGCGTTTTGTGTGAGAATGTTAGCGGCTGACCGAATACTTCTTTTGAAAACACTACGCCGCTCAGGAGCGTCAAAGTAAGTAAAATAAATCCAATCCAAATGATGTGGAACAATAGTTTTTCCATCGCCAGTAGCGGCGGCAGATTTGTTAGTATCGAGCGGGTGGCAGGGTGATGTAAATGGCGTTCGACTACGGTCATCAATAATGCGTGTACCGCCGCTATCGTCAATAGGCTATAGGCCATCATAGCAACCAGTAAGTGCGCTTTAAATGCAGGCAATTCGGTGTTATCAAGAGGACGTAACGATGGAAAAAATAACGGCAATAACACCGCAATGGCTGCCGCTGCTGCAACGGGCGCAACCAAGGTTTGCAATCCCTGTAAACGATTAAAAAACCCCGAGAACCAGTAAATGAATACGGTTAGCCAGACAATGGTTGAAATCGCATTACTCAAACCAAAACTGAGGCCTGCGCCAATAAACATCGACTGATACAACGTCATGGCATGCAATAACAAAGGAGCAAGCATAGCATAATGTGCCCAGGTAATCGTCACCAGCACACGATCACTAGCTTTTGATGATGCTTGATACCAAGTATTTCGCCAAAAAAACCAACCGATCAGGATATAAAGCAAAAAGGCTGCGAGATAAGTTAAAATGCTGGTCATTGATAGTACAAATATTAAAAGGCCGGAATAACTGTTTAGTCTACATGGCGCTTTAACAAATTCAAAGAGCTAACCCGGATATTTATTAAAATTTGAATGATCACTTTGTCCTATAACGATCGTTTCTGTGAGGTTTAAGTATGTTTGACAATCTGACCAGCCGTCTTAACGGTGTCATTAAAACATTACGCGGCGAAGCAAGGCTTACTGAAAGCAATATACAAGATGCCTTGCGCGAGGTCCGTATGGCATTACTGGAAGCTGATGTGGCTTTACCGGTAGTCAAAGATTTCATTGCGCGCGTTAAAGAAAAAGCCGTGGGTCATGAAGTCATGAATAGCCTTACACCTGGACAAGCGCTCGTTGGGGTGGTTCATCAAGAGTTAATTACGATTATGGGTGGAGAGAAAGTTGATCTGAATCTTTCCACAGTACCGCCCGCCGTTATTCTTATGGCGGGATTGCAAGGTGCCGGTAAAACTACCAGCAGCGGCAAGCTGGCCAAGTGGCTAATAGAACAAAAGAAAAAGAAAGTATTATTAGTTTCCTGTGATATCTACCGTCCGGCTGCTATTCATCAACTGGAAATTCTGGCTGGCCAAACTGGTGCTGACTTTTTTCCCGTTAAGGACGGACAAAAACCTGGAGAAATTGGTGCCGCTGCATTGGATTATGCACGCAAGCATCATCATGATGTAATGATCGTGGACACTGCTGGCCGATTAGGTATTGATGAAGCCATGATGCAGGAGATCAGTGAACTTGAAGCACTGTTAAAACCGATTGAAACCTTGTTTGTTGTCGATGCAATGCAAGGACAGGATGCAGTTAATACAGCCAAAGCATTTTCCGATGCCCTCCCTTTAACCGGTGTCATTCTCACTAAATTGGATGGCGATGCGCGTGGTGGTGCAGCGCTATCGGTCAAACACATTACCGGGAAACCCATCAAATTTACCGGCATTGCGGAAAAATTAACCGGATTGGAAGCATTTTATCCTGATCGGATGGCATCACGTATTCTGGGCATGGGGGATGTGCTTGGATTGATTGAAGAAGCACACCGAAACGCTGATCAGCAAGAAGCTGAGAAGTTGATGAAGAAAATGAAATCGGGCAAAGTATTTGACTTAGACGATTTCAAGGCACAATTTCAACAAATGCGTAATATGGGCGGGATGAGCGCGCTGATGGACAAATTGCCTGCGCAGTTAAGTCAGGCCGCACAAAATGTAAAAGTGGACGACAAAATAATCAGCCGGACGGAAGGCATCATTAATTCCATGACAAAGCAAGAACGTATTAAACCTGAAATCCTGAAAGCTTCACGTAAACGACGAATCGCCGCAGGAGCAGGTGTTTCTGTACAAGAAGTTAATCGTTTATTGGCACAATTCGAGCAAGCCAGAAAAATGATGAAAATGATGAGTAAAGGCGGAATGTCCAAGATGATGCGCGGATTAAAAGGAATGCTCCCCCGCCTGCACTAGAATATCAATTGGCTGCGGGTGCTTTCTCCAGCCCGACAACTTAAGTACCTGTGCGGCCATCTTCCTTGCTGAGAACCAGCGCATACTCGTGTTGGGTATGCGCTGGTTCTGCCAGAAGTGTGTATCGCCCATTTTCAATGGGATAGGGTCTACTTCCAAGGAACTGGAATCCGCAGAAACTATCGCCAGCAAAGCAAGAATCGTTTCGAACCATCGCACATCAATGCTTACCTGTACTGCCGAAACCATCTTCACCCCGATCGCTCTGATCAAAACTATCCACTCTATTGAATTCGACCTGTACAACAGGTACTACAACGAGCTGTGCGATACGCTCCAATGGGTTAAGGTGAAACGAAGTCTGTCCACGGTTCCAGCAGGAAACAAAAATCTGCCCCTGATAATCCGAATCAATCAGACCCACCAGATTTCCCAATACAATCCCATACTTGTGACCCAATCCAGAACGTGGCAGCACCAATGCGGCCAGACCCGTATCGGCTAGATGCAATGCGATTCCTGTTGGAATCAGAAGAGTTTCACCCGGATTAATCGTGACAGGCAGCTCAATACAAGCACGCAAATCCAGACCAGCTGAACCCGGTGTGGCATAGGTGGGAAGCTGTTCAATTAAACGTTCATCCAGAATTTTGATATCAATTTTTTTCATACGCTTAAGTATTAATATTTTTCATTTTATTGCTTGTAAAGCAAATTGATATGCTTTATCAAATGCCGCGCTTGTTCCATTTTTGATGCTTTGGGAAGAACATGCTTACCGGCATCATCCAGCAAAATCAACTCACTCTCATCAGCACCGATGGCATCTTGAGCCAAATTGGCAACCAATAAGGGTAAATTCTTTTTGCGCCGCTTCATTTCTGCATTTTTCTCAAGATCCTCTGTTTCTGCTGCAAAGCCAACGCAAAAAGGTGGTTCGGGCAAGCTAGATACCATCATCAGAATATCCGGATTGGGAACCAATTCTATTGATAACTTTTTATCAGATTTTTTTATCTTCTGTTGACTGGATTTTGCCACACGATAGTCAGCAACAGCCGCAACACTGATAAAAATATCGGCCTGCGATATTTCCGCCTGCACGGCATGCAACATATCCTCTGCACTTACCACATGAATGAGTTTATCTACTGCTGGCAGCACCAAACATGTCGGGCCAGAAACAAGTGTAACCGTTGCACCCGCTTCTACTGCAGCCCGAGCAACGGCATACCCCATTTTTCCGGAACTTTTGTTGGTGATACCCCGCACGGCATCAATTGCTTCAAACGTCGGTCCGGCTGTCACCAAAACTTTTTTGCCTTGCAATAAGCCACCTGCTTGAAACGCAGCTCGCACCATTTCTGCCAGCTCGCTGGCTTCCAGCATACGACCCATCCCCATTTCACCACAAGCCTGCGCACCACTCGCCGGGCCGATTATTTTGACACCATCATGTTGCAACAAAGACAAATTACGTTGTGTCGCGGGATTCTCCCACATTTGCCGATTCATAGCGGGTGCTAGTATGAGCGGACAATCACGCGCCAAGCATAATGTCGCCAATAGATCATCTGCCATACCACCGGCAAGTCTAGCAATAAAATCAGCGCTGGCAGGCGCTACCAAAATCATATCGACATTACGGGATAGATTAATATGCGCCATATTATGTGCAACATTGGTTTCCCATAAATCGGTATGAACCGGATTATTTGTCAATGCCTGGAATGTTACTGGCCCAACAAAATAACAAGCAGATTGCGTCATTACCGTCTGTATTTCAATCCCATCTTGTGTTAGCAGACGCGCCAATTCCGCTGCTTTGTAGGCAGCCACGCCGCCTGTTACACCAAGTAACAGGCGCTTCTTAGATAGAGAAGATAAACATGTTGTCATATTAGAAGATTTCTCTGAATAAACTAAATCCATTACTAAGGTGATGTTAATTAAAGTAGATATTAATAAAATAAGCACCTGTTTGCTCATTCTACTCAATATGGCTGCACTGCATGCCGCTATCAGTAAAATAAAATAGTAGAGCTGACTATCTCAACAACTGATTGTGACGTACTTACAATCGATCTCATTTTACATGACTTAGCGATCAACCATATTTTATGGCGATTCCAAATTGGCCTATATCTGAGCGACCACGAGAAAAGCTATTGCAGAAAGGCGTCACTGCCCTTTCCGATACAGAACTACTGGCCATATTTCTTCGTACCGGTATAACCGGGAGAAGCGCCGTAGATCTCGCAAGAGAATTACTTTTACATTTCGGCAGCCTAACCAATATATTTGCGGCCAATCAGATTAGTTTTTGTCAATTACCCGGCATGGGAATTGCAAAATATACACAACTACAAGCCGTGTTAGAAATGGCACGCCGTGCGCTAAGTGAGGAGCTAAAGAGCGGGGATGCAATAAGTTCACCGCAATTGGTTCGAGATTTTCTACGCTTGAGTCTGGAAAATAAACAACACGAAGTTTTTATCGGTATCTTTCTTGATGCTAAAAATCATGCCATTGCTACTGAAGAGCTATTTAGCGGCACATTGACCCAAACCAGCGTTTATCCTCGGGAAGTCGTCAAACGCGCGTTATATCACAATGCAGCAGCCATCATTTTTGCACACAATCACCCTTCTGGCATGGCAGAACCTAGTCATGCAGACAAAGTACTCACTCAATCCTTGAAGCAAGCATTGGCTATGATTGATGTCAAAGTATTGGATCACTTTATTGTTGGTAACGGTACTATCCTATCATTTGCCGAACAGGATTTAATTTGAATACAAAGCTCACAAATAAATGGTACTTAATTAAGAAGACATTGTGAATTTATATTTAATTTTGATAAATACTCTCATCACTCTTGAATATTTAAGCAGTTACATTTGAGTAAATAACTTAAATCAGGATATAATCTCTCCTTTTAAGAATTCATGGGGTGCGCTATTATGGCACGAGTATGTGAAGTAACCGGCAAAAAGCCGATGTCCGGCAATAATGTTTCTCACGCAAACAATAAAACCAAAAGACGTTTCTTGCCTAATCTGCAACGCCGCAAGTTCTGGGTTGAAAGCCAGAGTCGCTGGATTAACTTACGATTATCAAATGCTGCATTACGCACAATCGATAAGAATGGTATAGATTCAGTGATCGCCAAAATGCGCTCAGAAGGCAAAAGCGTTTAAGATACTAATCAAAGTAAGTTAAGGAGTCATCATAATGCGTGAAAAGATAAAACTTGAATCCTCAGCTGGAACAGGTCATTTCTATACAACCACAAAAAACAAACGTGCAAAACCAGAGAAACTGGAGTTAATGAAGTTTGATCCTGTCGCACGAAAGCATGTCAAATACAAAGAAACAAAGCTTAAATAAAGAGGCTATAGTAGATCAGGTTAAATTTGAGTCCAAGATTTAAAAATTTTTGCTGTTATTTAGGTGCTCCATAATAAACATCCCCGTGGCAAGACCACGGGGTATTAGAAAAGCTCAAGCTGACGCAGCTCTTCTTTTGGTTTGCCCTGATTCTTTACATACTGCCCCCCAATCCGCTCTTTCCCCTACAGTTGCAACATAATAACCATCCGTCCAAAACTCCACCACTCCACAGATCTCGTTTCAAATCCGGCTTCTTCTTAAACAATTCCCACGCTGTTATGCTTCTGAACACCCTAACAATCTGACCTAGTGCAATTTTCGGATGTGCCGTACAAAGTATATGTACGTGGTCTTTGTCGCAACCTATCTGCTCAAACTCAATGTCGTATCGATCTTCTATCTCTTCCCCAGTCATCATAATGATTCTCACAACCGCTTCGTCTAACAGTTCCTGTCTGTATATAGAGAACTTTGCACGGCTAGAGTCATTTTCAGGTGTGGATGATGATATAATAACGTTTTTAATCATATTGTTGAGTTAATTGATATGAGTTTTTCAGAGTTTGATGTCACCCGCCGCACTCGCAAAGGAAACTTTCTCAATCAAATCGATTACCTGATT
>NZ_JAYUWI010000137.1:0-28633 GCF_043753625.1 Nitrosomonas sp.
CCCACGCGGGGCGCGACTGCGTTTGTAGGTTTTAACGGCTGTGGAGTGTGTTTCAATCCACGCGCCCACGCGGGGCGCGACCGCGCCGCCGTCTTCTTGCACGACCGCAAAATGTTTCAATCCACGCGCCCACGCGGGGCGCGACGCGGCGGGGCGGTATACCCCTGCCGTCATCGGCGTTTCAATCCACGCGCCCACGCGGGGCGCGACCTTTATGTTCGCCCTGAATTCCATAGCAGCTTCCGTTTCAATCCACGCGCCCACGCGGGGCGCGACATTTTAAACTTGCATCAAAATCAAAAGGATATGTTTCAATCCACGCGCCCACGCGGGGCGCGACGCGCTGGTGTTTGCTGGTGTGCGTGAGTGCCCGGTTTCAATCCACGCGCCCACGCGGGGCGCGACTTCGTCAAAAATACCGCGGTTAAGCTGGTTGCGGTTTCAATCCACGCGCCCACGCGGGGCGCGACATTGATCGAAAATCAATCTTAAACGCTAATTGAGTTTCAATCCACGCGCCCACGCGGGGCGCGACGGGGCCGGTAGGCAGTCATTGCTTGATCTTGAAGTTTCAATCCACGCGCCCACGCGGGGCGCGACGCAAGCACATCGACGGTTATCGACATCACGCAGTTTCAATCCACGCGCCCACGCGGGGCGCGACTATTACATAGGTCTTCACGAGACATCTGATATAGTTTCAATCCACGCGCCCACGCGGGGCGCGACCACAGTTTCAATTTGAAAAGCATCTACAATGGGTTTCAATCCACGCGCCCACGCGGGGCGCGACCGGGGATAGTTAAACACGCAGCGGACTTGAGTGTTTCAATCCACGCGCCCACGCGGGGCGCGACGTGATCCCGGTATCCTTCAATGCCTCATCAACCGTTTCAATCCACGCGCCCACGCGGGGCGCGACATTTCCGCTTGTCCACTCAACATATCCATATTGTTTCAATCCACGCGCCCACGCGGGGCGCGACCTTTGTATTGGGAATTCGTGGTCAATGAAATACGTTTCAATCCACGCGCCCACGCGGGGCGCGACCGTTCGTGTAAATCCTAGCACTTAGCCCAACAGGTTTCAATCCACGCGCCCACGCGGGGCGCGACGTACAATACTGATATAAACACAAGATCCGGCAGGTTTCAATCCACGCGCCCACGCGGGGCGCGACCTGCCATCCAAACGTTGAATTTCTCCCACGAATCGGTTTCAATCCACGCGCCCACGCGGGGCGCGACAGCGTATGCTTAATTGATTGAAAATATTGGTTAAAAAACCAATAAATTGCGAATCAATCAAAACATCTGCGGAAAGCATTATAAATTATTTATTATTTAAATAAAAATAAGAAAAATCAGTATCTTAATGGAGACAAAAAATATTGATGTTTTTATGCTCGCTTAGGATTCGCATTACAGTAATAACAACCCATTTAAATCTAATACAGTTTTAGCACCAATATGTTCAACACGTCGCTCCCAGTTATTTCCCAAGTAGTAAAATCTTAGGCTATCAAGCTCTATATCAATAACGTCGATTAGATCATTTTTTAGCTTTGTCCATTGCGCCATATCTACTTCAATTTCAAATACTGAATACTGTACACGCTGGCCGTAGTTAAGGCATAATTTTGCAATTCTACGCAAGCGTTTTGGCCCAGTATCGTTTTTAAAGCTAACATCGTAGGTCACTAAAATCATCATTTGAAAACCCTTAATCTATTTCCACAGAAAAGGTACATAGCTATCACAGTCGCCTCGTAAGAAACGTGCTAAGACTTGGGCTTGTAACCAAGGCAGTAAGCCGATTGGAACCGTTTCTTCAAACCACGGATGGAATAAACTATCTTGCTTGCGCTCTTGCCAAGCCGCCAACAATGTTTTTCGAGGTTCATCTTTTAATGTTACCGATCCGTTAGGCCAAGTTTGAAAGTCTTTAGAAACCAGCTGTCGTTTGTTAATTAGTGATAGTACAAACCTATCAATCATAGGCCTAAGTTCTTCCGCCATGTCTAAGGCCAATGACGGTCTACCGCTACGTAGTTGGTGCAAAAACCCACTAGCAGGATCCAATCCGGTCGTTTCCAGTGCAGAGCGACAATCATGAGTAAGCAAGGTGTAGAAAAATGACAGTAAGGCATTGACGGGATCAGTTGGCGGTCGGCGTCTGCGAGCATCAAATTCGAAATCAGCTTGCCGTATCAAATGGTTAAACACGCCAAAATACACTTGCGCTGCCTCGCCTTCACGCCCCATTAAGGTATCGATTGTTTTACAATCGGTAAGTTGTGTTAAACAGCGGGTTAAGCGTTTTTCAGCGGTTTCTAACTCAACAAGCACTTTGGCATCGCTAATTTTTTCTCGGTGATCACGTAAGTATCTTCTAATCACATAACGCTGGTTATACAGTTTTCCGGTTAACATGGTTTGGGCAATGGCGACACTCTTTTCCACATTGTGCCCGGTTATATGTTGCGTTCTGCGTAACAGCACATTGCCGCTTACAGGACCTTCTACGCGAGCTAGATATTTGCCGAACATATTTAAAAAGGTAATGGTTATGCCATTTTCTGCACAATGCGCCATTAGGTAAGGTGAAATAGTTACTTGCCCAAAACACACCAAACCCTGTAACTTATGAATAGGTACGCGTGCTTTGGTTTCCTTATCCACTTTTAGAACCAAATTTTCATTGTCTTTATGCAACCAGGCGTTTTGCGTTTGAACATAAATAACGTTGCGTAGTGGGCGCATGTTTAATCCTTTTTTAGCTGTGCTGCTAACCAGACGGATGCCGATCTGCAAAAATCTTTGGGAAGGCATTGGTCGATTAGAGAGCAACCGTTGCATTTTTTTGCGTGGTAGATTGCAGGGGGGGTGATGCTGGTTTGCACAATGTCTCGGCAGGCTAGGATGGTTTGTAGCGTTAAGTCGCGTAGTTCAGTATCAAAAATTACCGAGTGCCGCCGACGCACTTCACCATAAAACAATGCGCCTTCCGGCACCGTGACACTATGCATTTCTTCCAGACACAGTGCTTGTGCGCACAATTGCACCTCATCGGCGCGATGCGCTTTGGGTTTGCCGCGTTTGTATTCGATGGGTAAAGGGATTTCTGTGCCGTCTGCTTGCCGATGGTATTCCACCACATCGGCAACCCCTTCAATGCCCAATTCCATATTAGCCAAACGTGATGCCCACACAGTACGCACATTGCCACGCTTTTGTTGATCGGCCTGATTTATGCGCTGATGTAATACCTGACCTTCCGCCGTAAATTGGTTTTCGGCCCAGATATTTTCCAGTTCAATTAAGGCGAATTGACGCGGGCAATATAGATAATGTTGCAGGCGTGATAGGTAGATGGGTTCTAGGTCTTGCATTGCTGTCGTTACGTTAACTTTATGACAATGAGAATTTGCACGACAGACTCTAAAAACCGGAAATTTCCTCTGGCTTTAGACCGTCAAGCTGAGTTAAATCATAATCTCCGTCAGGCTTTACTTTGAGTGTCGCGTGTACCTTGGCAGACGAATATTGCCCTGCCTTTGAGTTGTGTTGCCACCAAATGACTTTGCTAATCGCCATAGAACCTTCCGGTCTGGCAGAAGACGCATCGCCTTCAAACAACTTGGGCAAAATAGCTTTGATCGCTTCGGCATCGGTATCGCTAAAGCCGGTTTTATCGGCCAGTTGTGGGGTCATCGCGCCGTAAGCCACATAAATTGCGTGATCTACACGGTGTTTCATTCCCATGGTATCCGAGCCTTTTTTAGCACCATCGCCTTCGCTATTCACACTTTTGGTAATCTGAGTGCTGGTAATACTGACAGGTTCAATGCTAAACGCCGACTGAATAGTCACCGGCCCTCTGATAGCAATAGAAACACCTGCGGCATCGCCTTCTTTACCAAACGCGAAAACTTGACCAAAGGCGCGGACATCAAACCACTGCTTACATGCCAGTTCTGCGGCTTTGTCTTTGCTATTTTCCTTCGGATTAAAGGCTCTTTTGCCTAATCCTATGGGCGACTCGGCATAAGCGCGATTTTGTAAGCTGGTCATCCCATCAGTTTTTTTCTCATCAGATTGTACAAAAATTGAATGCCCTTCCGTTTGCAACCGATCCCGAAGTTTACGTTTTAAACAAACATCTGTAATTTCTCCAAAACCTTCATAATCAGTGCGCGGACGATTGCCATTGAGTGGGTCGCCATTAGGGTTAGCGTTTTTAACGCTGAAAATAATTGCAAAATCAATTTTGTGGCTTAATGCACTCATTCTGAGTCTCCTTGTGACGATGTTTCGTCTGGGGTTTCGGATTTGGATCTAAATTTTTGGCGTTGGCAGTGATAGCCCAATAAAAATTCACCGGATAATGCAGCTTTGCTAATGAAGTCATCGTGTTTAAACATGGCTTGGACGGTGTCCAATTCTTTCAATTGATTGGCCAGAAATCCGGCGCGTGACACTCGTAAACGCTGCATGTAAGGCTGCAACGCTAATTCAATCGTGCGCCAGGTTTCAAAAGGGCGATCAGCAAAACGTTGCATTAATCGTGCGGCAGTTGTCGGACGATTTTCACCGCTGATATTTAACGCCACGTCTTCTATACGTTCGGCAATGGCTAACAGCCGACCGAACAGGTAATCGCGCGCATGGTAGTTTTCTTCTAGTGCCATAGCATATTCTCTTCGTTGAGTTAAATTCGGGTGTCGTTGGTGATAGCCTTTGTAGAGCGCACAGGCAATGCCTAAGTTTTTTTCCCATAGCCACTGAGCATCACTGGTATAGCCAACTCGATTCGTTGCTTTGCGAACACAGCTAATAACCAAATCCAAAGGAAAGGGCTGCCCGTCGATAATGCATGGGATAAGGCGCTCAATAACTTTTTTCTTTAAGTTATCCGTTACGTTTTCACCGTATGCTGCCTTTGCTATCGCCATCGGTACGGGTGAACTAATTGGCCAAATGACTTTGGTTTTGGGCTTTTTGCCGGTGGTGTTGGCTATTTCTTTGGTATGACGTTGAGGCCAGGCAAATTGACTATGCCAGGTTTCCAGGCGGTTGAGAAAATCATTACTGAAGAGTTCTCGGTAATAAATAATCCCCATGCGTCCAGGTGTCGCCGAATCAATCCCCATAATGATGATTTGTTCATTCGGGCCTAATTTTGCGGCATAGCCAGCCATGTAGTTTTTAAGTTGTCTTGCGTAGGATTCGCCCAAATCTCGCGAATGATCGAGAACGGGGGCAGTTATTGAGGCTGCGCTTTCTTCGACTTCTTCCAGATCAAAGCCATCCGTATCAAGAAATGAGTAAGCATCTGTCAAAGGCTCAGGAATGGAGTTTCCTGACACAGCCCATGACACATAAGCTTGATCGCCGTTTCTAAATCCTTGGCGGGAAATTAACCAGCGTAAGGCATTATGGGCTTTTTGCGAAACGTCAAAGCCTATACTGCAAGCTTCAGTGTTATTCAAAAATTTACCGCGATATGTATAACCACCGCCGTCGTTTGATGAAATTAACTTTGCGCCATCACTTGAGTTTCTAATAAATCTGGAATGGTTTTCGATTAAGCGAACTTCTTCACCAGATATAAAACAAAGCCCAGATTTTGAGTTTTTTAATTTATCAAACTCAATCCATTTCTCGATTAAATCTTTATCTTCCCACGTGCCAGAACATGGATTACCTGGCTCTTCAACTTTCCATCGTACAAAAGCCTTTTCAGCATTAATTTTTGTTTTTTGGCCGCTTCTATTTGAAAACGTTATTGGAAATACTATTAATTGGTTTAAGTCGCTCCATAAACTTCGTTTTTCGAGATACTTGAAAATGGCTAGAATTTTTGGATGTGCATATTCTGACAAGCACCATTCTTTAAGTTGGTTTAAATATGCGTTATTTCTAGCTTGTATTGAATCTGGCATATCAGAAGCGCAATAACCTAATTCGTCGCAAAGTGGATGAGGAGCAATTTTTGCTCCTGCTCGTCCAGCAGAAGCCTCTGTTGCAGGTATAAGCGTTAAAGAATCCTCGCCGGATAATAGAGTAATCCTGTCTTTTTTTATATTTCCATTGCCATCAATAACCACCTCAATATGCGCCGTTTTAACAAAATGGGATATTGGCCAAGGTTTTGGCGTATCTAATCCGATTCCTTGTTCGTAAGTTTTATAAAGCTTTCCCATCCAGCTCATAATTGCGCCTCTTCATCCGTAACGGCCAACAGGTTTGTACCCATCCCGAATTCCTTTGAGCTCATAGGCCGGACAAAGCGGCGTACATCGCATTCATCCGGACGCGGAAATTTCAGAATCCCTTCTTTAAGCGTGGCCTGCCAGAACTGGCTATGCAACTTGTCGATTCCGGTTTCGTCCGGGTAGGCAAAACTATGGAACATCAGGCCAAAAGCTAATTCGTTCAGATCGTCATAAGCACCCTTCCCCTCACCAAACTCGCAAGGCTCGACATAACCCTGACAATCGCGTGTGCCTAAAAAAATGTCCTGCCTACCGCCTTTTTCTAAGGTGCGTTTTAAAATGCTGAAATGCTTGCCGTCTATCCGATCGCCTGCCAGTTCGGAACGGTGTTCATTCCATTCAAAATGTGCCTGCACTTGGTATTCGACATCCCTTAAAAAAGTGTAAATTGCCAAGCTGTTACCGCCGCTCCACACTAACGGTTTGGTTCCTTTGGTTTGAGTACGCAGCGGATTCATGACCCTGATTTTATCAACATGCCAAATCAGCGTCGGCTTCCAATAGATGGATTTGAGCACACCTTTGATGGCCTCATAAGTCGGCAGCTGATAAGAACATTTTTCACCGCCGATTTTGGTGATGGGGTCGGTAAATAACGCATACTTGCCCCACAGCCGAAAACTAATGCTGTTTTTCATCATTTCTTATCCCTATAAAATAGTCACTTCGGCTTTGCCGTCGGCTTCGGTAGACAAGCCAAATTCTGGACTGTAATAACGGTCATCGAGGTAATACACACCTTCACCCGGATGAATCTCGTAAATCGCTTTGTGCTCCAGTAATTTTTTCCACACGTTCGGAAACACATTAACGCTAAATTTTTGTGCTTGCTTTAAACAGGAATAGTAGTTGGCTGCATCAAATTCTTTGGCAATTCCACACAGCTCGGTAATAAGTTGTTTGCCTTGTTTGTAAGGAACAATCACGGATTGTGTCGGTGCGTCTATGGCTTTAAAGGCATTGCCTGCCGTCATAAACGATTGCTTTAAATGTAGTGGCACTCCGGCTCCGGTGTTGAATTTATTTTCACTGAGTAAATTGAGTAGCGTGTCTGTTCTACCTATCTGATTTTCATTCAACGGATAGGCCATTTCATCGGCGCGGTCATAGAAGTAATAATCAAAATAAAGCGCCATATTTTCCGGATCTAATAGGTCTTTATCTTTAACCTCACTGAATACGCGCCAGGTTTTGTCACGACCGACTTTAATGTCTATCAGTTGGTTAATGGTTTCCTGTGCCGGGTTGACGACATGCACAGTAGCGGTATCCAATCGACCATTTCTATTGCAGCGTCCCGCTGCTTGAGCTATCGAATCCAATCCAGCCAGAAAACGGATAACGCTGGAAAAATCAATATCGACACCGGCTTCAATTAGTTGAGTGCTGAAACATAACACCGGTAGGCCTGCCGCTAGTCTTGCTCGCATTCTTTGAAACAGTTCACTTCGATGCGCAGAGCATTGGTTGGTGCTTAAATGAAACAAGGTCTCTACATCGAGGTCTTTTTTAGAGCAGTAGACATACAAAGCTTGTGCCCAGGCTTTGGTGTTGACCACTACCAAGCAATTGCCTTTGCTGTTAAGTTCGGAGAGCGATAAATCGGCTATCTCCTTTTCCGACCAGCCTTCTGATTTGGTTTTATTGCTGATTTCAACACGCTTTAATTGGTCGAATAATTGTCTGGCGTCAGGTATCAGGTGATTTTCCTTGGGTATAAGCAGTTGGCCTTTTTCCGGTTTCTTCAATTGATCGAGTAACGGCTGGGTTGCCGTACATAAAACTGCTGTTGTTTTAGTATGCGCACTTAAAAAATTAAGGGCGTTACAAAATAGATGCGTGCAGTTAATGGGTAAGGTTTGAATTTCATCAAAAATGATGACGCTGTTGGCCAATTGATGTAGACGTCGCACGCCGCGCGTTCCACCACTAAACAACGTTTCTAAAAACTGCACCATCGTGGTCAAAATTATCGGGGCATCCCAGTTTTCAGCCGCCAATTTGCTATGCCAGGTTTGATTTTCCGGTTCTAAATTCGAGTGATGCTCAAGTACCCAAGGATATTGATCACCTTCATGTTCAATGACACTACGTATGGCTTCGGCATTTTGCTCAATAATGGAGGTATAAGGGATGACGTAGATAATGCGCTCCAATCCATGCTTTTTGGCATGATGCAAGGCATAGCGGAGACTGGCATAGGTTTTACCGCCGCCCGTCGGCACAGTCAGTGTATAAATACCCTGAGCATCCTGTGCCCGATTTTTGCAGGTTTCGGAAATTGTGCGGCGTATTGCGTTAATCTTAGTATCGTTATTGATTATTAATTGCTCGGTCAAAAACAATTCTAGTCGCTTTATGGCAATATCCCATGACACGGTTTTATTTCGAAAAGATGCATTGTTGGGATTTTCAAAATCAGCACTATTGATGCGGTCTGCATCAATCAGGCAACTGAATAAAAAGCGCGTCCAAAAACCGATATAAAAACATTTAATGGCTTCCGATATAGCTTGCCCATGCTGCTCATTTTTCCTGAGCAGGCTTAACTGCTTGAACATGGCTAACATCAATGGCTTGTCGGCTAAATTTTTGGCTTGATCCAGAATAAGCACATCAGCATTTTGCTTGCATTCGGCTAAATGAGAGTGGTCATCATCTTTAGTTATTCGATCATTGAAGCCATTGACACCTTCCGGTTTTAAACAATCGATCAAACCGCTGTGATGCGATGCGATACAAAGCGCCAGTATTTGCCCGCATAGCTTGCCTTCCCCATTTTTGCCATATTTACTGAGCGCTTCCCATACCCACTGAGCACCTGCCGTAGAATGATCTATTTTGCCTTTCAGAGCGACGGCATCAACGTAATCAGCATCCATATCTGGATTGAGTAATCCGGTGCCAGATTGGATGTAGTTTTGAAAAGAGACGCTGTATTTACCAAAATCGTGTAACAAGCCTATCAACTCGCCTGCTTCGGAAGCATTGATTTTGCTGGCTAATTTCTTGGTGATGTCAGCCACTTCTTGTAAATGAGTGGCGAGTGTTTGCTTTTTTTTATCCGTTGTGCGGACGTGAGCTATGAAAGCTTGGCTTTTATCAAGCGGATGATTGATGTTGTCAATAATATCCATATTAACCTAGAATGTGCTGTCTCTTTTATACCCGGTCCGATACGAAAAAGGAGCATGGCTGCTAAAGAGATAGCCACTGTTCGCCTTCAAGTTCCGATTATAGTGCTAATGTGCCGTAATGTTCGGTTAAGTCCAGCATGATCCTAATACTTGATTCTACCTTACCCAAGGAGCGAACCGATGGCACGGCACTACACAAACAAAGATTTCTTCCGGCAAATCCCCAATACTTTACTCGCCCGATACTTTCATGAACAAAATCTGTTCAAAGATCTGGACTTCACCACCATGAAGGAAGGAAATTCGACTGCTTTATTTGAGGCTTGGCTGCTGTTGCCGGATAATCAACGTAATGCCATGGATACCGAGTTTCGAGAAATTTTTGAGATGAGTTGTGAAAAGGGTTCTACGGCAATCATTGATGAAGCCGGTTTCCAATTCAATGACAATGATTTTGCAGTTTTTGTAGAAAAATTATCCGCTTTGCCTAATCATTACCAGCGAGCAATGATTACCTTTCTGGAACACAATACTTGTTGGAAAGGAGCCACTCGCTTCTATCATGCAGACACATTGCCCCATTGGCGAAAACGCAAGAATCTGCCGCAAGAACAGGCTGCTGTGGATGATGCCAGCATTAAGCAATTAGCCAAACTTATCAGCAATTATTTTCATCACACGGAAGGGCGAGGCAAGAATTGTGTGGTGGAGCCTTATCGCCGTGGTGAGTTGGATTATTTCTTTGCTTATCCTGAAGATTATTCTCAGCAAAGTATTGAATGGGTAAATGGCGAATTTGACTGCCGTCCGCATAATCCGGCTTTTGAAGTCATTTATGTGTATTCACAAAGCGAAGGATCAATCGATCTGAACTTTCGCGGTTCTTACAAAGCAATAGAACCGTTGCAAGGTATGTTCGCCGAAGCAATCCTGAAACTCGACAAATTGCCACCAGACCCCAAAGATACACGAGTCTATGATCTTGCCCCGCTATTGCAGAAAAGCTTTGATTTTACTTTTACTCCGGGCAGCGGCATTGAGAAAGTGATTGTAAAAAAATTACGGCTCTCATCACGAATCAAGAAAGGCGATCGTATTACACTGGAAGCAGATACGACTCAGAAACCTGATGCCGTGTACACCTTGCTCGATCAGATTAGTAAAAATTTACCGATGAGTATGTACAACATCACTCAAGTTGAACTTGCAGTTTCGGTTATAGTAGATGCCGACAAACCAGCGAAAATAGTGAAATTTTACATTACGTATCCCAATTCCTGTTCGCTGAAATATGACGAGGTGGGCTTAAAACTGCGCGATATGCTGGAAGCCTCCGGGATTGAGCCTAAAGAACTGACACAAGAAGTAAAAATCGCTGAAGTATGACACCACAAGCCGCACTGATTGAGCTATTGGGGCGTGTGGGTGCTAGTCAAGGTAATGCAGTTCTAGTCAACGATGAAGAACTGACTCAATGGCCTATGGCAGCCGTTGCCGCCCTGAAAACTCAAGGATTGCTTGCCAAAACAAAACCGGCTTCTAGCGCAATTTGTCCCGGGTGTGAGCATGAATGTGCCATGCCGGTACATATCATTCCAGCTAAAGAAAATTCGACCGCACGCGCCTTTATATCCTGCGATAAGCGAAATGACATTAGCCGCGTGCCTGTTTCCTTCGAAAAATTGAACCAGTGGCAGTGTACTATCGATTTCCTGTGTCAGTTTATTGCAACTAGCCTTGGATTGCGACGTAGCAGTCAACTAACGGACAATTCCAATTTGAGCAACATCGGTATCGCTAAGGGGATTAAGCGCAGCCAAATGCTTGGCCTGGAAGCCGATGGTATTTTGTCTTTAGCAGCCGGAAACAATAGATTACCGCTGATCGAGTTAATCGAATATCACGATGGTGCATATTCGCTCGATGTCACCATGATCCGGCAACTGGTAGATTCCACGACCATGGCGGATAGCCGCTATACACCAAGCAACGCCAAACGCGAGACGCGCAAATTGGATACTTCGACCATGCATGAAAGTTGGCAGAAGGAATTCCGGAAACTAAAAAAGAAACACTCCAATATGTCTGATACTTGGTATTCGATGCAAATCGCCAAGATGGAGATTGCAAAAGGCCGCAGTGCTGAAACTATCAGAAAAAACATGAAATCGTAAAATAGTTGGGCGGAATTTTTTCGCACAATTTTAGTAGCTCCCAACCCCCGCTTTTAGCCTCTCTTCGCGTTTAGATCTGCAACACAGTAATACAGCCTCATTGACACAGCAAGATCATAACCAAATGATTTTATTAAAATTGGAATAACTTTCTCTATTGTCATTGGGGTATTTTGTCGCCCAAATCGCACAGTTACGCTCCTTCTCGAATTATCCACTACCAATCAGAGAGGTTCAGAAATGACAAATACCATCCTTAGACTTCCAGTTGTTTTAAAAGAGCGAGGAAGATCGCGCAGCGCTCATTATCAAGACATTCAACAGGGGTTATTCACACATCCTGTACAGATTGGTTTGCGTGCCGTTGGCTGGCCTTCTTGTGAAATTGAGGCGATCAACGCAGCGCGCATTGCCGGAAAGACCGACGATGAAATCCGCGCGCTGGTGGCAAAGCTTGAAGCCGCTCGCAAGACAGTAATTTAGGGGGGCGTTTATGAATGCTCCCGAGACAGTTTTTCCATTCAGCCCGATGGAAACCGATAAAACCGGCGAAACCGATTTGGTCACTAATGGCGAATTTCTTCGCGCTGTATTTGGTGACAATCTGACCGATGTGCGCCCGGTCGTGGTTAGTTTCGCGGGGAACCCCACGAGTGTACCCAGCAAGGCTTGGTTTGGCAGTCCGTGGCAGGGCAATATGACAGAGAATCTACCGGGCGATGCCAACAACTATTTCAGTCTGGCGGTATTCAAGCCCGATGAAGCGGGCCATTATCGGCGGCAGAAAGCGCGCTTTCATGCGCTGCATTCGGTGATGCTGGATGATGTGGGCAGCAAGGTGGCCACGGAACGACTGACGTTGCCGCCGTCATGGATGCTGGAGTCTTCACCGGGCAACCACCAAGCTGGCTATCTGCTACGCGAGCCACTGACCGATGGACTAGCCACCGACAGATTGATGGATGCCATTGTTGCTGCCGGTTTGTGCGACCCCGGCGCAAATGGCCCACGGGCGCGCTTGGCAAGGCTTCCAGTGGCGGTGAACGGCAAACACTCGCCGCCGTTTGCATGCAAGATGGTGGCTTGGTCACCTGAATTGCGCTATTCGGTCGAAGAGCTGGTCGATGGTCTTCAGTTGGAAATGATGCAGGCCGCACGACCCAAGCGACAGAGTACCCGCACGGCGCAGGAACGGCCTTCCGACGGCGATCCGGTGTGGATTGCGCGCCCTGATGAGAATGCCGTTCTGGTCACACTGCGGAATCGTGGCCTTTATAAGGCTCCGCTTGGCGAGGGTAAGCACAACATCACCTGCCCATGGATAAAAGAGCACACGGGGGAAGTCGATAGCGGTACAGCCTATTTTGAGCCAGACGATCTCTGGCCTATCGGTGGATTCAAATGTCTGCATGGCCACTGTGCTGACCGGCATGTCCGTGATCTACTGAGGACGCTCGACATCGAGATCAGTGCGGCACGCATGAAGCCGACTATTCGCATCATGGCGGGTGAAATGAATCGTGTGGTGGATGCAGCCGAGCGCGAACTGGCGCAATCACGACGACACTATCAGCGCGGTGGGTTAGTTGTGACCGTGGTCACAGACCCCGGCACACGCGAAACCCGCGTTCAGGAAATAACCCTGCCAGCCCTCGTGCGTGCATTGGCGGGTGCTGCGACGTGGGAGCGCTTTGATGGCCGCTCCGAGGATTGGGTGCGTGCCGATCCGCCTGCCCGCCATGCCTCGGTACTATTTGATGCGACCAGTTATCCGCATCTGCCGGTATTGAACGGTTTGGCGCGTCAACCCTATCTTCGGCCCGATGGCAGCCTGATGACAGCAGCGGGGTATGATGCAGCCACCGGCATGTTTGGTGTGTTCGATACGCGGAGGTTTTCTGTCCTTGACAAACCGACCCGCGCGCAGGCCGAAGCCGCTCTGGCGTTGTTGAAAGATTTGCTGATGGAGTTCAGCTTCGCCAGTGAATCCGATCTGGCCGCCGCCTTGGTGGCGATGCTTACCGCCAGCATCCGGCCTAGTCTCACTCACGCGCCGATGATTCATGTACGGGCGCATATGGTCGGTTCTGGCAAGTCGTATCTGTGCGAATTGATCACCGCCTTTGCCACACCGCAACGCGGCACGCCGACTACGTTTCCCGCCGATGACGAGGAGTGTAGGAAATTGCTGCTCGCGGAATTGCTGCGTGCTCCGGCTGTGATTGAGTTCGATAATCTCACCAGCGATCTGGTGGCACACAAAAGCCTGTGTACTGCGCTGACTTCGGAATTCATGAGCGGTCGTATCCTGGGCGTATCCAAGACCGCCACCGTCAGCACGCGCGCCTTGTTTCTCTCGAGCGGCAACAACGTCGGGCCAGTTCAGGATATGACCCGGCGCTGCCTATCCATCCGCCTTGATCCAGGCTGCGAAACGCCTGCGGCGCGTAGTTTCACGCGCCCCGATCTGGTGCGTGATGTTTTGCGCGAACGGGGCCGCTATGTTTCCGCAGCCTTGACCATCGTGCGTGCATGGATCGTAGCTGGCAAACCAAAAACTATCTGCAAATCGCTCGCGGGCTATGGTGATTGGTCTGATCTTTGCCGTCAGCCGCTCTTGTGGCTTGGTTGCGCTGATCCGACTGTATCCGTGTTCGAAGCCATGCTTGATGATCCTGACCGAGAAACGCTGGCGCGACTGCTGACCGCCTGGTTTTCTGTATTCGGCAAGATTCCAGCCATGGTGCGCGATGCGATCAAGCAGGCGCTGCCATTCAACGATGCAAGCGCCGAACTGCATGAGGTGCTTCACGACATTGCTGACGAACGTGGTGAAATTAACCGCCGTAAGTTGGGCTGGTGGATCAGACGGCACGCCGGTCGCATCGTCGATGGACAGCGTTTTGTCCGCGCTAGCGGCAATCGCTCGGCAGAAGCATGGCAGGTGGAAATTGTGGAATCGGTTTCGCCGGTTTTATCGGTTTCCATCCAACCAATCGAGAAAAGTGTCAGCAACACTTCGGATAACAGCAATGCCTATGCCCGCGCCAGTCGCGGCGCATAACTAATCAGGCTAAATTAATCATGAAAAAACGCCTGCATAACCCAAATCTCGCAAAAATACATCGTAACTACACGGCAGAAGAAGTTTCCAGCTTGTACGGCGTGTTCAAAGGCACTGTACGCGCTTGGATTAAGGCCGGGCTTCCCATTATCAATGACAAACGACCGCTGCTTATTCTTGGCAGTGATCTTGTGGCATTCCACCAAGCAAGACGAACGAAAAACAAACAGAAATGCAAACCGGGTGAAATCTACTGCGTCCGTTGTCGCATGCCAAAGAATCCGGCTGGTGATATGGCCGATTACCGGATCATCACTGAGAAAATCGGGAACCTTGAAGCCATTTGCCCGGATTGCGACAAGATCATGAACCGGCGTGTCAGTTTATCGAAACTGGGACAAGTATGCGGGGAAATAACCATTACGCTACCGCAAGCACTGCGACACATAATTGAGAGCAATCAACCCAGCGTTAACAGTGACTTGAAAAGAGAGTAGCAAAACATGACCAAATACAATGCAGACAATGAACGAATCAAACGTAAATATTTTGCTTATTTGAAAGAAGCAGTGCGTAATAGCGAGGCGACAGTGGATGCTGCTGCAAAGGCTCTGGCGAGATTTGAAGTTCATACCAAGCACAAGGATTTCAAGGCATTTCACTATGAACACGCAATTGCATTTAAGAAACACTTAGCTGAACAAAAAGGGCAACAATCTGGTGAAAAGCTGAGCAAGGCAACTTTGCACGCGACATTAACGCAACTTAAGCGATTCTTCCAATGGCTTGCATGGCAGCCGGGTTACAAATCACGCCTACAATATTCAGATGCGGAGTATTTCAACCTATCCGATAAAGATACGCGCATCGCTACCACGCAACGAGAACAAAAAGTGCCGACATTGGAACAGATAAAGCATGTCATCAATACAATGTTAAGCGAAACGGATATTGAAAAACGAAACCGTGCACTGATCGCGTTTACACTATTGACTGGGGCACGAGATAGCGCAATTGCTTCGATGAAGCTAAAACACGTTGATTTGATTGAGAGCTGCGTCAATCAGGATGCGCGCGAAGTTAACACTAAATTTAGCAAAACCTTCAATACCTTCTTTTTCCCTGTAGGCGATGAAATTCGCACGATTGTAGCGGAATGGGTAACGTATCTGCGGGAAGAAAAGCTTTGGGGTAACGACGATCCACTATTTCCAGCGACCCGTGTTGCACTGGGTTCATCCATGCAGTTTTCGGCTGATGGCCTTGATCGCAAACACTGGAGCAATGCTACACCGATACGCACAATATTTCGCAAAGCCTTTACCGATGCTGGCTTGCCGTATTTCAATCCGCACAGTTTTAGAAACACAATCGTTCGACTTGGTGAAGAAGTCTGCAAAACTCCAGAACAATTCAAAGCGTGGAGCCAGAATCTTGGGCATGAGAAAGTATTAACGACGTTTCTGAGTTATGGCGGGGTTGTGCCTGTCAACGCCAGGGTGAAATTATCCGGGATTTAGCCACTCCCCAACAGTCTACTCAGCCTGATTTCAACGAGCTGGCAAAAGCGATTGTTCGGGAAATACGTAGCGTAATTTAAATTACGGCGTCTGATAAGGAAGAAGATTCCCATATCAAATGATCAAATAGTCAATATAAGAACCTGCATATTTGCTAGTGCAACAGAACCCTGATTTATTCAGATACTGCTTTCCTGATCAGCGGATCCATTGAATCCGGCAATTTGAAATGTCCAGCGAGTGAGAATTGGTGGGCTTGAGCGGACATTTTCTTCCAGATTTTTTGAATGATATCAACCCATTTCTGTTCGTCGTATTCAGGGTGTCTGCCAGCGAAATCAAGCAGATAATGTTCGAAGAAAACCAGCCCGGCAACATCTTCCAATAGCTGGGTGTCCGGATTGGCTTTAAGCGATTTCTTCCCAACGGCCTGTGTTACACGAGCAATAAATTCATTTTCATATCCAGCTCTTACGAGCAGATTGGCAATTGTGTCAGCATGAAATTTGTATAGCTCAGCACGCCACTGATAATAGCCTTTTCGATTCATCGGATAACCGCTGCGTGGCGATTTCCAGCGTTGGATGTGTTGAGCACTCACCGCCAGTTTCATTGCATCATCGGCATCAGGTGCATATCGTTCGAGCATATCTAACATGCGACGAGAATAAAGTAGTTCTTTCGGCCAATCTTTCCCTTCAATAGTTTCCCGGTTCGGGTCTTCACTATTCGCTGCGTCGATCAACTCTTTTGCTTTGCCGAAGCATTGCTTGGTCATATAGATAGTTTGTCGGTTTGGTATTTGTTAAGCGATGAATTATTAAAATATATTTCCTAAGAAATATTTGAAAAATAACGCGCTGGTAGTTAATTGCTATTATGCGGTTAGAGTAATAGCCACGACTTTTTCATCTTTAATATGCCCAAAGCTCGGCAATTTATCCACCGCGTCCTTTAGGGTTTTATCACAAAGATGAGCGTAATGTCTGCTAGTAATCCTAATATCTGCATGGCCTAGCAATTTTGAGATTATAAGAAGATCAACTCCAAGTTGTGCGAGCATTGATGCATAAGTATGACGTAGCTCATGAAAGCTAATTGATGGTTCAATCTTAGCCACCTTACATGCTTCTAACAACGGTCTAACCTGATGATTTTTACCCCATAACTTACCATCAATCTTGACAAGGACGCGATCTTTCCCAACTTTTCCCGCAATGAGACTTTGGAAATAATCAATTGCATCTGAATGAAGTGGTATATGCCGTCCCTTACCTGATTTTGCCTCTGGCGTGATGTAGATCATACCACTATCAATGTTGACGTGTTTCACTTGAAGTCTAGCCAACTCCCCGAATCTGGCGCCGGTAAATAACGCCGCCTTAATAAGTTCCCGCAGATCAACAGGACTGGCATTTATCAGTCTTATTGATTCGACAGTTGTTAAAAAACGCGTTATTGGTTCGTCAGTATTTGGAAATGGCTTTACCTTTCTCCAAGGCGTATCGTCCTTCACGAAGTCATCATTAAATGCTTTGTTAAGTATTGCTTTCATCACAGTAAGTATTCTATTGGCAGTTGATTTGCGAGAGCGCTTTCCTTGATCGGTTTTCGGGACATCACCAAATTTCTGTTTGAGCGATGCTTGAGTACGCCTGCGCGGTGGCGTTATGGCTAATTTCTGATGCCAATGTTTGATCTGATTGGTAGTTATTTGAATAACAAGAATTTTCCCAAAAGTAGGCAGAATGTGAGCATCTATGGTGTTTTTTGTTTCTTTATATGCTTTGCGATTTACCTCATACCACTTTAAATATGCAGCAGTTGCGTCTTCAACTGTAATTGGTTTAATTATTATTCCGCTACTGCATTTAACTTGCTCTACAATCTTTCTTGCTTTGTCTTGGGCTTGAAAATAAGTAAAAACTTCTACTCCATCAGGCTCTTGGTAATCATCGGCATTACCTAAAGCTTGATATAAATATTTTCCATTTATTCGATACCGAACTTCCCATGTTCCATAGCCTTTGGTAGTCCGTCTATAACCAAGCGCAAAACCTTCACCAACAGTAATATATATACGAACGCCTTCTGGCAATTTGAGTCGTGCTGTTCTAGTGTCTAATTTTGAGTTTCTTGCTGATCTTGCCATGCCCTCTCCAATAATCCGTGCGTAATCTGTGCGTAATGTATGCTCTGGGATTGTATTGGATCAGTATAGATATAAATTTTGTTTTTATCAATATATACATCAATATATGATTAAACAACAACATCCAATAACGTACATACTATCGCAATATAACGCTCTTTCACAGCGGTAACACGAGTTCGAATCTCGTTGGGGACGCCAGTTAAACAGATGCTTGTAGAAATTCTGAAATTTTCTTCATTTCTATGCATAATATACATGTAATACATAGACCTGAATTATATCGGTATTTTATAAGTTAAATTACCTCCGGAAAAGCCAGATGCTTATTGGGTGAGCGCCTCAAAGGTGTCATAAACCATGAGCCGCCCAAGGGGGCTAAACCTCCAATCTCATTTGGTCGTAGCGTTCATCCTCATGCTCTTGTTGCGGATATCCGCCCTGACTACCCCTTCATCAAGCCCGACGACCGTCGAAACAAAATACCCTCGAGCCCAGGAAACCTCGCCAGTGAAATTCTTTACTCGGCCGCCGAAGCTCCTCGCTATTGCAATTGCGCTCTTCCCCTTGATGTACCCCATCACGTTCGATACCGCATATTTCGGCAGAATGCTGATGCACATGTGCACGTGATCCGACATAATGTGCCCTTCTACAATTTTCGCTTCCTACGCTTCTTCGGAATGAATACCACAGGGCACTTACAATCCCATCTTGGATTCTCAATGACCGTCGTATAGGTCAGCCCCGGCAAAGCCGGGGGCCTCCTCACTGAGTTATAGCTGTCGAACGCCAATTATAAGTACTGTTACGTTAATTCCAACCGTGTAATTGCTGGACAGAACACGAAAACAATCATTTCTATTACCCTCTCCATCTCTTAGCATTAGGAATCCAAAACGGCAACTCATGCACCGCGATATTCTAGCAAGATGCTGAACAGATGTAGCCTTGCGGCACTTTATGGAAAGCCTTGGTTCTTGCTCACAGCAATGATATGGGTTAAAGCGTTTGAGTCATGCCATAACATGACTCAAACAGCCTCCTTCAATCCAATTACTATTTCTTCAACTATCCGGAACAACTTCAACCAACGGGATTAATGTTTGCCGGCATGTCTCATACTGAATAACTACTCGCTGCGCGTCTGCGGCGAGTTCCCAAAGATCTTTTTCAACCTGGCTGGGAAGTCTGACTCGACCGGTTTCGCCACCACTGATGCCGGCACTCTCAGTTTTTCTTGTTGTTTCATTGGCACTATTTCTGCAGTTTTTTGCATCGATCCACAGCCCGCGATTAGTGCGGTTGATATCAGCAAGATCACGAGACAACTTATCTTTTGCTTTGATTTCATTGTTTAATGCTCCGGTAAGTCCATTAACTTGTTTTTCATGTTCTGCGGCCATCGCTTGGGCGGCATCGGCTATTGCTTTCGCGAGCTCTTTGCTGCGAATGGCTTCCTTACTTTCCCATACTGCGCGTTCAGCCAGGCGCCCATCTTCATAAATATTGTCGTGGATGGTCCCGGCCATGTGCCAAACAAACCAAGTGCAGGCAATAATCAGCGCTGCCCAGAGTGCGAATTTGATTAAAGTGGTGTATCCAGTCATTTCAACTCCTATTGCGCGAATTGGAATAAATCTTAAACGCATAGCCCAACGTCAATGATATCAGCGTCTGAAGCAAGCCGAGAATCATCATGACATCACCTGCCGACACACTACGCCCGCCAGCTAAATAAGATTACCTAAAAAATTCTCTGGTTACCTCGGGGTAAGTCAGAAAAAATTTAAAATCACCGGGCGTCTGCTCAGACGAACTACTTACCAAACCATATCATAAATTTAATCAAATGAATCATTGCCAATATATGAAAACTGCAAAACGATGCGGCTAAGTTATCACCCGAATAGAGGTGTCGGGGGCCGATTCCATAGCTGAACATTGCTGGCGATCAGTGTATTTGACAGAATAGATGATAGGTAATTGATTACGGTGAAAAATCTTGAAATCAACAGACTAATCGGAGTGATTTTGTCATAGTCCGCAGTATGCGCTCATTCTTCTTGGTTTGCCCCCTTGCTGTTCTGAGTAGGTGGTAGTTTAGTCGTGCTTCTTTTTTTGCGTGTTGATGACGGGTTATGCTTGTTACTTTATGATTACCTCGTACACATAGGAGCCAAGCACAGAACCTAATGCACCTAAAATTATTGCTGTCGCTGCGGACATTGCCAATGACCACAGAGGGTGCAGTTTAATAAAATCAGTGATCCTGTAAAACAGTGTCTTTCGAATTCGCTGAATCTCTTTCTGACATTTTGCAATTGTTTCGTCAGTGACTTTCTCGCGCCTAAGCCGTTCCACACAATCCGGACAAATAACCGGGTTGTGGCAGGAGTAAACAACATCTGTTTTGATTCCGTTCATGTCGAATAGACAGCCGCGTGTTTCGTCATGAGTAAAATTAGTGTTTTTCGCAGCTTCTGGAATGCGGTTACCGCTTCGCTTGTATAACAGCGTATACGCGTATAAGAGCCGACAGATGACATTTTTAAGTGGTATATTCGAGAACCTAAGAATTTCTTTGATTTCGTGAAATGAAAAAACCACTCTATTTTCGGAGAGGCAGCGTGCATACCAATTAAGTTCTATTGGCACGTTCACTATGGCGATTAAGAAATCACCATTAAATTTTTTCGGTAGAACATCTTCCAGTGCCTCGTCGGTAAATTCCCACTCGAGACCGTCCGAATCACAGGTAAGTGAGTAGCTTTCTATATCGTCGGCTATTTCAAATACGGATGAGTCCCATTCTTTTAATTTCTGTCTATTGAAGTCGGCAGGCATGTGCCCAACAGATGCAACAGTTATTCTTGTTTTTGGCATCGCCACTCCCTAATAGGTACAACGTAATATATACGACTCTCGATGTCTTATCAAAACTGCAAATTGCCGTGTGGCCATAACAAAAATAAATTATTTTGCTGTTAATCATCGATTAACTTTCAGGATGACAAAAACATGGAATGTATGACGCAGAACTTTTAAGAAACCCGCTTAAATGATCGATCAATGTTCCCTGAGCTTGATTTCAATTTTAGGTGTCCGGTGTTGCTCTGACGAAGGCAGACGGTTGAGTCCTAATACCGTGATGCGGTGCGCGGCGTTGAAGCTGGGTGCACCATCCTGGTCGCGCAGAATGGACGATACTTTGTATTCCAAGCTGTTGGCGTTCGGATTGAAGTGGATGTCATGGATCCAGATGCCTACCCGTTGCACTTGCTGATGCTCGCATTCGTAGGAGAGATCCCAGCCGGTCAGCATCGGCACGGCATAGTCGTAGGGTAAATCATTGATACGGAATGTCTGGGTGCGAACAATGCCATCGGTATTTTTGCGGCAGTTATTGGTTTTCCCGGCGCGGGGATTTAGTGCCAGGAAGTCTGCTCGCAATTTGACGCTGCTGCCGCGAATCTGGGCGGCGCGTGTTTTAATGCGGTGTGTGCGCGTATCGTTATCTTTGAAAATGGTTTGAGTGACCCAGTGCGGACTGCCGTCCCGGTTAGGCGAAGCGCCGGTTTGAGACAGGCTGTAGGCAGCTTGCAGCAAACGATAATCGGCGCGATCCGCCCATTTGCAGGGGGGGAAACGTAATTCGCATTCGAAGGTGTCATCAAACTGAAAATCAAATCCGCGCGGAATGAT
Source organism: Nitrosomonas sp. (assembly GCF_043753625.1). GTDB lineage: Bacteria > Pseudomonadota > Gammaproteobacteria > Burkholderiales > Nitrosomonadaceae > Nitrosomonas. The sequence continues at coordinate 22,031 of NZ_JAYUWI010000137.1, forward strand.
TGCAATCACATCATTGCCCTTTAGTGTGCCTTTGCTTCCCAGGTTCTCCACAGTAGCCACTGCGCCTTGAGTTTTATTCTGCTGCGCCGATGCTTCAATACCGTTGTAATCCCATTCAATCGCGGCATCAAACCAAACCGAGCGATAGCCGAATCCGCTATAAAATACACAGAACTCGTATGCATCGGCGCGATTCTGGTCATCCAGTTTGCCTTGTACTTCAAACACCAGGAAGGAAGAACCTGCGCTCTTAACTAGCTTGCTGTGGATAATGTCGGCTTTCATCGAGTTCACTTCGCGATCTTTTTGCAGATAACGCAGATCCCAGCCATTCAGCACGACGGTCGCACTATCCACGTAGCCGGGCATTTCGATCCATTGCAGCACGGTTGCGGCTTCTGCACCATTATCCCGCTGCATGCATTTGCTTCCTTCAATCAGGATGAATTTCCCCTCATCCTCAAAAACCGTTTTCCCTTCCGATTTAAAGGAGAGTTGTTCAAAAGGGGTTGAGATCTTGGTCTTATCCGTTGAATCAATCGTTTTCTTTTCTTGTGTTTTGGTTGCACAGGCAGAAAACGCGAATAGTATGAATAGCCCAAGAAGTATGTACAGATGTCGAATCATTCATACCCTCCAAAGATGAGTGTTGTGTCATGAAACAAATATTTGCGCAAATAATCCTGGTGGCTGTCCTCTCATTATGCCATCTTATCAATTATTCTCTGCCACAAGCCATGCACGCAAGCAAAAGATAATGGTGAGCTATTCAGGTCAGAAAATCTGCAATTGCGATAAATTTTTCTACTGACAAGTTCTCAGCGCGCAGCCCTGGATCAATATCCAGAGCACTAAAATCTTCCGCCTTCAAAAAATGATGCAATGTGTTGCGAAGTGTTTTGCGGCGTTGCGAAAATGCTGCTAAAACTATTTGTGCAAATAATGCTTCATCTTTAATGGCACGAGATGATTGAGAACGTGGAATCATCCGCACGATGGCCGATTCGACTTTGGGTATCGGACGGAAAGATTCTGCCGGAACGCTAAAAACATGCTCCATATCAAAGCGGTACTGCAACATGACAGAGAGACGTCCATAGTCCGGCGTTGATGGCGTTCCCACCATACGCTCCACAACTTCTTTTTGCAGCATGAAGTGCATATCCAAGATCTGTTCTGGGAATTGACTCAGATGAAACAGTAAAGGCGTAGATATGTTGTAAGGCAGATTACCGATAATACGCAGTTTCTCACCCAAAGCAGAAAAGTCAAACTTCAGCGCATCGGTTGCATGAATGGTCAATTTTTCTTGCGGAAATTCCTTCTCCAACTTGACTACAATATCACGATCGATTTCCACAACATCCAGATGATCCAGCACTTGCAGCAAAGGGCGTGTCAGCGCACCGAGGCCCGGCCCGATTTCAATGATTCGCTCACCCTTTTGCGGATAAATTTCATGGATGATTTGCGCAATGATCTGCTGATCAACTAAAAAATTCTGGCCAAAACGTTTGCGCGGGTTATGGTGCATGAAGAAACAACGCATGGTTTTTAGCTAGTTGCGCGGCCATTTCAATTGCGGTCAACAAGCTGCCGGGATTCGCACGCCCTGTTGCGGCCAGTTCCAGTGCAGTACCATGATCAACCGAGGTACGGATAATGGGCAATCCTAAGGTAACATTAACACCGCCGCCAAAACTGGCATGCTTCAAAACCGGTAGTCCCTGGTCATGATACATGGTAAAAATACAATCATATTGTTTGAGTTGTGAGGGACTAAACAAAGTATCCGCCGGAACAGGGCCGATCAACTGCATCCCCTCAGCACGCAATTTATTGAGCACAGGAATAATGACATCGATTTCTTCACGCCCCAGATGACCGGATTCACCCGCATGCGGATTGAGTCCCGCGACAACTATACGCGGATTATCCAGCATAAAACGGGTGATTAAATCACGCTGAATAATACGTAACTTGCTTTCGATGCTGTCCGGCGTGATCGCCGCAGCCACATCCTTGAGCGGCAAATGCGTTGTCGCCAGCGTCACGCGCATGTTTCCACCCACCAGCATCATAACTACCGCACTATGCGTCAGTTCTGCCAAAAACTCTGTGTGTCCGGTAAAGGGAATGCCCGCATCATTAATCACGCCTTTATGTACCGGGGCTGTGACCATGCCGTCAAATTCACCGGATCGACAGACTTCAACAGCACGTTCCAGTGTGGATAAAACATAGCTTGCGTTAGCCGGATTCAGTGTTCCTGGTATAGCCGTTTCCGCTAAGGGGACATGCAGAACTTGCAAGCTGCCCGCTTCATGTTGACTGGGCGTAGTGACTGAGATATCAATCAGCCTCAACGGAAGCTTGAGTTGCTGCGCACGTGCCCGCAACAATTCACTGTCTGCGATGACCACCAGATTACATGACAGCGGCTGCTGTGCAATTTGCACACATAAATCAGGGCCGATTCCTGCGGGCTCGCCAGCAGTCAGCACTAATTTAGGAATGAATTTATTACTCATGTTCAATGATCGCTATCTAAACGATGCTCCACATAGGCTTGATCCCGTAATTGCCGTAGCCATTCCTGAACAACAACATCAGATTTGCGATTTCGTATTGCTTGACGGGCTGACTGCCGGCGCCGATTAAGACTGATATCTTGCGAACGGCGTTCCAGTACTTGGATTACATGCCAGCCAAATTGTGATCTGACCGGATCACTGACTTGACCCGGTAGCAGAGCGTTCATCGCCCGCTCAAAGTCCGGCACGGTATCGCCCGGCGAAAGCCAACCCAGATCACCACCGGATGACGCGCTGGTATCCTCGGAATACAGTTTAGCTACTTCCGCAAAATCCTCGCCCTTACCAAGTCTTTCTTTAATCTGAATAATTTTTAGTCTGGCATCATTTTCTGAAGTCAGTTCGTTAATTTTGATCAATACATGCCGCGCATGCGTCTGATCAATGATCACTGTCGGCACTTCCTGAACACGTCTGCCAAGCAGTTTGAAAATATGAAAACCATTCGGGCTTTGGACTACTTGTGTCACATCCCCCGGTTGCAAGGGTGTCAATAATTCGGCAAATGCGGGCCCCATTTGGGTAATCGGGCGCCATTCAATGATCCCGCCTTGATTAGCATCGGCGGCATCGGAAAATTCAGCAACCACCTGCGCAAATTCCACCCCTTCTTTCAGTTTCTTCAGCGCCATATCGGCGCGCTCGGCTCTTTGCTGGATTTGGGCGGAATTCATATTTTCTGATACTAATATCAAGATATGCGCAAGACGGTATTCATCATTACCTTCGGCGGAGGTTTCCTGGGTATGCAGAAAATTATCAACTTCTCCTTCCGTCACATTCACCTGATTTTTAATCTCCCGCTCCTTCATTCGCGCCATGATCATTTCCTCGCGGATCTCATCGCGGAACTTGTTATAACTGATTCCATCCTTTTCCAACACCACATAAAATTCCGGCAAAGACAATTTATTTTCCTCAGCAATACGGAGTATGGTCTCATCCAGTTCACTTTCACCGACTGACAATCCCACTTCCTTTGCATGCTGTAATTGAATACGTTTGCTTATTAAAGATTCGAGTACCTGATTCTCTAATGTTTGTTGATTAGGCAATTGAGCGCCTTGCTGCTGCAGTCTACCGATAGCTATTTTGATGGCTTCATCAAGTTCTTGACGGGTAATAATACCCTCATTGACAACCGCCACGATATAATCAATCGATTTTGCAGCTGGAATAAACTCCGATTCTTGTGCAATAACATGAGCAGATAGAAATGCAATGAGTAATAGAAAAATGCAGGAATAGTTTCTGTTATGCATAGATTGATGATACTTGATGAATACGATTGGCGTGGCAAGTCAATGATCAGTGAACGCTGGTATACCCCGGAATACTTTGTTGCAGCGCCTGCAATGGATTATTGCCGATTCCCATTAGGCCCTTCAATTCCAGTTGCACAAAAACTGCGGTGGTTGTGGTTTGCGTTGCCGTTGTCAGCCGTTGTACGACAAACCGTAAAGCCCAGCAACATGCGTTATACTCAAAACCTGCCAATCCTGCGAGGATTTTGTCATCTTTCAGCGAATAATTTGCCCGGGCAACGCCGTGCCAATTCCCGGTAATTGGCCATTGAAATGAAGTATCCATCTGTTCCAGAACATTACGTGTAAACCGGTAACCAAGATTAAGTACCTTGCCCGGTTCCGGTTGGTAGCTGATACCGGTTCGCACCTTCTCAATCCATAATTTGGATTCATCCATTTGAATGTTGGAATCGGTACTAATATGGGGTGTCAAACGCCCTGAAATAGCCGCAATAAAATCCGATTTTCCGCTGGTAACCTGGGGAGGAAGGAGTAATACTCTGGGGTCGGTAAAATTAACTTGTTGCCCTATTGCAAGCCGTAAACGCTCAATTCCCGTCTCTTGTTCAACGAAACGCGATGTCAATGCGACTGTAACACGGTTGGCATCATTAATGCGATCACTGCCGCTGAATCGATTTTCAGTGAGCATTTGCGCAAAACTAAAGTCATTAACCGCCGAATCAAAATTCGGCAGATAGTTTTGATTCCGGTATGGCACATAGGTATAAAATATGCGCGGCTCTAGAGTCTGAACAAAACTCCTGTCGCCTAATTGTAACTTCCGATCAAATGCAATACCGCTGTCTACGCTAAAAATCGGAATGGCACGATCGATATTTTCCCCTTTATTTCCTGCCGGTGTATCCAAACTATATTGCGTATAGTGCAAGCCGATTTTAGGCGTAATGTAGCCATATTCATTGCGTAATGGCGCACTGACACTGGGATAGAATACAAAGCGTTTTCCATCAACGAGGGTAGGATGATAAAAATTTGTCCAGCTACTGTTGAGCTCAAAATCCAGCTTCCCTACATCGCGCTTAATGGCATTCATGGAAAAATGCGGCAACCGTTCATAAGGAGATACAAACAGCGCCAATGGATCCTGGATTGTTTGAAAACGTTGCGCAAATCCGGTGAAACTCACTGCCCCGTTTGTTCCTAATCTGCCGTTATAAGAGACTCCGCCTTGTTGCGACAAGTTGGTCAAGCTGGTTTGGGCAAGATTGGGCGTAAGCTCACGAAAATAACGATCGTCCGAAACTTGGTTGTAATTAAGAAATCCTTGCCAGCCTTTCCCAATATTTTGTGTATGTGTGAATAAAACACCCCAGCGGGTTTGATTGGTGTGGATATCATGCGGAAGAAAATCGAACTGCAGGTGGCCATTCATATTCTTATTGCCGATATACCGCACTTCGTTACTCAGCAGGAAACCACGCTCAGTCATAATACGTGGCGCTATGGTGGCATCAATGTTGGGTGCAATATTTAAATAAAACGGAAGCGCGACATCAAACCCGGTTTTTACATTATAGCCCGCAACAGGTGCCAGCATTCCTGATTTGCGTTTGCCACTATAGGAGAAATCTATCCAAGGCGAATACAGTATGGGCGTATCTTTAAATACAACGCTAACATGACGTGCGGTGCCTACTTCATTTTTGTTATCAATTTCCAGCTCTCTGGCACGAATATGCCAACCATTGTCACCTTCCGGACAAGTAGTGTAATTGGTTTCCTTCAACCGGTAATTGTCTTTACCTTCAAATAACAGCATGTCGCCGACACCACGCCCCTTCCCTTTTTTCATTAAATAACGCGGCTCTGTTAGATAGCCTTCTTCAGTTTTCAGATTAAGCTGAAGATGTGCACCTTTCAAAGTATCTTTAGGTCTCTCCAGGCGTACATTTCCTTCAACTTCGGTATCTTCAGTCTGTTGATAGTATTTCATGCGATCCGCGGTGAGTACATTATCGCCATCATGTAATACCGCATCGCCGACTGCTTCAATTTCCTGCTTGTAATAGCCTGTAATACGATCGGCTTCGATCTGCACCGGTTTCTTTTGCGGTTTGATTATTGGCTTTTGTTCGTGCTCGGGTTTAACGGATAATTCATTCGCTTGACTGGTTAGCGGCAGTATAAACAACAGAGCTAAAACGAATATATTCTGCAAGAATTGCATATTCATTACGAGACTATTTTTGCGGGATACAGCAAGCTGATACAAATTATCCCTGCTATCACTATCTCAAATCGATCAATTTGTTTCATCGTACAAAACTGATTGAATTTAAAATGAAGTAAATTCGCACTGTGCGGTAACGTCTGTCTAGCTGGTTCAATTATTCATGCTCCCTTTTCCCTTATCTGTCTACTATATAACCATACCAATAATTGATGAATATACTTATTCGCATCGGCGAAGATAGCATTATACTATTTCTTCCAGTAGCTTATCTATCGAAGAACAGAATTTAGATTGCGAAGATGGAAGATTATCTATTCTTTCTAAATATCCAAGCAGTTTACTTGTTCTCTGCGTCACATCCAGGGCAATCGAGCTTAAATTACTCCAATAATGCGGAGCAAATAATCACCTGATTAGAAAGATTCTTCAGCCAAACCCGATTTTCTCTATTATAAAGCGCATACTGACCCAAACAAACCCATCAAAGAGAAATTGCCATGGCCAT
>NZ_JAYUWI010000138.1:0-3158 GCF_043753625.1 Nitrosomonas sp.
TTCGCCGCGACTCTGATGATGACATCGTTCCTCCTTGTAAATGGTTTGAGGATAACGATGATGTGTCAGGATGTTAATGTGGAGGGGTTGGAGGCTTACCAAAGAATTGGTGAATACTGTAGTTTTTGCTAAGGGAGAAAGAACCAAAAGCTGGTAGGTAGCCATTGTTTCGGATTCAAGACAGTGACTATCAGTTTATTTTTATCAAATACAAGAATTATTTAATTTCTGTGGCTATGGCTCGATGAGAATTCGCCATATCCATATTAGCTTTTACTGCTTGTTCATATAAGTCAATTAAGCTTTCACAATGAGACTGCAATGCTAGTCCATCTTTTCCATAGTTAAAAGTAACTGTTCCATATGATTCAAGCATTTTCTTATGTTCTTTTATCTTTGACCGCATTTCCCTAGCAGCAGCCTCATAATGTTTAGCTAGTGCTTCATGATCACAGCGCGTTGTAGCTCTTAGAATAGCTTCCGGTGTATCTGTCGGAATACGATTGGTCTGCGCGCATGAAGTCAGAAAACCCAGTAAGCCAAAAACAATTAAAAGCAAAGTATTAATTCTCACAGCATGTCCCTTGTCTATAGCCAAAATATCCTAAAAGAAATAGTACTATATTATGTTATTACTCACACCAATGAATTGCGCTTCCTCAAGCAAATAATCAATCAAAGCCGTTTGGCAATGCTGGAAGCCAGCAGCAATGGGAGTCGCAGACCAAGAAAAGTTGGAAAAGGCCGGGTTCGTGAATTACAGTGGCAAAGGAAGTCATCAGAATTAACAGACTGTTAAATCTACACTACCACGCATTTCGCAGATACCTTCATTGTACTGGCCTTCGCATTTCACGAAACCAAATCCGGTATTGCTCCATTTTCGCGCGTTGATCTGCTGGCGCATAGCGGCGGCAAGTGGCATATTCCACTGTGTCCGGGCTTTGCACCCCATCGTATTTCGGCACAGTCATTCGGGTTATAAGCCATTTCATAGGCCGGTTTGCGTGCCAGTACCTCGGCCACGGAAAGCTCCCACGAACTGCCGTTTGTGCGTGTGTAGCGGATGTTGCGTTCCTGGATGCGTTTTGCGTGGTACTGCTCAATCTCGGCCTTGGCTTCTTCGGGGGTCTTGTCTTTCAACACAAACAATCCGGGGTGGCACACGATTTTTTCGGGCAAACTGTTTAGCACGTTAATCGCGATGATGAGGCGCATGTCGCGAGAAGGAGTGGAATAATCCTCCCAGGGGCCGATGGTCTGAAAAATCGCGGCGCCGCTGGGCATTGGGATGACGCTGCGCGGGTTTTTGCGAAAATACGCTTCGCCATTGTCCACTGAATTGACGCGCGTCTCGATTTGCTCGGCCAAGGCAGTCAGTGTCGCTTCATAAACTTGTACGGGATCAAGGCCGTCCGGGTTGATGAGCTTGGCCAGCCTGGCGTAGAAATCATCGGGTGTAAAGTAATCTTGCTCCAATGAAAAAGAAGTGAATTCGGGGTGGGCGATTAGTTCCTCATTGGCGAGTGTCCGCCACTTGCCCGGGGCCGTGGAGATCAAAGGCCGGAAAGCCTTAAAACCCGGCCCTGCGTTTTCGGTGTTGGCGAACAGCAGGGTACCTTCCCAGATTCGCTTGCGCGCGACCGAGTTGTCGGGTTGCGCATCGACAGCCAGCAACATACCAGGACGATCGACCGTCTGCGGCACCCATTCAACCAGCACCAAAATATGCCCATAGGGATCGGCGTAGACCGTTCCCGGCCATAGTGTCTCGCGGCTGAGTGAAATCGGATACAGATCGGTGGCTTCATCGGCAAGTCCGGTGCGCGCCGATCCGGAATGAACGGTGTCCGTCAAGCGTCTGCTGAATTTCTTGAAATTGGCTTGCGAACTGATACCGCGGGTAAATTCGGTCATGATGTTGGGCTTACCGCAATACGGCGGCGCTTTGGACGAACCGCACCCGCAGGTACGGAAGGCAATTGGCAGACCGGTCTTCCAGGCAAAATAAGCCCGCAAGGTGTAAGGCAGGTCAGCGCAATCGGGGGTTAGCGGCAAATTATTGTCTTCGTTGATACCAAGATAGTTATGCAGAAAGTTGCGCTCGGTATTGCGTAGGAATGGCTCCAGGGAATTAAAACTGAGGTTTTCCTCGGGCGGCGCGCCAAATAATGCTTCGATCCAGGCGGAATAAAAAGCCTCAGTAGCAAGGTTCCATGCTGGGGGTCTTTCCTGTTGACCTGATTCACCTAGGGTAAGCGGATAACAGGCAATAAGCTTACCATCCCGGTTAGCTTCTATACGATATTGCCCCTCATTAAGTTTTTCCAATCCGGTGATTAGGCTCCAAGGCGGGCCACCGCGGCGGTGGGATTGCAGCGACTTACGCTGGCCTTGACTGTCGATCATGTCAATTCAGATGCCGGACCGTCCGTGGACACAACCATGATCTTGACCGGCTCATCAATCTTAGGATTGAGAGGGGAAACCCAAATGTGTGCCGCGCCGGTTTCTTCGCATACAGTGTTCTCGGCCAATGCCACCGAAATGCTGGCCCATGCCAGCAAGCATGCGAGAAAATAACTTGTGGACCGAGTTAGTGAACACAGGAAATAGCCTAATCGGTAAGAACGCATAGACGCTCCTTCAATAGTTTTTCTTGAAAGATATAAATGAACAGATTGTACTTCCTGTTGCGCAATTTCGATCACTTTTATCGACCTATTTGACAGTGATCAATGCATCATATGGTTGCTATTCAAAATAATTAAAATGGGTAAACCCCCGACTCAGCCAAGGGACTCTCGAAGGTTTGACCGTTACGGCATTCGTCGTAACGTTCTCGTCCCAACCACGAGACGAGGAGCCAAAGATTCAGAGTACCAAAGTTTGAGTCATACGCGCTGGGATTATAAATATTATGTGGTATTTATTCCGAAGCGGCGAAAAAAGCTGTTATTTGGCAAACTCAGGGAGCATATAGGGGAAGTTTCAGAAATTTATCATTATAGGGATTGATGACCTATATTAGCGGTTAGATTATAACCATGATAAAACTTAAGGGCACTTCTATAAATTCCCCAATTTTCTCAAGCGCAGGAAGTTCACTACGCCTAAACTAGGCACAGACATTCGGACGACATTCACGCCATGCAAAA
>NZ_JAYUWI010000139.1:0-28147 GCF_043753625.1 Nitrosomonas sp.
CAGAAAAATTGGGTTTGCGCATGCCTGCCAATTCATCTGAAACCAGAATTCTTACTTGGCAGCGCATATCTGACCGCTGAATTTCTGAGTATGCTCTAAGTAAGCTTGGAATAATACAAATTGGTTATTCAATAGGGACGAGTAATTTTTTTGATCAACAGTATCGATTTCTTGCTGTGCTTGAGATGAAGAATAACCAGAGATTGCTGATAAGGAATGTTTAGCTTGTTGGATTCTGAGAAACGTTCGATGTTCTGAACCAGATATGGGAAAGGCGCAATGCCCTTTGGGTATTGCGCCTTACGAGTTTACTCACCTAGATTAAGTTGTGAGTTTAGAATTAGCATATTCCAGCAGCAACACATGTACTTGCAGCACTTCTAGCCCAGATTATAGGTCTTCCAATTCCTGCCGAAGTTCCTGTGAGTATATAGGTTTGACCAGTAAGACCGTTAGCGGCACTAGCAGTCATGGTTATTGTAGCGGTGAGTGGGCCGTTAGCGGAAATTGCACCTGAACCAGCGGCAACCGCACCATCAGTTGCAGCTGTCGCAGGAGGTATACCTCCCAATGCATTAGTACAACTGGCTGCGGCCAGAGTACCTTGTTCCTGAAAACAGAGTTCAACTCCAAGCTTATATGGTGCAGCAGCGGATGTAACTTCACTAAACCTGGCTTTCAAAGTATAGGTTTGATAAGCAGGTACAGCCACAGCAGCCAGAATACCAATGATGGCGACAACGATCATTAATTCGATGAGTGTAAAACCTTTTTGTACTTGTTGCATTTGTTATTCTCCTTTAGGTTGAGTCAGGACACACCGCGTGTGCGCGGTTTAGAGTAAGCATAAATCATGCCAGAACTTCTCAGCAAGAAAATTGTAAGGTAATGATGTGTTTATTTATCAAGCAGATTGCGGTTTTTAATCATGGTTCGAGTATTATGTCGCGCTTAAGTTTCGTTTTCATTGTACAGTGACCCGGTACAATTCGCATCAATCTCCAAATACTTCTTCCCACAGCGCCAGTACGGCCATACGATCATCTTTTAAATGACTGCCCTCGACACGGGTAAATTTCTGCGCTTGTCCATCGATGGGTGCGCCGCCTGTCATATCTGCATCGCCGTTTAATCTTTGGCGATGCTGGATGCGACGGAATTCCCGGTAAGCCGAGCGTACTTGCTCCGCTGTATTTATGGGAATAAGTCCCAGTTCACCAGCCAGTTTCAAGAGCGCGATATTGCCGATATTTCCGGTTAATTGAGAATATTGGCTGGAATATCCCAGTACTAGGTATTGCACAATGAATTCGACATCGATAATGCCGCCGCGGTCGTGTTTGATGTCAAATAATGCGGTTGGATTGGGATGAACATCGAGCATCTTTTCGCGCATTTTTAAAATATCTTGCCTGAGTTCGATTAAATTGCGCGGTTTGCATAGAATTTCTTTGCGCGTGTTTTCGAAAGCTTCTGCTACCGACTGATCACCCGCCACAAAGCGTGCCCGAGTTAATGCCTGGTGTTCCCATACCCAAGCTTGTTCCCGCTGGTATTGCGCAAAAGCTTCCATTGAACTGACCAGTAAGCCGGTGGCGCCGTTTGGGCGCAGGCGCAAATCTGTTTCATACAGTAAACCCGCTGAAGTATGGCGGGTGAGCCAGGCGTTGATGCTTTGCCCAAGCTTGGTATAAATCTCCGCAGCATCGGGATGGTCATCTTCATAAAGAAAAATTAAATCGAGATCAGAAGCGTATCCGAGTTCTTTTCCTCCCAGCTTGCCATAGCCGATAATGGCAAATACAGGCTTTTCGTGATGGCGTTTTTTTAAACCGGACCAGGCCAGATCGAGCACTGTGTCCAGAATCAAGTCGGCCAATGCGGTCAAGTGATCGCTCAGGGTTTCGAGCACCAATGTGCCTTCCAGATCGGTAACCAATAACCGGAATACCTGGGCGTGCTGGAAGTGCCGCAAAACATCCATCTGCCATTCGACAACGTCATTCTTCGGATTGTTGACATGATTCAATTGATAAATGAGTTCGTTGTGCAGTGCATTCCAGTCAGGGACAGGGTGCGGTGCGTCATGGCGTAATAATTCATCCAGCAAAATAGGGTGACGTGCCAGATAGTCGCTGGCCCATTGGCTGATGCTGACGAGTTCGGCCACGCGTTGCAGTGTATGGGGGTGTTCCAGTAAAAGCGCCAGATAGGATGTTTGCGGGCTAATCTTTTCCAGTAATTGCAGCATGCGCTCGAGTGTGGTTTCAACCGGTGGACGTTCAGCTACCGCTTCAATCAGCATTGGAACCAGTGTGTTGATTTGTTGCTGACTGGATTCGGAGAGTTGATGATAAAAAGTACCTTGATAGAATAGTCGTAATCGTTCCGAAATTTTTGCAGGTTCGGTGAATCCCATGGTACTCAGTTGTGTGGCGGCGGCTTCCGTTTGCGAGATATCTTGTGTCTCAGCTTGCCACAGATAAGCCAGCATGTCATGAGTGGATGATTTTCTGGGGGTAGCAAAAATCAGCTCAAAATGACGTGTCACGTTCTTGCGATGGATATCCAACTGTTGCATAAAATTGACATAATCGGAAAATCCCATAGCAGTTGCCATAAGATTCTCATCGGTTGGATTTAGGGGGAGCGTCTGTGTCTGTTGGTCATCCAGATACTGGAGACGATGTTCCAGTTTACGCAGAAAGTGATACGCATTCGTGAGTTCCGCGACAGCTTGTTGCGGAAGTTGTTGTTTGTTCTGCAAACGATGTAAAACACTTAATGTGGGTCGAATACACAAATCAACATCGCGGCCCCCCCGGATCAATTGAAAAACCTGTGTAATAAATTCTATTTCACGAATTCCCCCGGGGCCCAGTTTGATGTTGTCGTGCATTTCACGGCGCTCGACTTCCTTGCGCAATTGCGCATGTAAACGACGCATCGATTCGTAAGCGCCGAAGTCTAGATACTTGCGAAATACAAACGGTCTTACAATTTTCTCCGTGAGGGTCGATTCAGCTTCGGTATCCGCGTGACCTGCAATTACCCGGCCTTTGATCCAGGCATAACGTTCCCATTCCCGCCCTTGTTTGATGAAATACTCTTCCAGCATAGGAAAGCTGATTGCCAAAGGACTGTTTTCTCCATGCGGACGCAAGCGCATATCGACGCGGAATACATAACCATCTACCGTATAGTCGTTGAGACTGGCGATCAGTTTGCGGCCGAGTCGGGCAAAAAATTCATGGTTTGAAATGGGTTTAACGCCATTTGTTTCGCCATCTTCCGGGTAAACGAAGATCAAATCAACATCGGATGATACGTTGAGTTCACCACCGCCCAATTTGCCCATGGCTACAACCAGCATATGCTGAAGCGCATTGCTTTGTTCTCCGATGGGTAATCCGAAGCGATTGGGTTGCGTTAGCCAGCTTTCATGGTACTTAAGCGCAAAATTGATGGTGACTTCGGCGAGCTCAGTCATACTGGACATTACTTCGGATAAATCAGCTTGGCCGCTGATATCACGAATGGCTAATCGAAGCATAACTTGCTTGCGTAGATCTCGTAGTACGCTATGTAAAATCTCTTCGTTGGTGATCAGTGCGGAATGAGATTCCAGGAACGCCAGCATTTCCTCTCTTTTGAAAGGAGACTGAAGCGTTGTTAGCAACGCAATTTTTCGTGCGGGCTCGCTGTCCATTATGCGCTGTGCATAACGACTAAAAGGCAGCGCGGCGGCGAGCGTTGCATCCGGTGAGTGCTTGATAGTGTGCATAATATTCAGCAATAAATTTTATAGAATAACAAAGCCAATGTTTGCTTATGTCAGATAATGCATAAATCAAATTAGAACGTTGTCAAAGTAAATGCTAGAATCCAGTTTAGCGAAGCGCGAATCCTTGATTTTATATGGAATAATTAGGAAAAGCGCTTGATAATAACGAGAATTCATAAAGGTTTCAGTTAATAATCAATTTTATTTTTGAAATCCTGAAGATCAGAGCAAATGAAAAATGTTAAACAATACCACTAAACAACAGCAGCCAATGATTGAAAACGAGAAACGTAAAGGTTTTCGCGTAGCTGCCATTCAAATGGCCTCGGGTCCGAGTGTGACTGCAAATCTGAAAGAAGCGGCGCGCTTAATAGAAGATGCGGCTTCTCAAAAAGCCAAACTGATTGTGTTACCTGAATATTTTTGTATCATGGGAATGAAGGATACGGATAAATTGGCTGTCCGGGAGCAACCTGGCGACGGGCAAATACAGAGATTTCTCAGTGATACGGCGAAACGTTTGGGTGTATGGTTGGTGGGGGGGTCGGTGCCATTAGCGTCACCCGAGACGGATAAGGTTTATAATAGCTGTTTAGTGTATGCAGATAATGGGGAACAGGTTGCGCGCTACGACAAAATTCATTTGTTTGGCTTGCAATTGGGCAATGAGTATTATGCCGAGGAAAAAACCATTAAAGCAGGGAGTAAAGTAGTGACTGTAGATTCTCCATTTGGCCGTATCGGGTTGTCGATATGTTACGATCTGCGGTTTCCGGAGCTGTTCCGCATGATGAATAATGTTGACATCATCTTGGCACCTGCGGCATTTACTGCGATTACAGGAAAAGCGCATTGGGAAGTGTTGGTTCGTGCACGTGCGGTTGAGAATATGGCTTATGTGATAGCACCCGGGCAAGGCGGTTATCATGTGAACGGACGCGAGACGAATGGGGACAGTATGATTGTCGATCCCTGGGGTGTTGTGATGGAGCGTTTGCCACGTGGTTCCGGAGCCGTGGTGGCGACAATTGATCCGGAGTATCAGATCAGTTTACGGACGAACTTGCCAGCATTAGATCATCGAATTTTGCAGTACTGTTAGACTTCTCAAATTTTGTAATTAACAGACTCTCCAAGCTGCGGTGTAATCTATGGTGTAGTTTATTGAACGCCCCATCGGATTAGATAACTAAATGGGGTGAGTGAAATTATCGGTTGCAGTATTGTGCTGTATCGGAGAGTGTTTTTCGAGTGAGCGACTCCTGAAATGACCGTTGGATTGGGTGCAGTTTTTTGGATAGGCAGTGAATAAAATAAATCAGATATGATGACGACTGAATGTATGACAGAAACAAAAGATTTCTACGCAATTGCCGACCGTTGCTTGTTGTCGCCATATGATATCGATGCTGCCCGATTGCAACAAGTATTGGGTCAAATACTGACGCATCATATTGATTACGCTGATCTCTATTTTCAGTACAGTCGTTCAGAAGGCTGGATGCTGGAGGAAGGCATTGTTAAATCGGGCAGTTTCAATATCGAGCAGGGCGTTGGTGTTCGCGCTATCAGTGGGGAAAAGACCGGGTTCGCTTATTCTGATGACATCAGTATGCCAGCGCTGGTATCGGCTGCTCAAGCAACACGGGCAATTGCCAATCAAGGCGGAGCGCACTCAGTACAAGTGGTGAAACATAATCAAATGGGGCGGCAGACGCAGCTTTATTTACCGGAAGATCCGATAGCAAGTCTTAAAGATGCAGATAAAGTCGCATTATTGGAGAGGTTAGAACGCTATACCCGGCAGCTTGATCGACGGATTACTCAGGTCGTCGCTTCACTCGCCGGTGAATATGAAGTGGTATTGGTAACCCGCAGCGATGGATTGCTTGCAGCTGATGTCAGACCGCTGGTTCGATTGTCCTTGCAGGTGATTGCTGAAGAAAATGGCCGTCGTGAGCAAGGTGTGGCCGGTGGTGGTGGGCGCTTCAGCTATGCTTATTTCACCGATGAGATTTTGCAGGATTATGCGCAAAAAGCTGTCCATCAGGCGGTGGTTAATCTGGATGCGCGTCCTGCACCTGCTGGCACCATGACGGTTGTTCTGGGAAGTGGCTGGCCTGGGATATTACTGCATGAAGCAATTGGTCATGGATTGGAAGGGGATTTCAACCGGAAAGGCAGTTCGGCTTTCTCGGGGCGTGTGGGTGAACGTGTTGCAGCTCCTGGCGTTACGGTTGTCGACGATGGAACAATTCCGCAAAGACGTGGATCGTTAAATATTGATGACGAAGGTAACCCGACACAATGTACTGTATTGATAGAAGATGGCATACTGAGAGGCTATTTGCAGGACAGTCTGAATGCCCGGTTAATGGATTTACCCGTTACCGGGAATGGTCGGCGTGAATCTTTCGCGCATATACCGATGCCGCGCATGACCAATACGTATATGCTGAATGGTGATAAGGATCCAGCGGAAATTATCGCTTCAGTAAAGCATGGTTTGTACGCAGCAAATTTTGGCGGCGGGCAAGTCGATATTACTAGTGGAAAATTTGTTTTCTCGGCAGCTGAAGCTTACATGATTGAAGATGGAAAAATCACCTACCCGGTTAAGGGTGCTACGTTGATTGGTAACGGTCCCGATGTGTTGACACGGGTTTCCATGATCGGAAACGATATGCTGTTGGATCCTGGTGTCGGAACCTGTGGTAAAGAAGGACAAAGTGTGCCGGTTGGCGTTGGGCAGCCGACATTACGCATTGATGGATTGACTGTAGGTGGTACAGGAATTTGACGGTACGATGATGGACTTTTACTGTTAGAATATTTTATAACTTGTTGAAATTGATATTGGGATGCAGAAAGCATGAGTATGGAATTGACCGGCGCTGAAATTACAATACGTTGTTTGCAGGAAGAAGGCATACGTTGTATTTTCGGTTATCCTGGCGGAGCGGTATTGTTTATTTATGATGAATTGTTCAAGCAGGATAAAGTTCGGCATATATTGGTGCGTCATGAACAGGCTGCAGTACATGCTGCAGATGGTTATGCTCGCTCTAGCAATAATGTGGGTGTAGCACTGGTTACTTCGGGGCCGGGCGTGACCAATGCCGTGACAGGTATTGCAACAGCTTATATGGATTCAATTCCTATGGTGATAATCAGTGGGCAAGTACCCACAAGTGCCATTGGTTTGGATGCATTTCAGGAAGTTGATACAGTAGGTATTACACGACCTTGTGTCAAACACAATTTTCTGGTGAAGGATGTAACCGAGCTGGCACAAACTATTAAAAAAGCCTTTTATATTGCTTCGACAGGTCGTCCCGGTCCTGTGTTGGTGGATATACCCAAGGATGTTTCGCAACAAAAAACCAAGTTTGTTTACCCGGACAAGATCACCATGCGGTCCTATAATCCGGTGACCAAAGGGCATTCTCGGCAAATTAAGAGAGCCGCCGAACTGATTCTCAGCGCCAAACGCCCAGTGATCTACGCAGGCGGTGGAGTGATATTAAGTGATGCTGCGCCGCAATTAACCGAATTGGTGAAAATACTGAATTTTCCCTGCACCAATACGCTGATGGGATTGGGCGGATATCCTGCGACGGATAAGCAATCCTTGGGGATGTTGGGTATGCACGGTACGTATGAAGCTAACATGGCAATGCAGTATTGTGATGTTCTGGTGGCTGTGGGTGCGCGCTTTGATGATCGTGTGATTGGTAACCCCAAACATTTTTCTAATGAAAATAGAAAGATCATTCATATTGATATTGATCCGTCGTCCATTTCCAAACGCGTTAAGGTAGACGTGCCTATTGTGGGCGATGTTCTGGATGTGCTGAAAGAACTCATCAAGCTGATCAAAGCTGGAAAGGAAAAACCTGATCAAGCGGCATTGAAAGAGTGGTGGAAACAGATCGAGTTATGGCGTGAGCGGGATTGCCTTAAATATGATCGTGAAAGCAAAATTATTAAACCGCAGATGGTGATTGAGAAACTGTTCAATATCACCAAAGGGGATGCCTTTATCACCTCGGATGTCGGACAGCATCAGATGTGGGCGGCACAATTTTATAAATTTGATAAACCACGACGCTGGATTAATTCCGGTGGATTGGGCACGATGGGATTCGGTATGCCTGCCGCAATGGGTGTGCAACTGGCTAACCCAAAAGGCAAAGTCGCTTGTATTACGGGTGAGGCGAGTATTCAGATGTGTATTCAGGAACTGTCAACCTGCAAGCAGTATAAATTACCTTTGAAAATTATTAACTTGAATAATCGTTACATGGGTATGGTAAGACAATGGCAGGAATTCTTTCATGGTAATCGCTATGCGGAGTCCTATATGAATGCACTCCCGGATTTTGTGAAGCTGGCTGAAAGCTACGGACATGTCGGAATGAAGATTGAACGACCAGAAGATGTAGAAGGCGTCTTGAAAGAAGCATTTAAACTGAAGGATCAACTGGTATTTATGGACTTTATTACCGATCAAACTGAAAACGTTTTTCCCATGGTGCCGGGTGGTAAAGGGCTTTCTGAAATGATTCTGGTGTAGAAAATAAATGCGACATATTATTTCTTTATTGATGGAAAATGAAGCAGGGGCTTTGTCTCGCGTAGCAGGCCTGTTTTCAGCACGTGGCTACAATATTGAATCACTTTCCGTAGCGCCTACTGAAGATCCAACATTGTCGCGTATGACGGTGGTGACTATTGGTTCTGATGAGGTGGTGGAACAAGTGACCAAACAATTAAACAAGTTGATTGAAGTAGTGAAAATCATCGACTTGAATGAAGGTAATCATATAGAGCGCGAGTTAATGCTGGTCAAAGTACGTGCGATTGGTTCAGATCGGGAAGAAATCAACCGACTGGTTGAAATTTTTCGTGGTTGTATTATTGATGTAACAGACAAATCCTATACCATCGAGTTAACGGGCACTAGCTCGAAACTGGATGCATTTCTTGAAGCTGTTGAGCGGAGCGCGGTTCTGGAAACAGTGCGTACAGGTGCTTCCGGCATAGGGCGTGGAGAATGGATTTTAAAGGTATAATCTCTATTTGCTGATTAATCCAAATCTTGAGGTTAGCAATCCAGAGTAATTTATACTTTGAGTAAAGTATTCTCTCTATTGCGCGCCTGTTTCTATTCTAATTTTGTTTAAAAGGAAAATAATGAAAGTTTATTACGATAAAGATGCAGATCTGTCTCTTATTAAAGGAAAAAAAGTAACTATCTTGGGTTATGGTTCACAGGGGCATGCACATGCTAATAATTTGAGTGAATCGGGAGTCAAAGTTACGGTTGGTCTGCGTAAGGGCGGAGCATCCTGGAATAAAGCCGAGAACGCTGGATTAGCGGTAAAGGAAGTTGCTAAAGCCGTTAAGGATGCAGATGTTGTCATGGTTTTATTGCCCGACGAACAGATTGGGTCAGTCTATAAAGCGGAGATCGAGCCAGGATTGAAAAAAAATGCTACTGTAGCATTTGCTCATGGTTTCAGTGTTCACTATGGACAGGTAAGCCCGCGTGAAGATCTTGATGTGATCATGATTGCCCCTAAGGGACCTGGTCATTTGGTTCGTTCCACGTATCTGCAGGGTGGTGGTGTACCTTCACTGATTGCAGTTCATCAGGATAAATCGGGTAAAGCACGCGATTTGGCGCTATCTTATGCAGCTGCGAATGGCGGTACGCGAGGCGGCGTGATCGAAACTAGCTTCCGTGAAGAGACTGAAACAGACTTGTTTGGCGAGCAGGTTGTATTATGTGGCGGTTTGACTGCATTGATTCAAGCCGGCTTTGAAACTCTAGTAGAGGCTGGCTATGCGCCGGAAATGGCCTATTTTGAATGCCTGCATGAGGTCAAACTAATTGTAGATCTGATTTATGAAGGCGGTATCGCAAATATGCGCTATTCCATTTCGAATAATGCAGAATATGGTGATGTGTCACGTGGGCCGCGTATTATTACCGACGAAACACGTGCAGAAATGCGTAAAATTTTACGCCAGATTCAAACGGGTGAGTATGCCCGGGAATTTATTCTGGAAAATCAATCCGGGGCGCCTGTACTTAAATCAAGTCGTCGTATAGCATCCGAACATCAGATTGAACAAGTGGGTGCAAAGTTGCGCGATATGATGCCGTGGATCAAGAAAAACAAACTCGTGGATCAAGTGAAAAACTAGAGAATTATGGTTTTTTCTATGATTTGAACTTTGGCTTCTTCACCATTCAAACTCTTGTCGTAATTTATCTATGGCTTATTATCCTCATCCTATCATTGCTCGCGAAGGTTGGCTTCATATTGTAATTGCGTTCTCTACCGCATTGGGCACAACGTTGTTAGTTGACTGGCTTTGGGCAATACCATTTTGGGTGATTGCTTTTTTCGTTTTGCAGTTTTTCCGTGATCCACCTCGAGAAATTCCACTGAATCCGAATGCCATTTTAGCACCTGCTGATGGCAGAATTGTTGCTGTTGAAAAGACTCATGACCCTTATCTGGAGCGCGAAGCCGTTAAGATCAGCGTTTTTATGAATGTGTTTAATGTACATTCCAATCGTAGCCCAGTTGACGGCGAGGTGCGGGATAAATGGTATTTTCCAGGGAAATTCATTAATGCAGATTTACCGAAAGCTTCGCTGGAAAATGAGCGGAATGCACTATGGATTAAGACTGTTAATGGCGCCGATGTAACCTGCGTTCAAGTGGCTGGGTTGGTCGCGAAACGTATTATTTGCCATGTTTCTCCGGGTGATCATCTGTCGCGTGGCCAACGCTTTGGATTTATACGGTTTGGTTCGAGAGTGGATGTTTATTTGCCGCTAAATACTAGAATTAATGTCAACATCGGTGATAAAGTGTCAGCAACACTGACGATATTGGCAGAATTTCGTGATGAAGCAAAAGCGATTAGCTAAAAAGAGAATACAAATTTAAAAATTCTCCGTATCAGAGTTTTGGTACCAACGAATGGCGCTGTACTGAGAATCCTTTTTACGAGATGCCTGAGATTAATTATCAACTAGAATATTTTATTATTAGCATGCTTTCACAAAAAACCAATAATGCCTGATTCTCTGCCAGAACGTCTTGTACTCAAATCTCGATTGCGGCGTCGTGGTATTTATTTATTGCCTAACTTATTTACCACAGCCGCTTTGTTTGCGGGTTTTTATGCCATTGTGCAGGCAATGAATGGAAATTTCGAATCTTCTGCAGTAGCCGTTTTTATAGCCATGGTGTTGGATGGATTGGATGGCCGGGTGGCACGGCTGACAGGTACGCAAAGCGAGTTTGGTGCCGAATACGATAGTATGTCGGATATGGTTTCTTTTGGTGTCGCACCTGCACTGATTGTGTATGAGTGGGCTTTGAAAGATATGGATCAATGGGGTTGGATCATCGCATTTATTTACTGTGCGTGTGCAGCCTTGCGGCTTGCACGATTCAATACCAATATAGAGGTGGTTGATAAGCGTTTTTTTCAAGGCTTGCCCAGTCCTGCCGCAGCTGCATTAATCGCAGGACTTGTTTGGGTAATGCTTAATTTTCAGGTGCAAGGGAGCGATATAAAATGGCTTGCTAGTATCGTTACTTTATTTGCTGCTTTGACCATGGTCAGTAATATTCCTTATTATAGTGGTAAAGAAATTAATTTACGTCGCCGGGTTCCATTCTTTACGGTCTTGTTATTAGTACTATTCTTTTTTGTTTTAATTCCAAGTCACCCGCCGCTCGTATTATTTTTTCTGTTTGCGGCGTATGCATTTTCGGGTTATTTTGTTAAATTATGGCGGTTTAGTAGAAGTAAAAAGAATAATGAAACACCCAGTTCCTGACGGTTATCTATTGCACAGAAAGAAAAAACTATTTATATTCACCGCCATTATGTTTGCAAAAAATTATAACCACTCGCTGTATTTTCTTTCAGGTCCGATGGCTCTATCGGGACCGTTATTGCGCCTTGCGCGCTAAAATTTTCTACCCCTATTTCCCTTTCTTCCCTATAAAATTCGAAAAACGAGTTTTATCTTACTTTAAGTTTTCTTCCTTAAGTGGAGAGCATAATGCAAGAGCATTTGATTATTTTTGATACGACATTGCGTGACGGTGAACAAAGTCCTGGTGCATCCATGACTAAAGAAGAAAAGGTGCGTATCGCCTGGCAGCTGGAACGTATGGGTGTGGATGTTATTGAAGCAGGATTCCCAGCAGCATCTAACGGAGATTTTGAGGCTGTTAGAGCAGTGGCTGACTCGGTAAAGGCAAGTGTGGTATGTGGATTGGCACGTGCGATCGAGGCTGATATTCAGCGTGCAGGTGAAGCATTAAAAGGTGCACAATCGGCGCGTATCCATACGTTTATTGCGACATCACCGATCCATATGAAGAATAAACTAAGGATGTCGCCTGATCAGGTGATTACACAAGCCGTGAAAGCTGTGAAATGGGCGCGTCAGTATACCGATAATGTTGAGTTCTCTCCAGAGGATGCCGGCCGCTCAGAAATAGATTTCTTGTGTCAAATACTTGAAGCTGTTATTGACGCAGGTGCGACGACATTGAATATTCCGGATACGGTGGGCTATACCATGCCGGATCAGTTCGGTAAGCTGATTCGTAGTTTGCGTGAACGCATTCCGAATTCGGATAAAGCGATTTTTTCGGTACATTGTCATAATGATTTAGGGTTGGCTGTAGCCAATTCACTGGCTGCCGTGATGAATGGCGCGCGGCAAGTAGAATGTACCATCAATGGCTTAGGAGAGAGAGCGGGCAATGCCTCACTGGAAGAAGTTGTTATGGCTGTGCGAACGCGCCAGGATTATTTTTCCTGTGATACGAAAATCGATGCCACACATATTGTATCGGCAAGTAAGCTGGTTTCCGGCATTACTGGTTTCCCGGTACAACCCAATAAAGCGATTGTTGGGGCCAATGCTTTTGCACATGAATCAGGTATTCACCAGGATGGCGTGCTGAAACACCGAGAGACTTATGAAATCATGCGCGCAGAAGATGTGGGTTGGGGGGCAAATAAGTTATTACTGGGAAAACATTCCGGGCGTAATGCATTCCGCAATCGCCTCATGGAGTTAGGCATTGAACTGGAATCCGAAGAAATGCTTAATAATATTTTCATGCGTTTCAAGGAGTTGGCGGATAAGAAGCACGAGATATTTGATGAAGACCTCCATGCATTGGTTTCAGATGAAGTACTGGTGCTACAAGAGCGCTACCGGTTAATATCACTTACCATTCACTGCGAAACAGGCGAAGTTCCTTATGCACGTATTGTGATTTCTGACGATGGAAGTGAAATGAATGCTGAATCTCAAGGAAGCGGTCCGGTGGATGCAACTTTCCGTGCGATTGAAACGCTACTATCCAGCGGGGTTAAGCTGCAATTATTTTCGGTTAACAATATTACCAGTGGAACTGATGCACAAGGAGAAGTAACCGTACGGCTACAGAAGTCTGACCGTATCGTCAATGGACATGGCGCAGATACCGATATTGTTGTAGCGTCAGCAAAAGCCTATCTCAGTGCGCTCAATAAGCTGCATAGCAAGCTAGAACGGGCTCATCCGCAGGTATAACAGAGTTGAGAATGTCGATAAGAATTCAATGGAAGCTTTGCCACAAAGTGATGAAGCACAAACTGGCAGTATTGTTTTGTTTGGTACCACTGATATTGAGTGCTCAGGCACAAGCATTTCAGTTTCAAGATGCAACAGGGAAAATTCATAAGCTGGCAGACTATAAAGGACGGTGGGTTCTGGTTAATTTCTGGGCAACCTGGTGTCCGCCCTGTTTGAAAGAAATTCCTGATTTGATTGCGTTATATGAGAGCAGAACAGATATTATGGTGATCGGCGTGGCAATGGATTTTAGTGATCCACAAGTGGTTATGGATTTTGTTCAGTCAATGTCAATTACATATCCCACTGTTTTAGGTAATCGGCAGATTGCTTCTCAGCTCGACGATATCTCACTACTGCCCAGTACTTATTTTTTTGATCCGGATGGAAAACCAGCTGCGCGCCAGCTTGGGATCATTTCGAGAGAAAGTATAGAAAAGTTTATTGAGTCAAAGTCAATTAAGAAAAGTTTGGGTCAAACACGCTAATAAATTTGATTCAGTTTCTTGATTGATAATCAATAGGAATGTCTAACTATTATTTTGCTATGACGCGGTATAACGCCATGTGGTCTGCCATTTATTAAACACGAGCTGTGGATAGGTAATTTCACCCAAGCTGCCATTATATCGTCCAAGGGCGCGGAAATAATCGCCTTTTTCTTTATTCAGATAATGGCGCAGAATGGTGCAGCCATAGCGTAAATTAACGCGCAAATGAAAAAGATTGTGATCCCGGTGGCCAATGGCTTCAATCCAGAATGGCATTACTTGCATATAGCCGCGCGCGCCTGCATGCGAAAGGGCGTATTTCTTGAAACCACTTTCAACTTGAATCACACTTAACACAAGTTGTGGATCTAATCCCGCGCGCGTTGCTTCATAAAAAACAGTTCTCAGAAATTCTTCCCGCTCGATTGGATCGGTTATGAATTTCTCTAAGCGGCTACTCATGCTGATAAGCCAAGTGATACTGTCAGCTACGGCGGCATATTCAGTGTATGAAGCGGCCTGATCACTCCTTTCGTGGAGAATGACTGTCTGGGTATTGGCAGCAAGCGTTTCATAATGCAGATTATTGGCGTGTATGATGCCTGTAAAGAGCGAAAGTAGTAGCGTGCAGATTAGTTTGTACATATTTTGTTTGTTATAAATGAAAGAATTAGGTCCATAGCTATCGCTTGTGATGCTTGATCTTTTCTTCCTTGATATTCGATGATGGATTGCTTGAGCCCTCGTTCGCCAATCACAATTCGATGCGGAATACCGATTAGTTCCATATCGGCGAACATAACACCGGGGCGTTCGTCACGATCATCTAAAAGCACTTCGATTCGAGCATCTGAAAATTGTTGATACAGTTTTTCCACGACATCTTTTACTAAACTACTTTTCTGCAGGCCAATCGGTATGATCGCGAGCTGAAAGGGTGCTATCGTGGTTGGAAAAATGATGCCATGATCATCATGATTTTGTTCAATGGCGGCAGCAATAATGCGTGAAATACCGATACCATAGCAACCCATTTCCATGTAATGAGTTTGACCCGATTCGTCGAGATAGCTGGCTTTCATAATTTCAGAATATTTTGTACGCAATTGAAAAATATGACCTACTTCAATTCCGCGGCAAATTTCTAATTTTCCTTTACCGTCCGGAGAATCATCACCTGTAACAACATTTCGGATATCGAAAACATGATCGGGTATTTTGAGGTCGCGATCAAAATTCACTTGGGTCAGATGGAACCCTTCTTTGTTTGCTCCACAAACAAAGTTACTCATATTCATGACAGTTTGATCAGCAATTACACAAGTATCTAACCCAACGGGGCCAATGTATCCAGGTATTGTTCCAATTTCAAGTAGAATATCTGATTCGCTTGCCATCTGAAACTCGGATAAAAAGGGTATTTTCCTCACTTTTAATTCGTTGAGTTGATGATCACCCCGTAGCAATAGTAAAAATATTTTATTATTTGCCTTTACTGCAAGGGTTTTAATTGTCTTTTGTAATGGTATTCCTAGAAATTCTGCAACTTCAATACAGGTTTTTCTATTGGGCGTTGGGATTTTCAGCATAACCCCTTCGGGTTTAACCCGTTCTTTTTGCACTGACAATGTCCTAGCCAACTCAATATTGGCGGCATAATCTGATTCTGTACAAAATGCGATCGCATCCTCACCGGATTCAGCTAAGACATGAAATTCATGTGAACCACTGCCTCCTATAGCGCCAGTATCAGCCGCAACGGCACGAAATTTTAAACCAAGGCGTGTAAAAATACGGCCATAGGTTTCATACATGAGTTGATATGTTTGCATCAGACTGTTTTCATCAGTGTGGAATGAATACGCATCTTTCATTAAGAATTCTCGCGCACGCATTACTCCAAAACGTGGTCGAATTTCATCACGAAATTTTGTTTGTATTTGATAGAAATTGAGTGGTAATTGACGATAGCTTTTGATTTCTCTCCGTGCTATGTCGGTTATGATTTCCTCATGCGTTGGGCCAAAACAGAAATCATGTTCATGCCGATCTTTGATTTTTAGCATTTGTGGACCGAATACATCCCATCTGCCAGTTTCTTGCCATAATTCAGCAGGTTGTATCGCAGGCATCAAAACTTCTATAGCGCCACTTTTATTCATTTCATCACGAACAATGTTTTCTATTTTTCGTAGTATTCTTAAACCCAGCGGCATCCAAGTATATAGTCCACTACCTAAGCGTTTGATCAGCCCGGCGCGTAGCATAAGTTTGTGACTGACTAGCTCTGCTTCGGCAGGTGCTTCCTTAAGCGTTGAAATAAAAAATTGCGAGACGCGCATAAGTGATTCCATTATGATAATAAAATTATAGTAATTTTACCTTGAAATACTTGGCGAAGTGCGGATTAGTCTATCGTTATGGATAGATAATCAACTTAAATAGATAGAATCTCTCTAAAGTATGGGGTTTTTGTTTTATAGGCACTTTCAATCTATAGTAAAGTATGGAAAAATCTACCCATTTGATGGGTCGAATGAGTAATTCACATGATTGACCGTAACGGATATCGCCCCAATGTTGGTATTGTCCTGCTGAATTCAAAAAATGAAGTATTTTGGGGCAAGCGCATAAGACAAAATTCTTGGCAATTTCCACAAGGTGGTATTAAGTCGGGAGAAAGTCCTGAACAAGCCATGTATCGGGAATTAACCGAAGAAATAGGGTTGCATCCAAATCACGTTGAGATTGTTGGGCGAACGCGCGACTGGCTGCGATATGAAGTACCTGATCGCTGGATTAGGCGTGAGTGGCGCGGAAATTACAAAGGCCAAAAGCAAATTTGGTATTTGTTGCGCTTGATAGGGCGTGATAGTGATGTTTCGTTACGCGGAAGTGCGCATCCAGAATTTGATGCTTGGCGCTGGAATCAATACTGGATTGAATTAGATTCAGTTGTGGAGTTTAAACGCAAAGTTTACAAACAAGCACTGACAGAATTATCACGATTGTTGAAAACTGATCCTTGTCAAAGTACTGGTTATGAAAAAAATAATTTAATCAGTAAAACAAATGAAATTTTAATTAATCCACTGGAAGTGGATGAGTAGTCCGCTTGATATAAAGTATTTTTAAGAGTTGTTTAAGTTATTACCCAGTAAATTTTAAGAAACGGGGTAGAATTGCCCCACTTGTTTTTATAATATTCCCATTTATGGGTGTTTCATCAGGCGTAATCGGCTGCGCCATTACAGCCGTTTTATTATATATACTTAGGGAGGATACCGATGAAGATACGTACACTGGTTGCGTCACTGTTATCGATAGGCGTTCTTGTCACTTCGATTAATGTTTCAGCCAATGAACCTATTCAACCCATTAAAGCTGCTAAAATAACAAATGCTGATATGGTTGAACTGGGTAAAATGTTATTTTTTGATCCACGCTTATCGAAATCTGGATTTATTTCCTGTAATTCTTGCCATAATTTGAGTATGGGTGGAACAGATAATATTCCGAGCTCTATCGGTCATAAATGGCATCAAGGGCCTATTAATGCACCTACTGTATTAAATGCCAGTATGATTTTAGCTCAATTTTGGGATGGGCGCGCTAAGGATCTAAAAGAACAAGCGGGTGGTCCAATTGCAAATCCAGGAGAAATGGGTTCTACACATAAACTAGCTGTTGATGTAATACAATCTATTCCTCAATACCGTGGTTATTTTCAAAAAGCATTCGGTTCTGATCAGGTTGATATCGATCGAGTAACCAGCGCAATTGCAGCTTTTGAAGAAACATTAGTTACGCCTGGATCACGTTTTGATAAATGGCTGGAAGGTGACAAGAAATCTCTGAATCAGCAGGAGCTGGAAGGGTATGAGTTATTTAAGAGTAGCGGTTGCTCCGGTTGCCATAATGGACCGGCTGTAGGTGGGACACTATACCAGAAGTTTGGTGTGCATCATCCTTATAAAACCGAAAGTAAAGCGGAAGGACGAAAAGCAGTTACTGGCAAAGATACTGATTTAAATGTGTTTAAAGTACCAACTTTGCGTAATATTGAACTCACTTACCCCTACTTTCATGATGGAGCTGTAGCAACATTAGAAGATGCTGTAAAGACCATGGGTAAAGTGCAACTAGATCGTGATTTTAACAAGAAGGAAATTGATAGTATTGTTGCTTTCCTAAAAACATTAACTGGTGAGCAACCTGATATCAAACTGCCGATCCTTCCACCTTCCAACAATAGTACGCCAAGACCAGTACCGTTTTAATTTTTTTAGAATTTAAAAATCAGAAGCAATTTTGTTGAATTTTCTTGAAGTGGAAGTCAAATCCCAATCATCCAGGTGTTATGAACATAACCTGGATGCTTGCAATGTAACGATGATTCTGACAAGAAACAATTGATTTAATTTGATGATTCTACTGTATTAGTACAATCTGTTATAGATTTACAAATAAAAATAAAGTAGAGTCACTATTTATTCCAATAACCAATAATTAGAATAGGGAGTTACCTATGGGTAACAAGGGGCAGTTACTGCAAGATCCATTTCTAAACATATTGCGGAAAGAACATATTCCGGTATCAATATATTTAGTGAATGGTATTAAATTGCAAGGACAAATTGATTCATTCGATCAATATGTAGTACTGTTGAAAAACTCAGTTACGCAAATGGTATACAAGCACGCAATCTCTACAGTAGTGCCCGCAAGAGCTGTTACTATTCCTATTGAAACAATGGAAGCTCGTGATACCTGATGCCTGATTCGGGCATGAATAGAATAAAAGCTATTAATCCAGCAATACTAGTTGGTCTTGACTTTGGTAGTGCTACACATAAAGATAGCCTCCAAGAGTTAGAGCAGTTGGCTATCAGCGCTAAACTCCAGGTTTTGGCTGTTGTGGAAGGAAAACGTTCTCGCCCTGATCCTACAACCTATATTGGAAGCGGAAAGGTTGATGAAATAGCGCAGCTATTATTGCAGAATAAAGCTTCGCTGGTAATATTTAATCATGACTTATCCCCAGCTCAGCAACGTAACTTGTCCTTACGCTTAAATTGCAATGTCATTGATCGTACTAGTTTGATTCTCGACATTTTCTCTCAGCGCGCTAAGAGTCATGAAGGAAAGTTACAAGTGGAGCTGGCTCAGTTAGAACATCTTGCAACACGACTTGTACGCGGATGGACTCATCTTGAAAGACAAAAAGGTGGTATTGGTTTGCGTGGCCCTGGCGAGACTCAACTGGAAACAGATCGACGATTAATTAAAAAGCGGGTTAAGTTACTTAAAGAAAAACTTTCAGCCTTGCAGCGTCAACGTAACGTCCAAAGACGATCAAGACAGCGTACAAATGTACTTTTGGTATCTATAGTTGGTTATACCAACGCAGGAAAATCGACTTTATTTAATAGATTAGCACGTGCGCAATCATATGCTGCAGATCAGCTGTTTGCCACATTGGATACGACAACGCAAAAACTATTCCTCGCTGAAAGCGGTTCAGTAGTAATTTCGGATACCGTAGGATTTATTCGCGAATTACCGCATACGTTAGTGGCAGCTTTTCGTGCAATGCTTGAGGAAACTGTTCAGGCCGATATACTGCTTCACATAATAGATGCCAGCGGTTCGAATCGTGATGAACAGATCGAAGAAGTTAATAAGATATTAAAAGAAATTGGTGCTGATACAATTCCTCAAGTTTTAATCTTAAACAAGATTGACCTAACTGATTTGGCTGTAGGCGGCAAAGGTTGCGCGCGCGATGAATATGGTAGAATATCACGCATTCGTTTAAGTGCAAAAACAGGCGAGGGGATAGAGTTTGTAAGATTAGCATTGACAGAAGCACTTGTGGAAAACTCCAAGAGAATGTATGAGCAATCTACAGATATTAAGAGAGTAATTGGAGGTTGTGCTACGGTACAAGAACTTTTTTAAACGAACAAAACAGGAATTAATATGGGATTAAATGATCCACAATGGGGAAAAAATAAAGGCGATTCCGGTCCACCAGATTTGGATGATGTGCTGCGCAATGTTAATAAAAAGATCAATAATATTTTCGGACAAAAAAAAAGTGGTGGAGGTGATGAGGGCTCGAATACTCAAGGCCCCAAGCAACAGAGTGGCGGTAGTATCGCATTGATTCTCGGCTTGCTCGTGGTGGTGTGGCTGGCAAGCGGTTTTTATATTGTGGATGAAGGCCATAGAGGTGTCGTATTACGTTTTGGTCAATATACTGATACTACTCCGGCAGGCTTGCGTTGGCATTTACCTTATCCTATTGAGAAAGTAGAAATAGTGAATGTCAGTCAAGTTCGTACAGTTGAAATTGGTTACCGTAACAATGTGAGAAGCAAGGTACTCCGGGAGTCATTGATGTTGACTGATGATGAGAACATCATAGATATTCAGTTTGCGGTGCAATATATATTGAATAATCCAGAGAGCTTTCTGTTTAAAAATAGAAATCCTGAAGAAGCAGTTCTACAAGCAGCTGAAACTGCGATCAGACAAGTGATTGGTAAGAGTAAAATGGACTATGTCCTATATGAAGGACGTGAACAAGTTGCAGCTAATGCGACTCAACTGATGCAGAAGATTCTAGATCGTTATGCGATAGGTATCTCTATCAGCAAAGTGACTATGCAAAATGCGCAACCGCCAGAGCAGGTTCAGGCTGCATTTGATGATGCAGTAAAAGCAGGGCAAGACAGAGAGCGGCAAAAGAATGAGGGACAGGCTTATGCCAATGATGTGATTCCAAGAGCTGTTGGTAATGCTGCTCGATTGATTCAAGAATCTGAGGGATATAAACAACGAGTGATTGTAAGTGCCGAGGGTGATGCCAGTCGTTTTGAACAAATTCTTGTGGAATATAGTAAAGCGCCAAAAGTGACGCGCGAACGTTTGTATCTGGACATGATGCAACAGGTACTCTCCAATACTAGTAAGATTCTCGTTGATCAAAAGAATGGTAATAATCTCTTGTATTTGCCGTTGGATAAGCTAATAAATATGAGCGGATCAACGTCAGTTTCACCAGTAACTGCGCAGCCAATGGTGCAGGAAGCAGCGCCAGATAGTGGAATGCGGGCACGAGAGTCTTTTCGTAGCCGCGAACGGGAGATAAGATAGATGAAAAATTTTACATCAGTGTTTTCAGGTATCATCATTGCAGTGTTTTTTCTGGGAAGTTCTGCAATCTATATTGTAGATCAGCGGCAACAAGCTATTTTGTTTCAATTAGGGGAAGTGATTGATGTTAAAACGGAACCTGGTCTTTATTTTAAGATTCCTATCGCACAAAATGTACGTCTTTTTGAGAAACGCATTTTGACGATGAATACAGAAGAACCTGAACGTTTTATTACTTCGGAGAAAAAGAACGTTTTGGTAGATTTGTTTGTGAAATGGC
This sequence comes from Nitrosomonas sp., assembly GCF_043753625.1. Classification (GTDB taxonomy): domain Bacteria; phylum Pseudomonadota; class Gammaproteobacteria; order Burkholderiales; family Nitrosomonadaceae; genus Nitrosomonas. Next base: position 21,390 of record NZ_JAYUWI010000139.1, read on the forward strand.
GTATTGTAGACGTGAAACAATATTATATCAGCGTACGTGGTGATGAAAGTTTAGCGCAAACACGTTTAGCGCAAACTATTAATGCCAGTTTACGTGATGAATTTGGTAATCGTACAGTTCATGATGTTGTTTCGGGTGAGCGTGATGTTATTATGGAAATTATGCGTCAGAAAGCTGATAGTGATGCTCGTTCGATTGGAGTAGAAGTTGTTGATGTGCGTTTGAAACGAGTGGATTTGCCTCAGGAAGTCAGTGAATCGGTATATAGACGCATGGAAGCGGAACGTAAAAGGGTTGCTAATGAATTACGTTCCACTGGTGCTGCTGAATCAGAGAAGATTCGTGCTGATGCCGACAGACAACGTGAAGTCATAATGGCGGAAGCATATCGAGAAGCTCAGAAAACGATGGGTGATGGTGATAGTCAGGCAGCCGCAACCTATTCAAACGCTTTTCAGAAAGACGCCGAATTCTATGCTTTCTGGCGTAGCGTTGATGCCTATAAACAATCTTTCAAAAATAAAGGAGATATGTTGATTCTTGAACCTACCTCCGATTTCTTCAAGTATTTGAAAAATCCTGCTGTCAGTAAATAATAATTAGGGATTGATTGATTGATTGATTGATTGATTGAGCGAGTGAGTGACGCTAGTTGTGAGGACCAAAGACTCCGCTAAGAATTTTTTAAAAAAATAGGTGTGGGTCTATGGTTTACTTGCAGAATGAATATATGTAATTTTTTCATATAGTAACTTATGAAGAGGTTCTGGAAATCGTGGATATTTTTATACTCGATTACAACAGAACCTCTTAATTTTTTCTTCTATTTTAGAAAACATAATGAACGCCTGATTTAGCAGGAGCTGTATTAATATGTGGGAAAATTTTCTGATTGCGATTGCCTTGATGTTAATTCTAGAAGGGATGCTGCCATTTTTATCTCCCCAGACTTGGAGAGAAGCATTTAGAAAAATGATTGAAATTAATGATCATCAGATACGTTTTATTGGTCTGACTTCAATGTTGGTTGGACTAATGTTGCTACTTATCGTAAGTTAACATTATTTTCTATTCTTCTCGTTGACAATTTGTCGATCATAAACATGCAAAATTGGCTACTTCCAGAATATGTCGAGGATATATTACCTGTAGAAGCATTGCATATCGAAGTAATGCGTCGTCAGATCATTGATTTGTTGCTGGTACACGGATACCAGCAGGTAATGCCGCCTTTGTTAGAGTATGTGGAATCGTTGCTGTCCGGCAGTGGCAGCGACATGGATTTGCATATGTTCAAAGTGATAGATCAGCTTAGTGGGCGCATGATGGGCCTACGTGCCGACATGACTCCGCAAGTTGCGAGAATTGATGCACATTTGTTGAATTCTGAAGGCATAACACGTCTATGTTATGCCAATAGCGTATTGCATACCGTGCCATCTGGGATAACCCAAACTCGAGAGCCATTGCAAGTAGGTGCGGAACTTTATGGCCACTCAGGGTTGGAAAGTGATCTAGAGGTTCAACGGATCATGTTGCAATGCTTGTCTGTCGCAGGGGTAAGTAAAATTCATTTAGATCTCGGTCATGTGGCCGTTTTTCGGGGGATAATTAAGGGTGCGGGTATATCGCGAGAACTCGAAGCCGAATTGTTCGCGGTTCTACAAGCAAAAGATGTTTCAGCTTTAAAGGAATTGTGTATAAAGTTACAAAAAGACACTCGTGACGCATTGATGTTATTGCCTCAGCTTTATGGTGATAAGAAGATTCTGGACGAAGCTATTAAACGATTGCCGGAATATCCTGAGGTTAGAGTTGCATTGGATGAGTTAAGTATAGTTGAAGAAGAATTGAAGCCAATTATCGATGAAGTCGCCTTTGATTTGGCGGATTTGCGTGGATATCACTATCATACCGGAATAGTGTTTGCTGCGTATGCGAATGGCTGCTCAAACGCTATTGCTTTAGGTGGACGTTATGACGAAATAGGGAAAGCTTTCGGGCGGGCACGGCCAGCTACTGGTTTTAGCATGGATCTCAGAGAGCTGTCCAGATTGGTGAAACCTCAAACATATCCCAGCGGAATACGCGCGCCTTTCCAGAAAAAAAATAAAGAACTGGAAAATATGATCGAGCAACTGCGCAGCTCAGGGCAAATCGTTGTGATGGATTTACCGGGACAAGAGAACGAATCCTTGGATTGCGATAGGCAATTAGTATTTCATAATGGGCAATGGATCGTTGAGGAAATTTAATATTTTAGAAGAAAAGTTTTTTAGAGATTAGTGATATGACTAAAAATGTAGTAGTCATTGGTACGCAATGGGGTGATGAAGGAAAAGGCAAGGTGGTTGACTGGCTAACAGATCATGCGCAAGGCGTTGTACGCTTTCAAGGCGGCCATAATGCGGGTCATACCTTGGTCATAGGAAATAAAAAAACCGTATTACATCTGATCCCATCCGGCATACTGCGCGACCGTGTTGTTTGTTATATTGGAAATGGAGTGGTGATTTCTCCGGAAGCGCTGCTCAATGAAATTGATATGCTTGAGCATAATGGTGTCAATGTCAGTGGGCGCTTGCGGATTAGTGCAGCTTGTCCGTTAATTTTGCCCTGTCACGTCGCATTAGATAATGCGCGTGAGACTGCTAGAGGCGTAGGGAAGATTGGCACCACAGGACGTGGTATCGGTCCAGCTTACGAAGATAAAGTCGCGCGACGCGCAATTCGTTTGCAAGATTTATTCCACCGTGATCGCTTTGCTGCGAAGTTAGGTGAGATGTTGGATTATCACAATTTTGTGTTGAAAAATTATTTTCATATGCCTGTCGTAGATTTTCAAAAAACCATGGATGATGCACTGGTACAAGCTGAGCGGATTAAACCGATGGTGGCTGATGTTCCCCAGCTTTTATTTAATGCGCACAAAGCGGGGGATAATCTGTTATTCGAAGGCGCACAGGGTGCGTTATTGGATATTGATCATGGCACATACCCATTTGTCACCTCTAGTAATTGTGTGGCTGGCGCGGCAGGTCCTGGCAGTGGAGTTGGACCGCAAATGTTGCATTATGTGCTGGGTATTACCAAAGCATACACAACACGTGTTGGTTCTGGGCCATTTCCGACTGAACTGGACGACGAAGTAGGCAAGCATCTTGCCACACGTGGACATGAATTCGGTTCGACAACAGGGCGTCCTCGCCGCTGTGGTTGGTTTGATGCGGTTGCACTAAAGCGCTCGATTCAAATAAACGGAGTCACAGGGCTATGTATTACTAAATTAGATGTCTTAGACGGTGTAGAAATTCTTAATCTTGGGGTAGGGTATAAACTGAGCGATGGTAATAATAGCAATATACTGCCGATTGGTGCTGATGATCTGGATTGTTGTGAACCGATCTACGAGGAAATACCCGGATGGTCAGAAAATACAGCCGGAATTAAAGAGTTTGATCAACTGCCAAAAGCCGCACAGGATTATCTGAAACGCTTGGAAGAAGTTTGTGAAATACCCATTGATATGATTTCTACAGGACCTGATAGAGAAGATACTATCCTGCTGCGCCATCCTTTCAAATAATGAATATTGGTCACTCAATGTGCAGTAACCAACCTAACCAACTGCAAGAAGTAAATCATGCGCTACTCTCATCCGGTACATATTGTGAGCTGGGAAGATGAAGTACTCACTTTGCGTGCTATCCGAACTGAAGTTTTTATTCATGAACAGCAAGTTCCGGAATCTTTGGAATGGGATGAGTTTGATGCAATTAGTACACATGTGTTAGCAAGCAATTCTGATGGACAACCCGTGGGGACTGCAAGATTATTGCCGGATGGTCATATTGGACGTATGGCAGTATTAAAGGAATGGCGGGGTAAAGGATATGGCAGTGCCATGCTGCAAAAGATGCTGGAAGAATTAAGAAACCGGCATAAACAAAAAGTAATGCTCAATGCACAAGCGAGCGCAGTTAAATTCTACGAAAAATTTGGATTCAAGGTTTCTGGGGAAGAATTTTTGGAAGCCGGTATTCTTCATGTCAAAATGATACTTTTCTTGAAGTCGAATTAGCCCTGTTTATTTTCTATCAGTTTTCCCCCATTCATTAGCTAACGCATCTGAAGCTTGTTTCCATTGATTGATTGCCTGTTCCATTGAGATCCTAGCCTGTTCTGATTTTTTTCTGGCAGTTTCAGCCTCTTGCTCGGCTGTGGCTAATTTCTGTTTAATTGCGGCAAATGTCTTTTCTGCAAAAACAGCATCCTTATTTAAAGTATCCGCTGATTGCTTGGCTTGCATCATTTTGTCATAGGCAATGCTGGCGTTTTTTTGAAGATCAGCAATATTTTCTGCGTACACAAAAGGCAGAACTAAGACATTCAGAGAAAGAATGAAGCAAGTTTTAGTAAATAAAATGGTGAAATTGTATTTCCTAAAATTGGAGTTTATTCTCATAATTACCCTTTAAATCATTAAGTTATTATTCTGTATAGTGAGTTTATGTAGCAAAGAGAGAGTGAGTTCAGAATTCTATGCAACATATGATTCAGCGAACAGACTCATCTCTACAATGTGGCGCGATTAAGTTCTACATCAAGATTCTTTTAATAAAACCTGATTACCGGCATATGAATAGGTAGGTTCATAGCGCACCAATCAAACAGTCGATGTAGGCAACCTTTACCATGTTTCTTCCTCTGTGCTATTGTATCTTAAGATATTGTAAAATCAGTATACCAAAATGCGTGATGTAGAAAGCAAATGATCTGCCCGGTTTTGTTTCATTTGGAACCCAAGGAGGGTTTCAAATGAAACGGACAGAATGGCTACAGGAGACCAGGAAGATAAGATTTGAAGAAGCGTATGAAGGCTGGAGAAGTAGAGGATTCACGCACGCAGAAGCAGCTTTGCTACTTAGCGTATGTGATCGCACATTTCGGCGTTACATGATTAAATACGGCGAAGGTGATTTAGAAGCACTGATGGATATGCGACTCACCCAGGCGTCACACCGTTGCGCACCGGTTAAGGAAGTGATGCAACTGACTGAGCAATATCGAGGTCATGATTCAGGTTGGAATTTAAACACTTCGAAATGATGATTCATCAGGATGGTAGCACCTATGAATGGCTAGTGAATCAGAAGTGGGATCTGATTGTCACCATGGATATTGCTACAAATGAGCACTACTCGATGTTTTTTGTTGAGGAAGTTGTTACTACCAGCAGTTTCAGAGGTGTTCACGAAGTTATTGAGAAATTTGGATTGTTTTCTTCCTTCTACTCGGATCGTGGCAGCCACTATTAGCATACATCAGGCGCATTTGCCCAAGGAACTGGCTTTGGCTGGCATCACAGATATGGAGGCAGCAAATCATTATCTGAAGGAAGTATATATGCCTGCCTTTAATGCTGAATTTATGTAACCTGCAGCGGTAGAAGGATCAGCTTTTGTGCCTTGGATTGTGGACATGAAGATTATCTGTGTGAGCGCCATGAGCGCATAGTGGGTCATGATCACTGTGTCAATTTTAATAACCTGAAACTGCAAGATACCTACTGATCAGTATCGATGTCACTATGTGAAGGCCAAGAAGGTTACCGTATTGCGCTATTCAGATGACAGGTTGGCGATTTTGTACGGACCACGAAAAATCGCAAATTATGATAAAGCAGGGCAGGAAATAAAACAAAATGAAAAGTTGGTGCGTAAGTCCGCCGCCTTAGCTTTGCAATGAATCACAATACGGATTCATTGCGTTTTAATTAAAGGCGGACAATTCATTTGCTACTAAATAGGACAGTTCTATTTGTTGCTAATAATACCAAAAAACGTGAATTCTTGTTCATTGCTATCTGTAAACATTATTTGACTACTAATATAAGGAACTAGAATGTATATGTCGCCAGGGGCACTATTGCTAAAAGTATGTGTAATTTTTATTTGTGGTTTGTCGCTGGTTATGTTCGCAACATCGGTATTTGCAAGTTGTAAGGGGTGTTTGTGTTCGGGAGATCCGTGTAGCCTTTGCCCATTGCCTGCCATGCAAGATAATGCATCAAAACCAGGTGAACACGATCTATGTGCGAGGATAAAAGAAAAAGTGCCACCAACTTTGGCACAACCGGGATCTAATGAGTATTTTCCAATTCTGGATAAAGCTATTATGGTTTGTGTGAATGAAGGGGGGGACGTCATTAGAAACAAGCAACGTAATGCGGAGTTTCCATCAAGCTTTTATTGCAAACCACCAAACTGATATGTACTGTCAAAAATGGAATCCATCGGTTTAAGCAGCAAGCAGATTTGCATAATATTGCTGCGTAAAGTGTGCCGGTGACAAATAGCCGAGCTTTTTCTGTTTTCTCTGTCGGTTATAGAAGATTTCTGTATATTCGGTAATCTCCTGAATGGGCTGTTGTCGTGTTTTGAGTTTTCTATGATGCACCAGCTTGGTTTTAAGTATTCCCCAGAAGCTTTCCATCGGGGCATTATCATAGCAATCCCCCTTGCGACTCATAGAAGCGATCATGCCAAATTGTTGTAATAAATTTCCTGATTAGAAAGATTCTTCAGCCAAACCTGATTTTCTCTATTATTAGGCGCATACTGACCCAAGCAAACCCATCAAAGAGAAATTGCCATGGTTATGAACCATATCCAATTCCAAGCAGGCTTGTCCTTACCTGCATTCCTTGCGCAGTTTGGCACAGATGAGCAATGCGCGGATGCATTGGAAGCATCCCG
>NZ_JAYUWI010000140.1:0-28060 GCF_043753625.1 Nitrosomonas sp.
GAGGGCTTTTGGAGCATTGAAATTATCATTCATATCCTCATATGTCATCGCCATTAAGTCTTTGATGTCTTTATCTAAAATAAAATTACCATCACCTCCCTTTAGTGTATCAAGGCTTTGGAGTATTTTATTCGCTTCCATCAAGCGTTTATATCCTTTTTCTGCTGCTTGCAAAGCATCATCGTTCATGTCAAGCGTAGAGCCATAATGCGCTTGTAGAAAGAAAAAGCGAGCAATCATGGCTGTATAACCTTTTGAAACGTGTGGAGAATTGCCAGTAAATAACTCGGCTGGCGTAATATTATTGCCATCCGATTTTGACATTTTTTTACCATTCAGCAACAGCATATTGGCGTGCAACCAATAGTTGGCACCCATACAATTACAGGCGCCAAAGTTTTGAGCAATTTCATTTTCATGGTGTGGAAATTGCAGATCCTGCCCCCCCCCATGAATATCAAAATGCACGCCCAATAGTTGCTCACTCATTGCCGAGCACTCAATGTGCCAGCCTGGACGTCCCTTCCCCCAAGGCGATTCCCAAGACGGCTCTCCCGGCTTTGCCGATTTCCACAGCACAAAATCTAACGGGTCTTTTTTATTCGAATCGATTTCGACACGCTCACCGGCACGCAAATCATTCAGAGACTTGCCGGAAAGTTTTCCGTAACTTGGAAAATTGTGCACAGCATAATAAACATCGCCATTACTTGCCTGATAGGCAAGATTCTTCTCAACCAAAGTACCGATCATACCGATCATGTTTTCGACATAACCCGTTGCACGCGGTTCGTAGGTCGGTGATGAAACGCCTAACGCTGAAGAGTCCTCATTCATGGCCTGAATAAAACGATCTGTCAGCGTTTCGATTGATTCATTATTTTCTTGCGCGCGTTTGATAATTTTGTCGTCGATATCGGTAATATTCCGTACATAGCTAACATCAAAATCATTTGCCTTAAACCAGCGGACAACCGTGTCAAAAACAACCAAAACCCGCGCATGCCCCAGATGACAGTAATCATAAACAGTCATGCCGCAAACATATATTTTTACTTTTCCAGGCAGGATAGGAACAAAGTCTTGTTTTTCCCGGGCGATTGAGTTATAAATTTTAAGCATAAGGCCAACAGATAAAATTGTGGAGCTGACTATCTTCTTGATAGAATTCCGGATGTTCTTGATGATTGAATCAGGAAATAAATAGCCAATGAGTATAGCATATTGCAAATATGAAACTCTTACCCTCGTTTATAACTAATAGGATAACTATGCGACTCTGCCAGATTTTGATTTTTCTGTTTTTAATTTCGATAAACCTGAGTGTTAATGCCGCAGACATACGAGTTGAAATGAAAACGAGTAGTGGGAATATCGTACTTGAGCTTTATCCGGACAAAGCCCCCAAAACAGTTGAAAATTTTCTGCAGTATATTGAAGAGGGTTTCTATAAAAACACGTTGTTCCACCGTGTGATATCCGGTTTTATGATTCAAGGCGGCGGATTCGATACTGCTTTCAAACAGAAACCGACCAGACCACCGATTCAGAATGAAGCTGCCAATGGTTTAAAGAATGAAATCGGAACGATAGCAATGGCACGCACATCGGATCCGCATTCTGCTTCCGCACAGTTCTTTATTAATATCGCGAATAACGGATTCCTCAATTATAAAGCACCCAGCCAAAGCGGTTATGGATACACTGTATTTGGCAAAGTAATCACCGGCATGGAAATTGTGAATAAGATCGCATCCACACCAACTGGATCAGGCGGCCCTTTTTCAGGTGATGTGCCAAAAAACAGCGTAATTATCGAAGAAATTATTAAATTACCTGTCCCTGAGAAACAGAACCCTCAGTAACAGGAATCATAAACCCATAAAGGATTGATATGGTCAGATTACAAACTAATTTTGGTGTTATAACACTTGAACTGGATAGTGAGAAAGCACCTGAAACTGTGCAGAACTTTTTAAATTACGTTACCAGTGGATTTTATGACAACACCTTATTTCATCGTGTCATTGATGATTTTATGATTCAGGGTGGCGGATTTGAGCCCGGAATGAAACAAAAAACCACGCAAGCACCCATTCAAAATGAGGCTGCTAATGGACTCAAGAATGACACTTATACCATCGCGATGGCGCGTAGTGCTGACGTGCATTCCGCAACCGCGCAATTTTTTATTAATGTGGCCAGCAATGGATTTTTAAATTATAAATCCCCATCATCACAAGGCTATGGTTACTGTGTATTCGGAAAAGTAATTGAAGGTCAGGATGTCGTTGATAAAATCAAGAAAGTTAAAACCGGAGATTCTGCTGGTCACCAAAATGTTCCGCTCGAAGATGTTATTATTCAGAAAGCTGAAGTAACTTAATCACTGGCAAGTAGTAGAAAGCATTTTTGATGTAAGTTAAACATGCACAACAATCACGTTTTTTTACGACAAACCTCGTACTAGATCATCCTGAAGATCCTGTACCGCTTCTAACCCCACGGCGATACGTAACAACCCATCGGATATACCAGCGGCATCTCTTGCTTCTTGACTAATACGAGCATGGGTTGTCGTTGCGGGATGTGTCAGCGTGCTCTTGACATCGCCCAGATTAGCAGTGATCGATATCAGACGTGTCGAATCAATAACACGCCAAGCCGCCTCTTTGCCACCTTTCACCTCAAATGTGACAATACCACCACCTGATTTCTGTTGACGTTTAGCTAACTCATATTGCGGATGAGACATTAAGCCAGGATAAAATACGCGCGTCACATTCGGTTTGGATTCAAGCCATCGAGCCATTCTCAGGGCATTCTCGGCATGTGCCTCCACGCGTATTTTGAGTGTCTCCAGACCTTTCAATATAACCCATGCATTGAATGCACTGAGTGTTGGTCCAGCTGTACGCAAAAACCCATATATACCGCCATCCATTAGCAATTCCTGGTTACCTAACACGGCGCCCCCCAATACCCTACCTTGCCCATCCAAATACTTGGTTGCAGAATGTATGACAATATCAGCACCCAGCTCGAGCGGTTTTTGCAGGATGGGTGTACAAAAACAATTATCAACGACTAGCCAAATACCAGACCTTCTGGCAACTTTTGATAATTCAGCGATATCTGAAATTTCTGTTAATGGATTGGACGGCGTTTCCAGAAAAAATAGCTTGGTGTTAGGCTGTATTGCAGTTTCCCATGAATTAACATCCGTAGCCGATACAAACGTGGTATCGATATTAAATCGCTTCAATATGTTATTAAATAAATTGACAGTGGCTCCAAATAAACTGCGCGAAGCGACGATATGATCACCGGCAGAGAGTAATCCCATTACACATGCAAGTATTGCTGACATGCCAGAAGAAGTCGCAATACATGCTTCTGCGCCTTCCAGCACCGCAAGCCGCTCTTCGAATGCGGTTACAGTTGGATTGGTAAACCGGGCATAAATATTCCCCGGCTCACTCCCGGAAAAGCGTGCAGCTGCCTGTGCGGCGCTATCAAAGACAAAACTTGATGTTAAATACATTGCCTCGGAATGTTCATTAAACTGACTACGATGAATACCGGTATGGAGTGCAAGTGTCTCTGGTTGTAAATGATCAGACATGTCTATAAAACCTCAAGCAAAAACGTAAAAATGTTAACAATCTGAAAATATTTTAGTATTCACTACTATTTATTCAACTGTTGTCAGCATTGAAAAGTGTAATCAATTAAATATAAACAGAAATTACTAATCAGAGAAAACCAAACTTAAATCAAGTTGTGTATTAGATCTGGTTTGCAAAAAAGATTGACTGGAATTTCGTTGTAACTCAATGGTGCGTAAATATTCTGTTGTTACATCGCCTGTTATATAGTTTCCATCAAAGCATGAAGTCTCAAAATTTTTTACAGTGGGAGATATTTTTGAGATAGCTCGGACAAGTGCTTCAAGATCTTGATAAATAAGGTAATCTGCACCAATTTCACGGCAAATTTCCTCTGTGCTACGATCGGTTGCAATTAATTCTTGGCGCGTGGGCATATCGATACCATACACATTGGGGTATCTCACTGGAGGGGCTGCAGATGCAAAATAAATTTTATGTGCACCAGCCTCACGTGCCATCTGCACGATCTCACGACTTGTCGTGCCACGTACAATTGAATCATCAACTAATAAAACATTTTTGCCACGGAATTCTATACCGATTGCATTGAGTTTCTGACGTACTGATTTACGCCGTTGTTGCTGACCAGGCATAATAAAGGTACGACCAACATAACGATTCTTAACAAAACCTTCGCGAAAATTGACCCCCAATTGATTGGCGAGTTGCAATGCACTCGGCCGGCTTGAGTCCGGTATCGGAATTACCACATCAATATCCAGATGATGCATTGATTTTCTAATTTTTTCAGCGAGATGCTCGCCCATATTCAATCGTGTTTCATAGACCGAAATACCATCGATCACGGAATCAGGCCGGGCCAGGTATACATATTCAAAAATACAAGGATTCAGTGAATAATTGGTCGCACATTGTTTATTGTAAAAATTTCCAGCTTCATCAATAAAAATAGCTTCTCCTGGCGCTACATCGCGTATCAGTTTAAAGCCTAGTGTATCGAGAGCAACACTTTCTGAAGCAATCAGGTATTCATGCCCGTTTTCACTCTCTACCGTACCAAAAACTAACGGGCGTATGCCATAGGGATCGCGAAAAGCTAACAATCCGTATCCGGCAATCATGGCTATAACTGCATAGGCACCTTTGCAACGTTTATGTACACCCGATACAGCCGTAAAGATTGTGGCAGGATCGAGCTGGCAATTACGCGTGCTTTCCTGTAATTCGTGTGCGAAAACATTCAGCAGAACTTCAGTATCTGAATTGGTGTTGACATGCCTTAAGTCAGCCCTAAACAATTCCTGGCTAAGCTCCTCCGCATTTGTCAAATTTCCATTATGACTCAGTACAATACCAAAAGGTGAATTCACATAAAAAGGTTGCGCTTCAGCTGCAGAATTGACAGATCCAGCTGTGGGATAACGTACATGGCCAATACCGATATTACCGGCTAACGCTCGCATATTCCGGGTACGAAATACATCTCGCACCAATCCAAGGCCTTTGTGCATATGAAAAGTATTACCTTGTGCGGTTACTATACCACTTGCATCTTGTCCACGATGCTGCAGCATTAATAAGCCATCATAAAGCAATTGATTGGCTGGCAATTTTGCAACAATGCCGAGAATTCCACACATAGAAATACTCCGTAAGATTTTCTCTAATCAGCTCAAAGATGTAGATTGAAAATATTTAATAAGTGGAATAATAATCACACAAATGCAAGCGTAGTGAATCATATTAAGAATTTTCTTTTCTTTCGTAGCTGATACGCTTTGACAGATCATTTGGCAACCAAGGTAAAATTTGTATTGCAATCGCTTCCAACGGACGACTGGAAATAGCTTGCTGCCAAAATACTTGATTAGGAATCGTTGTCAGTCCAGCGATCAGAACCAGTAACATCACAATAACGAGTGCTCTGATAAACCCAAATATCGAACCAAGCAATCGATCGATAAACCCTAACCCAATACCTTTAATTAGAACTGACAGCAACATTGTCGCTAAGGCAGTAATAAGTAATACGGAAAGAAATGTTAAAACAAATGCAATAGAAATCCGGAGTGTCTCACCGGCTATTTCAGTAGGCAGAAATTGTTCAAAAAATGATGCATACGCGCTAGCTACTATAAAAGCAACTATCCAACCTGCAACAGACAGTGCTTCACGAACAAATCCTCGAATAATACTGAGAACTATCGATACGAGGAAAATACCGGATACAACATAATCAAAAACAGTCATCGGTTAAAATTAATACAGTTCTTGTAATTAAGCGCTATGAATAAAAATTAGTTCAAAAGTTAAGAAAGATGGAATATTTACAATCATCTTGGCACCACTACCCCATCTAAGCCGATCTTCTTTAGCTTTTTTAATTCATTCTCTGCAGCACTTCGGATCATAAAAGGACCAATACGCACACGCGTCACTTCATTATTATCAATTCTAAGTGTTTCCATATAGGCCTTAAATCCATTTGATACCAAAATTGCCTGTTGCTGCTTTGCTTTCAATTGATCAGAAAATGCACCTAGTTGTACGACGAATCCCTTCGTCGTATCTGCAGTTGCAGTTGCAGTTGCAGTTGCAGTTGCAGTTGCAGCAGCTGAAGTAGTTGTCGCAGACGCTGTCGCCGCGACAGTTGCTGCCGCATTATTTATAGCATTTGTGTTTTTTACTTCAATGGGAGGTTTATTAACTTTCGGTTTAATGCCTGGGATCGGAGTGCGTTTCTGTTCACCGGACACTTGGATGATTTCCTCAGTGTCTTGTGGGGTAACTTTAGGTTTACTCTGTAATTCAGGTAATGCCTCTACGCCAATAATAGACTCGCGACCTGCTGGATCTGCTTTGGATATAAAACTATTTTTGCTGTTCTTACCAGGTACTGGCAAATTAATGGCAATCTCATGTTTTTCATTATCGGATTTTGGTTCATCGAAAATAATCGGTAATACAATTACCGAAATGAGAACTAAAACGATAGCGCCAACCAAACGTCTTCTCGCGCGCTTTCGTAGCAATAATTCTTCTTCACTGATATTTTTTGTCATTTGAAATATCCAATTATTACTTGCTATGAAGCGTGTTCAAATAACGCAACACGTCACCCACTGTATAGAAAGATCCGAATATGCAGATTCTATCATTTTTAGTTGCTCGTTCACAGGCAAAAACAAAAGCCGCCACACAATCTGGAAACTTATAAATGACGTTCTTGTTATTTGAAATACCGGCTTTATGAATCTCATTGATTAAATAATCAGCAGTAGCAGCACGAGGAGTATGAATTGATGATATTAGCCAGAAATCAATATCATTTTTTAATTCCTGAATCACTCCAAAAATGTCTTTATCCTGCAGCATAGCAAATACAGCGTAGGTATAGCCAGCCGGTTTTGTCGCAACCAAATTTTCAGACAAAACAGAAGCTGCAGCCGGATTATGTGCCACATCCAGAATTATCATGGGTTGCGTTGAAACAACTTGAAACCGGCCTGGTATGACAGCTTCAATTAGCCCTTGACGTACTTCATTCATACTGACAGGCAGCAATTCATCTAGCGTATCTAGTGCAGCTAAGCAAGTACTCGCGTTTTGCAGCTGTTTCTCACCGCGCAAAGCAAGAAAAGGGAGAGAGTATCGCCAGCCCTTCGGTCCCCAAAAATCCCACTGTGTATTCTTCTTTGAAAAACCAAATGCTTTTTCAAATTGAAAAAAATTTGCACCAATACTTTCAACTTGTTGATTAACCGAGTCGGGTAAATTAATTTCCGCACAAATAGCCGGTTTGTTTTTTCTAAAAATAGCGGCTTTTTCAAATCCTATCTTTTCCCTCGTAGCTCCAAGATATTCCATATGATCTAAATCAATGCTGGTTAAAATTGAACAATCCGCATCAAATATATTGACAGCATCAAGTCGCCCCCCCAAACCCACTTCCAAAATTGCTACATCAACTTGAGCCTTAACAAACAAATACATCGCAGCCAGTGTACCGAATTCAAAAAAAGTTAAAGAAGTTTGACAATTTTCTCTTGCGACATCTATTCGCGCAAATGCGTAGCAAAATCTTTCATCATCAATCTCTTTTTTATCGATACGAACACGTTCGTTATAGCGAAGTAAATGGGGTGAAGTATAGCAACCTACTTGGTAACCAGCACAACACAATATCGATTCAAGCATCGCACACACTGAACCTTTACCGTTCGTACCACCAACTAGAATAATAGGAAATTTAGGTATCAGTCCAAGTTTCTGTCTGACCTGATTTACACGATCCAATCCCATTTCAATGGTTTTTGGATGAAGCGCTTCAAGATAAGCTAACCAGTCAGCGAGTAAGTCAGGTCCGCTACTTGTTGCATTCATGTCGTATGAACTAATCTTGATTTAGGATGTGGGTGCTGGCACGCGCATCAGTTGCGTACAAAGATTGACAATCTTGCCGCGCATTTGTCTTCGATCCACAATCATATCAATCGCGCCATGCTGCAATAAGAATTCAGCTCGCTGGAAGCCTTCGGGAAGTCTTTGACGCACTGTCTGCTCAATAACGCGCGGGCCGGCAAATCCGATAAGTGCACCGGGCTCGGCAATGACCACATCACCAATAAAGGCAAAGCTTGCTGAAACACCACCCATGGTTGGGTCTGTCAATACTGAGATAAAAGGTAATTTGTTATGGCTTAATCGTGTCAGTGCAGCGGTTGTTTTAGCCATTTGCATTAGTGAAAACAAACCCTCCTGCATGCGTGCACCGCCACTGGCACTGAAACATATAAATGGCAAATGGTGAGTAATACATGTTTTAACACCACGTACAAAACGTTCGCCGACAACAGAACCCATTGATCCGCCCATAAAACCAAATTCAAATACTGCAACGACTACCGGGACAGTCTTGATGGTTCCTTGCATTACAACCAAAGAATCATCTTCATCAGTACTTTCCTTTGCTTGCGCTAATCGATCTACATAACGTTTGCTATCTTTGAACTTAAGTGCATCTGTTGCAATCACCTCGGCACCAATTTCATTCTGACCATCGGGATCAAGCAGCAAATCAAGACGGTTTCTTGCAGAAATGCGATTATGATAATCACATTTAGGACAAACATTCAGGTTCTTAGCCAAATCTGTGTAATATAAAACGGCTTCGCAAGTATTACATTTACTCCACAAACCTTCTGGCACGATTTTCTTTTCACCAGTTTCTTTTCTTTTTATTTTTGGTGGAATAATATTCTGAAACCAACTCATGAGGATCGCTTCCTAAACTGCAGGTTGAATATTGCTTTAATTTTCATCAATGGCTTTGCGTAACGTATTCAACAAGTTTCCTACATTATGTAGTAGCTCTTCGCCATCCGATTTCTCAATCTCTTCTATAATTCGACTACCCACTACTACAGCGTCTGCCAGACCAGCTACTGCTTTAGCTGTTGCTCCATCACGAATACCGAATCCAACGCCAATCGGTAGTGAAATATACTGACGTAGTTGCATCAACATGACACTCACATTCTGAAGATCAAGGTGTGATGCGCCGGTTACACCCTTTAACGAAACATAATAAATATAGCCTCTCGCTATTTTCGCCACTTGCTCAATCCGTTCCTGGGATGTTGTGGGAGATAATAAGAAGATTGCATCGATCCCATGCTGATCTAAGCATTGCACCCACTCACCTGATTCTTCAGGCGGATAGTCAACGATTAGAATACCATCGACACCACATTCTTTTGCTTTGACTGCCAACAATTCATAACCCAGTGCTTCAATAGGATTTGCATATCCCATCAAAACAACGGGTGTATCCGTATCCGTTTTTCTGAATTCTGCCACCATATCCAGTACACCATTCAGACTCACATGATGTTTTAAAGCTCTCTCCGAAGATCTCTGTATCGTAGGCCCATCCGCCATCGGATCTGAAAAGGGTATGCCTAACTCTATGATGTCAGAACCTGATTGAACAAGCTGATGCATTAACTGGACCGTGATTTCCGGATTGGGATCACCAGCCGTGATAAATGGAATTAAAGCTTTTCGATTTTGTTTTTTTAATGTAGCAAATATTTTAGCGATACGACTTATTTTTTTAGTGTCACTTTGTCCACTAAAAAAACTCATTAAATTTTTAATACTATCTAGGCTCATCGGCTCAATCCACTCTCAATTCTTTTCGGAAAATTACAAATGCACAACACTGATTATCGAAATGCTAGAGTGTTAACCCGGACATTTGCGCGACAGTCGCCATATCCTTGTCACCTCGGCCAGATAGATTAACCAGCAGCAATTTGTCTTTCGGTAATGTAGGCGCATATTTAGCAGCATAGGCCAGAGCATGGCTTGATTCCAGTGCTGGCATTATGCCTTCATAGCGACAGAGTGTATGAAATGCTTCTAGCGCTTCATCATCGGTAATTGCAACATATTCTGCACGCCCGCAATCTTTAAGCCAAGCATGTTCCGGTCCAACGCCGGGGTAATCAAGACCGGCTGAAATAGAATGTGTTTCAATAATCTGACCATTCTCATCCTGGATAAGATAGGTACGATTTCCATGTAATACTCCGGGTCTACCCGTTGATAAGGTCGCTGCATGCTGGTTGGTATCAATACCTTTTCCCGCCGCTTCCACGCCAATCAGCCGGACATTCACATCATCAATATAAGGATAGAATAACCCGATTGCATTTGATCCCCCACCAACACAGGCAATGAGTGCATCCGGTTGCCGATTGAAATCCTCTTGCATCTGTACCTTGGCTTCTTTTCCTATAATCGCCTGAAAATCCCTGACCATCATCGGATAGGGGTGTGGTCCGGCGACTGTACCAATGATATAAAAAGTGTTCTCAACATTAGTAACCCAGTCACGCATTGCCTCATTTAGCGCATCTTTTAATGTTCGAGATCCCGATTCTACCGGCACCACTGTTGCACCCAAGAGTTTCATACGATAGACATTGGTTGCTTGCCGCCTAACATCTTCAGAGCCCATATAAACAACGCATTCCATCCCATACCGCGCCGCCACTGTCGCACTGGCCACACCATGTTGGCCAGCACCCGTCTCAGCAATGACACGTTTTTTACCCATGCGCCGGGCTAACAATGCCTGTCCAATTGTATTGTTTATTTTATGCGCGCCGGTATGATTCAAATCTTCACGTTTCAACAGTATTTGCGCACCACCCAAATGCTCAGACCATCTTTTAGCGTGATAGATTGGACTGGGGCGTCCTACATAATGCTTTAATTCATAGGAAAACTCTGCCCGAAATTCCGGGTCGTCACGATAAAACTCATATTGCTTGCGTAAATCCTCAAGTGCCGAAATTAACGTTTCAGCTACAAATATGCCTCCATAAGGTCCAAAGTGACCATTTTTATTGGGGAGATCATAAGCACTCACAATTGTTTAACTCCTTGCATGAAAGCAAAAATTTTTTGTTCATCTTTAATACCTTTTGAAGCTTCCACGCCACTTGAAACATCAACCGCCCACGGCTGAGTTTGCTTAATTGCCATTGCTACATTATCTGGATTTAAACCACCAGAAAGAATAAGCGGCAATGGCAGATATTGCGGGATAAGTCCCCAATTAAAAGTATGTCCCGTGCCCCCGGGCATATCTGCAGCATAAGTATCCAGCAATAATGCTTTCGCAGTCCTATATCTTTCAGCGTATTGTAGCAAATCTGTGTCTTGTTTGACCCTAATCGCCTTAATATAAGGCTGAGAAAATTGATTACAAAACTCCGGTGTTTCATCACCATGAAATTGGAGCAAATTTAATTTTGAAACTTTACTGGTTTCTTCAACCCATGCCGCATCGGGATCTACATAAACACCGACGGTACAAACAAAAGGCGGTATATTTTCCGTAATCCGGCTTGCCGAATTCGGGTCAAT
Source organism: Nitrosomonas sp. (assembly GCF_043753625.1). Taxonomy (GTDB): domain Bacteria; phylum Pseudomonadota; class Gammaproteobacteria; order Burkholderiales; family Nitrosomonadaceae; genus Nitrosomonas. Next base: position 11,571 of record NZ_JAYUWI010000140.1, read on the forward strand.
ATAACGTGCGCTTTGCTGCCAGAAAACAAAACCAATTGCATCGACACCTAATTGAACTGCCGCTTGCGCATCTTCACAACGGGTAATTCCACATACTTTTACGCGCACTGACATAATAATCAATAGTCTTTTTTGTGTACCTAATTACGAGTGGATAGTCCTGGAATAATTGGCACTTCAGCTAATTCCGGCATGCGCCAGCCGCAATCATATTTCACACCCACCAGATATAACCCTGCAGGAGAGAAAGTTGGTGCTGCGTATATCCGATTGCGACTTTCCAACAACTCATACATCCATTCAGCAGAATACTTTCCTTTACCAATATATACAAGGCAACCGATAATATTTCTTACCATGTGCTGCAAGAACGCATTGGCGCGCAGATCAAAAATCAATAAATTTCCGTGGCGCGTGATGTTCAATTGTGTCATCGTCCGAATAGGAGATTTTGCCTGGCATTCGGCTGATCGAAACGAGGAAAAATCATGTTCTCCGATCAAGATGTTACTTGCAGTTTGCATTTTCTCCAACGCAAGCGGCTGATGATACCATCCTATTTTTTTATCATGAGTGCCTGGTCGAACTGGGTGATTTAATAGCAAATAAATGTAACGTCGCTCAATTGCACTGTATCTTGCATGAAATTTTTCGGATGCTTCGGTTGCCCACAGTATCGCTATGTTCCCTGGCAATAGCGCATTCACTCCGCGTATCCAGGCGCTGGTCGGGCGTTGTGCAAGTGTATCAAAATGCACCACCTGATAAAGTGCATGAACCCCGGCATCGGTACGCCCAGCGGTAATGACGCGAATTGCTTCTTTTGCTATCTTAGATAAAGCTGTCTCAAGCGCATCTTGAATCGAACAGCCTGCCGGTTGACTTTGCCATCCGCAATACCGGCTACCGTCATATTCTAAGACAAGCACTATCCGCACGAAGAAAAAACCGCCATTCCAAATTGATCAATGTCAGATATTGCTATGTGACCAATAGATATCGCTAACAGGCAGTTAAAAAACATATTCGAAGCAGTCAACTCAAGGAAGAAAAAGGCGGAAATGCGCAATTATGTATAATCAATGAGCATTTTGAACTTGATTTTAACACCGTAGCGGCAACGTAGATAGTTTCTCAACACTCCCGCTAAAGGGTTTTCAGCATTTTCTTCGCAGCTTTTTTTTGTTTCATATCCCCGTCGCGCGCCACTTCTTCAAGCATTTCTTTGGCACCTTCTTTATCATCCATTTCCAGATAAGCTTTTGCCAAATCGAGCTTGGTTTCAATTTCCTGCCATGCCTCACCCGTATCATTCAAATCCGCCTTTTCATCTTTCTCGCCCACCGGATTGGCATCTTCAAGATCCAAATTAATATCGGCTAATTCGAGTTCAGGCATCTTAGACAATGACTCTGATTCCATCGTATCCGGCACAATCTCTTGAGGTTTATCAAACTCCAAAGGTTCATCAGTTAAGCTGGCTTTTTCTGCATTGCTATCAAAAGAGTTAAACTCATCATTCATCTTGGAAACCTCAGTTTCATTTACAGATTCTTCTTCCGTCAAATCGATATCTGAGTCAGCAAGATCAAAATCTATCCCCTCATTATTCTTTTCTGCAGCTTTATCATCGGAATTTACAGAATCTAAAGACTGCTCTGAATCATCAGGAAATTCAGTACTCTGTTTCACAGAACTTTCTGTTGAGAAAGATTGATTGAAAGCTAAATTCTTTTTGCCCTCATCGGTTTCATCGCTCAAATCAAAATCAATTTCATTGGTAAAATCTGCGGAACCATCCTTCTGCGAAGAATCAATGAATTGACTATAATCTTCTTCAAAATCTTCTTTTGAATCTGTATCAACATCCTGTTGAAAATTATCTGGCAACAGCTCATCTCCAATCCGAGACTCAGAAATAGATGCTGGATGCGAGTCAGATTTCTCAGCATATTCAGCATCTTCTTCGTAATAAGTCGTCTTTTTATCAAAAGTTTCATCCTGTTCTTCAGTTCCAGAATAGGCATTAATGTTCTCATAGGTTAAATCATTTTCTGCTTCCTCTGATACAGACTGGTTCGTATCAGTCTGAGGCATAGCAGTCTCGACAGTTGCCATTGAGGCCATCCGCGACTGCATCGATGAAGCAAAGTCTTTTTCCGTTGTATCATCTTCTTCCACATCAGCTTTTAACTGATCTCGACGTCGCTTAAGAATCAGCAAAGTGAGTAACAATACTAGAATCGAGGCAGCGCCAATATATTCGATATAACCAAATAATTGATCGGTCAATGATCGTTCCGTAGTTTCATCAGGTGATTGCGATGGATTAGCTGTCGCATTCTGGATCATTGCTTCAGTGGCGAGTTGAATTACCGGAGCTTCTTGCATCTGCGGGGGGGAATCCATACTCAACTTTGGATCTTTTGTAGTTAATGCGTTAACCGTCACAGGTGACCGAACTTCTGGTTGCCTTGTAACAGATTCTGCTTTAGTTTGTGCCTGAGCTAAAACAGAATCCTTCAGTTCCAGCAATTGCTTCATATTTTCAATGCTTTTTTCCAGCATCGCTACACGCTGATTGGCCTCCTGCAAAGCAAGATTGCGTGCGATAGCATCTTCTTCCATCATCCGGAGACGATCTACTAAAGTAGATTCAGCAATCTGACCATTTTTATCAAGCAACTGAGCACCACTTGATAGCTTCAAAACTTCTTTAGGGGTTCCAGATGCTGCTATAGATTTTTTATCAATATTGGTCGTGATTTGACCTTGATCTGATTGACTGATTGTGTGAGATGTCGATGATTCTCTGCTGATCGTCGCTAGCTTTCCTTGATAATTACGCCAGTCCCCAATCTGCGTTTTGATTTCCGCCTTTGCCGTTGATGTATCAATGGCTGTTACTTCACTTCTCTCGGGTATCTTAAGAACGACACCAGTTCTGAGCAAATTCATGTTGTCGGCAATAAAGGCATCACGATTCGCACGATAAAGTGCCACAAGCATCTGATTAAGATCGACCCCAGCTGGTAAAACCTGGCGGGCAATTGACGATAGGGTATCTCCCCGATTCACCGGTCCATAGGTTTTTTTCGTTTGATTAGAAGAGCTGTTTTTTGATTTAGACGAGCTTGTCGCTTGATTATTTTTTTCAATACCAGAAGATTTTTCCGCATCTAGCCTCGTTACGGTTATTCTCTGGGCAGGATTGCTGTTCGCTGCGGCTAGATTCTGTGTTTTCGCTTCAACAGGATCAAGCAAGACGGTATATTCGCGCAATATACGCCCTGAAGCCCAATTCAACTCCATCAGAATCATTAAGAACGGATCATTAACAGCTTGCGGCGAAGTCAGCTTGATATAGGGATTGCCATTAGTCCTTGACTCTATCGAGGCTTTGACAGATGACAGGATAGACTCATAGTTGATACCAGCTTGCGTATATGCTTCCCGCTTTGCGATACTGGCTTTTAGAGATTGCACTTCATCACTGTTGGTGGCAACGATATCAATTTCAGCATTTAGGGGTTGTCCCAATGCTGAATTGAGTGTCAGTTTACCGAGTCCCGCTGCCTGAATAACAGCGCATGGCAACATCAGAATGATTACAAACAAGCTAACTCTAAAAGATGTTTTATACACCGAAATACCCTCTCTGGTTTTTGAAAATAAATATCGAAAGGCTAGCATTGTAGCGTAATCACGCAAGCTGCGATTATGCCTCAAATTGCTGGCTAATTCATTTTAAACAAACCGATCATCAGCTAAAATCTTTAAGAGAACGAACAAATGAATATACTTAATTAATGCGCAATCAGTATACGCAGCATTCTCCGTAGCGGCTCCGCAGCACCCCAGAGCAATTGATCGCCTACTGTAAAAACAGATAAATATTCTCCACCCATCGCTAGTTTCCGCAAACGTCCTACAGGTATCGATAGGGATCCTGTTACTGCTGTGGGTGTTAATCTTGAGGTTGTTGCTGCTCTATCATTGGGTACAATCTGCACCCAATCATTCGAGCCAGCGATGATCTCTTCAATTTCATCTAATGGTACATCTTGTTTTAATTTGATCGTCAAAGCCTGACTATGGCATCGCATCGCACCGACACGCACGCAGATGCCGTCAACAGGAATTTGCCGGTTACTTCTGCCGAGGATTTTATTGGTCTCTGCTTGACCTTTCCATTCTTCACGACTCTGTCCATTGGCTACCTCTTTATCAATCCAAGGAATCAAACTACCTGCCAATGGCACACCAAAATTTTCTGTTGGGAATTTATTATTCCGCAAGGTACCTGCAACTTCCCGATCTATATCGAGAATATTTGAAGCAGGATCATCCAGTAAATCTTTTGCCACCCTATGTGCTTCACCCATTTGTAGTAGTAATTCGCGCATGTTTTTGGCCCCCGCACCCGATGCCGCCTGGTAAGTCATGGCGCTCATCCATTCCACCAACCCTTTTTCAAAAAGACCGCCAACCGCCATTAACATCAAGCTTACCGTGCAATTACCACCAATATAATTCTTGACACCATCGTGCAGCGCTTGTTTGATCACCGGCATATTAACTGGATCTAGTATAATAACTGCATCATCTTCCATACGCAGTGCAGATGCCGCATCTATCCAATATCCTTGCCATCCGGATTGGCGCAACTGCTTGACAACTTGGTTGGTATAATCACCACCCTGACAGGAAATAATGATATCCATTGCACTGAGTTGTTTGATATCAAAAGCATCTTTTAAGGATGGAATTTCCTTGCCAATTCCAGGACCTGCACCACCTTGCTGTGATGTTGTAAAAAAAATAGGATTTATCAGCGAAAAATCTTCTTCTTCTCGCATTCTCTGCATTAATACGGAGCCGACCATTCCTCGCCAGCCAACAAAACCAACTTGTTTCATTGCTTATCTCTTATCCTAAAATTGACAATCGGTTAACTATTTAAAAAACTTTCGTAAATATTAGCTTACTTTATAAATCCATAACAAATGATTTAATGTACTAATTCCACCCTAATTCAATCTATCCTTAAATTAAATTTGCGATTTAGAACCATTTCACAGAAATGACAATACGGCATCACCCATTGCTTGCGTACCGACAGATTTCATACCCGGCTCATCAATATCTTTTGTTCTGAAGCCCTGCGCCAAAACTTTTTTAATTGCATTTTCTATTTGAAACGCAGCTTCCTCCTGATTAAATGTATAACGCAGCATCATGGCAACCGAAAGTATGGTCGCAAGCGGATTAGCCAGATCCTTCCCGGCAATATCGGGGGCCGAACCATGAATCGGCTCGTACAAACCTTTATTATTTTCATCCAGCGAAGCAGAAGGCAACATCCCAATCGATCCCGTTAACATCGAGGCTTCGTCAGACAATATATCGCCAAACATGTTCCCGGTCACAATCACATCAAACTGTTTGGGATTACGAACCAATTGCATGGCGGCATTATCGACCAACATATGTGAAAGAATCACTTGCGGGTACTCCTTGGATACCTCAATAACAACGTCACGCCACAATTGCGTACATTCCAGCACATTCATTTTATCGACGGAGCATAACTTACCCTGCCGTTTACTGGCTGCCCGGAAAGCAACATGCGCAATACGTCGGATTTCTGCTTCGCTGTAAATCATCGTGTTGAATCCGACACGTTGCCCGTCACGCATCTCAATACCACGCGGTTCACCAAAATAAATATCGCCGGTCAGTTCGCGCACGATCATAATATCAAGTCCAGCAACCACGTCATATTTCAAACTGGAAGCATTGGCCAATTCTGGATAAAGTATCGCTGGCCGCAGATTGGCAAACAAGCTCAGTTCCTTACGAATAGCAAGCAAGCCGCGTTCAGGACGTTGTTGGCGCGGCAATGTATCATATTGAGGACCACCTACAGCGCCCAGCAGAACCGCATCCGCTTGACTCGCTAATCGATGCGTTGCATCAGGATACGGCTCTCCGGTTGCATCAACAGCACACCCTCCGATCAATCCATATTCCAACTCAATTGCCAGGCCATCGGCTTTTAAAGTATTCAACACACGCACGGCTTGCGCCACGATTTCCGGCCCGATGCCGTCGCCAGATAAAACAGCAATTTTCATCATATTCTAACTTTCAGCAATGTCATTCACATAAACAGCCAAGGCTGCTCGCTGCATCGTTTTTGTTCAAATTGTTTAATCTTTTCTGCTTGTTGCAGCGTCAAGCTGATCTCATCCAGCCCATTTAACAAACAGTGTTTACGAAAAGTATCGACAGCAAAGCTAAATTCCTCATTGTTTGGCGTACTCACTGTTTGTTTCTGTAGATCTACCGTGAGACTATATCCTTCAGTTGATTTGACTGCCTCAAACAAACGATCCAGTACTACCGCATCAAGAGTGATCGGTAATAAACCAATCTTAAAACAATTGTTAAAAAATATATCCGCAAAACTGGGGGCGATAATGACACGGAAACCATAATCTTGAAGTGACCACGGCGCATGCTCACGACTTGAACCGCAACCAAAATTTGCACGTGCCAGCAATATTTGTGCGACCTGATAACGTGGTTGATTTAATACGAACTCCGGATTCGGCTGGCGCTGTCCCGGATCCGTTCCCGGCTCTCCATGATCCAAGTAACGCCATTCGTCGAATAGGTTTTGACCAAAACCCGAGCGTTTGATTGACTTAAGAAATTGTTTTGGAATGATCGCATCGGTATCAACATTAGCACGGTCCAGCGGTGCCACCAAGCCAGTAAAAGTATGAAATTTTTCCATTTAATTTATTATTTCACTCGCTTATTTCGCGCACATCGACAAAATGACCGGCAATTGCGGCGGCTGCAGCCATTGCCGGACTGACCAAATGTGTTCTGCCGCCGGGGCCTTGCCTGCCTTCAAAATTTCGATTTGATGTGGAAGCGCAACGTTCACCGGCAGTCAGCCGGTCATCATTCATCGCCAGACACATGGAACAACCGGGTTCACGCCATTCAAACCCGGCTGCGAGAAAAATCCGGTCCAGCCCTTCTTGTTCGGCTTGTTTCTTGACTAAACCTGAACCAGGCACAACCAGCGCTAGCTTGATCGTCGAGGCAATGCGTTTACCTTTAACAATTTGTGCTGCCGCCCGTAAATCTTCAATGCGTGAATTGGTGCAAGAACCGATAAATATTTTGTCGAGGGTAATCTGTTGAATCGGTGTATTGGCAACTAACCCCATATAATTCAACGCTTGTTGCATATCATGGCGTTTCACTTCATCGATAATAAGAGAAGGATCCGGCACCGTGCCATCGATCGTAGTTACCATTTCAGGAGAAGTCCCCCAGGTAACCTGGGGTTTGATTTGTGCAGCATCTAAAGCGACTATCCGGTCGAAAACCGCATCGACATCACTCTGCAGTGTGCGCCAATACGCAACCGCCCTATCCCACAACTCTCCTTTGGGTGCGAAAGGCCGTCCTTTAATGTAATCAATCGTTGTATCATCAACAGCCACCATACCAGCACGTGCGCCGGCTTCAATCGCCATATTACACAGCGTCATTCGTCCTTCCATGGATAACGTACGAATGGCACTGCCAGTAAATTCGATCGCATAACCCGTTCCACCAGCAGTACCGATTTCGCCGATAATTGCCAAAGCGATATCTTTAGCGGTAACGCCCAAACCCAAGCTGCCTTCAACAGAAATGCGCATGGCTTTGGCTTTTTTCATCAATAAGCACTGCGTTGCTAATACATGCTCAACCTCTGAAGTGCCGATACCAAATGCCAAGCAACCAAAAGCACCGTGCGTACTGGTATGCGAATCGCCACAAACAACCGTCATGCCAGGCAATGTCGCGCCTTGCTCAGGGCCAATGACATGCACAATTCCTTGACGCAAATCCTGCATTTTAAATTCGGTAATCCCCAATTCATCGCAATTCTGATCCAATGTATCGACTTGCAAACGGGAAATGGGGTCATGAATACCATGACTGCGATCAGTCGTTGGAACATTATGATCTGCAACTGCCAGGATAGAATCAAGACGCCAAGGTTTCCGTCCAGCCAGCTTCAAACTTTCAAATGCTTGCGGACTAGTCACTTCATGCACTAAATGGCGATCAATATAGATCAATGCCATACTATCCGGCTCGTCCGATTCAGTATGAACCACATGTTGATTCCACAGCTTGTCGTATAACGTTTGCATCATACAAATTTAAATTTTTTAATTAGCCCGCAATTATCCCATAAAGTTTACTGATTCAACAAACTATACGCAGCACAATCTATTAATGACTGAATGGTTTCATTTTCCATGCGATTAAGATCAATCCGGTTAACGCCGCGGCAGCACTGATAAAGAAGGTAGTCTCCGCCCCCAGCCAATCCCAGGTATAACCGCTAGAGATTGCTCCCAAAGCGCCACCCAATCCATAAGCAATGCTGGTATAAATCGCTTGACCTTTCGCTTGATGACGGCCATGAAAGAATTGATGTATCACCATCATGGCCGCAATATGATGCGCGCCATAAGTTGCTGCATGTAAAACTTGTGCAAAGACGATAATTACCGGCCAAGCAACCCCCTGCCCTATCAGTAGAAAACGCAAAATGGCACAGGCAAAGCTAAAAATTAATATGTGCTTTAAACTGAAATGCCGCATCAACCACGGCATAATAAAAAAAATGCCGATTTCACAGATCACACCGGTAGCCCATAACCATCCGATAAACCCCTTGTCATAGCCATGTTCAACCAGATAGATTGAGAAAAATGTATAGTAAGCCCCATGCGCAAACAACATCAATAAGCTGGCAATCAAAAAAGCCATGACTTCCGGGCGCAGACAGATCTGCCGTACCGTATGCAATCCTGCGGTGTAATTGATAATTTCCTTCTCAGGAATCTGATAAGAAAAAATCAAAATGCCAAACTTTAATCCCAGAATAATCCAAAGTAACCAGATAATTTCCACGCTTTGCAAGAAATAACCGATACCGACTACTGCCAGAACAAACCCGACGGAACCCCAAGATCGAATACGCCCGTATTTATCAGTGCGGTCACCCAAATGTGACAGTGTAATTGCTTCCATGAGTGGCAACGAGGCGCTCCAGAAGAAACTCATTGACAACATAACAAAAAATACCCAGGCAAACGATTCGCCCAGGAAAAAACCACAAAAGCTTAATAATCCACTTGCAGCAGCAATCTGCACAACCCGAATGCGCTTTCCCATATGATCGGCCAACCAACCCCAGGCGGCAGGCGAGAAAATCCGGGTAAATAATAGCAATGACATTAATACACCGATTTGCAACGCACTAAATCCAAGGGATTGCAAATACAAGCTCCAATACGGTGCAAATGCGCCAATCACCGCAAAGTAAAAGAAATAGAAACCGGAAAGGCGCCAATAAGGAAGTGAAGGCATAAACTGAGTTAATTGACGCAGTGATTAAACTAAAAAATAGTTGGTTAAACGTTGTCTGTTAGGTGAAATTAAAAATTGAATACCAAACACTCACTGGGTGTAACGAGGATAGCTTCCTAGAAGGATCCATTTTACTAGAATTCCCGCTTTCCATGCAGCTAAGAGAAGCAAGCGGCAATCAACTCGATACGACTTCATCAGATGCCTTAATAAAACATCGCGGACCTTTCGCTACTAACCCAAAAGTTTACTTGTTCTACACCCAGATAGTTGACAATCCACAAGCCCTTCGATAGTCTCCTTGCACAGATTGGATTTTGTATTTTCACGCGCTCGCCATGCTCTGATTAGATTGAAGAAAACTTTGGCAAGATGCAGAATCATCACCTCACGCCTGCGTTTCTCAGTCAATCTAAGTTTTATGCGATACGTAAATACATTTTTTTCATCTTTAACAACTACAAAAACTCGTTAATCTAAAAAGGAGAAAATGATGGGACTTAAAGGATCTAAAACAGAAGGAAACTTGAAGGCCGCTTTTGCCGGTGAATCTCAAGCTAACCGTCGTTATTTATATTTCGCAGCTAAGGCCGACGTAGAAGGACAAAATGACGTCGCTGCTGTATTCCGGTCTACCGCTGAAGGTGAAACCGGTCACGCGCATGGCCATCTGGAATATCTGGAAAACTGTGGCGACCCGGCTACCGGCATGCCTTTCGGCGCTTCCCGCGATAACCTGAAAACAGCCATCGCAGGTGAAACGCATGAATACACCGACATGTATCCAGGCATGGCAAAAACAGCACGCGATGAAGGTTTTGACGAAATCGCTGACTGGTTTGAAACGCTGGCCAAGGCTGAACGCTCACATGCCAATCGCTTTCAGCGCGCACTGGATAGCTTAGCCGATTAATTCGTTACACGATACGATCGCTTATTGCATGGAATCATGGGGGTTTATCTAACAATTATACCGTTGGCTAAACCCCATCCTCTAATCGAAAAATTTTTCTACCGCTGAAACTCGTTTATGTCTACTCGTGAAGGCAGTCTCGAAGCACCGAAACGTCATCCCATTGACTGGAAAAATCCTGATTTTTATAACGAAGCCAGTCTGAATCAGGAAATGGAGCGCGTTTTCGATATTTGCCAGGGATGTCGCCGCTGTGTCAATCTTTGTACAGCTTTTCCACGCTTGTTTGATCTGATTGATGAAAGCGCTACCGGTGAATTGGATAGCGTCAACAAAAACCAGTTCTGGGAAGTGGTCGACCGCTGCTATCTTTGCGATATGTGTTTCATGACCAAATGCCCTTATGTGCCGCCGCACGAGTGGAATATTGATTTTCCGCATCTGATGTTACGTGCCAAGGCAGCCAAATATAAAAGTCAGGGCGCCGGTTTTCGTGACAAATTACTCTCCAGCACTGATTTGATGGGCAAACTCGCCACTATCCCCGTGGTGGTTCAAACCGTGAACACCATTAATAAAACCCCGGTTACCAGAAAATTAATGGACAGCATGTTGGGAATTCATGCTGATAGAAAACTGCCTGAATACACGACCCATAAATTCCGCTCAAACGCTAAACCCAACGATACTTTTCCGGTAAAAAATGGCACTCGCACGCCCGGCAAGGTCGCTATTTATGCTACCTGCTACATTAATTATAACGAACCGGGCATCGGTCACGATTTACTGAAGATACTGGAACATAATGAAATTCCAACCTGCCTGGTGGAAAAAGAAGCCTGTTGCGGCATGCCGAAACTGGAACTGGGTGATCTGGAAGCAGTGGAAAAACTCAAAAATGAAAATATTCCCCATTTACTGAAACTGGCCCAAGCGGGCTATGCCATTCTCTCCGCCGTGCCCTCCTGTACATTGATGTACAAACAGGAATTGCCACTGATGTTTCCGGATGATAAAGCGGTTCAGGCTGTTGCAGCTGCCATGTTTGATCCGTTTGAATATCTGGCATTAAGAAACCAAGACAACTTACTCAAGACGGTTTTCAAAAAATCGCTGGGTAATGTGGCTTACCATATCCCCTGCCATCAACGCGTGCAAAACATTGGCAAAAAGACTCGCGATATCCTGCAACTGATACCCGATACAATAATAAACGTCGTAGAACGCTGTTCAGGCCATGACGGCACCTGGGGCGTAAAAAGCGAACACTTTGCCGACTCGATGAAAATTGGCCGACCGGTTTTCAAACAAATGGCCGCATCAGATCCAGATTACATCAGTTCGGATTGCGCCATCGCCGCGCGGCATATCGAACAAGGCATAGGCGAAAGCAAAGCGCAGAAATTACACCCGCTCACTTTATTGCATATGGCTTATGGCATTGATGCCGATCTTCAGCCTTTGGTCGAATCCAATCCACCAGTCACCCATACCACACAACCCGGTGAAAAATACATGACGCCAATAACCCACGACAACCTGCTGACATTGGAAGCTTATGCCAAAATACGCAAAGATTTCCGCGCGCAAGTAATGACACATAAGAAAACACGCAAAATCGCTCTGGGAGAAAATATTACGCTGATCTTTGAAGATGAATTGACCGTTCGTTATCAAATTCAGGAAATGTTGCACGTAGAACGTATTTTTCAGGAAGAAGAGATCATTCATGAGCTTGAGACTTATACGCCATTGATTCCCGATGGACATAACTGGAAAGCCACCATGATGATTGAATACCCGGATCCAACGGTGCGTGCAGCCAAATTGGCTACCATGGTAGGCATCGAAGATAAAGTGTGGGTCAAAATTGCCGGGCATACGCCCGTATATGCGATTTCCGACGAAGATCTGGAACGGGAAACCAGCGAAAAAACCTCGTCCGTTCATTTCCTGCGTTTTGAGCTCACCCCTGAAATGATCCAATCCCTCCGGCAAGGCACAGCGTTAAGTATGGGCATTGATCACCCAGCCTATCAGGCAACAATAGATGCCATTGATGCCAGCGTTCGCGCATCGTTGTTAAATGACTTGTCTGCTGCATGAAACGAGCACTTACGCTGATCTGCATCTTGTTTTTGTTTGCTTGCGCTAAGCCAGCATTCAAAGACGAATTTGAAAGCGACAAACCCTGGGTTGAACAACTGACACAACTCCCCGCTTACCCGGATAAGAAAAATCTGATGGCATTCGATGCAGGTGCTGTCAGCGATAATCAATATTTCGTTGACACAACCTCCATAAAAATAGGTGAAGATGGTGTCATTCGCTTTAGCTTAGTTATCAAATCCTCTGCAGGCGCCTTGAATGTCAGTTATGAAGGTATCCGCTGCGCCACCAGAGAAAGAAAAGTGTATGCCTTAGGCCGGAATGATAAAACCTGGGCACAACCTCGCATATCGGAATGGCAAAAGCTCGATCTTGTCCGGCAATTCTATGCACAACGAGAACTATCCAAAAATATCTTTTGTCCCCATCAGCAAATAGTAAGCACGCCTAAGGAAGCCATCGAGTCCTTAAAAGCAGGCATGCATCGAAGCATATTCCGTTAGCGGAGCAATTCTCTATCGCCAATACACGCCCCCTCTTTAGTACCGGTTTTTATCAAAGATTACCCCTGCTCGCACCCAAATCTCATCACAAATATAATCAACAATCTATCTAGACCCTATTGTTTTTATGGTAATTAGAGTTCACACTCTTGACCGGGGATTTGATCTGCATTCAAATTAAAACACGCTCTAAAGGTCTCGCCACAGAACGTAGTAATCAATTATTGTAACCCTATTGATAACTGAAGTTTCTACCAAGTATTAAACAGTGTTTCCCCAGAAATATCCCAAACAACCAAAATAAGGAAGAATCATATGAACAAAGGCTTTTGCTTAACACTACTCAGCGTAGTGGGGCTGTTTCTCCTAGGTTTCAGCAGTTGGGTCAGCGCTAGTGAAGTAGCAGCTGTTGTGAGTGAAGCACAAGTAGTTGCAAAATATAATTACATTATCAATATCCTGACCATGCTTCTGGTCGGTTTTGGTTTTCTCATGGTATTTGTCCGCCGCTATGGGTTTGGTGCCGTAACTGGCACTTATCTCGTCGTCGCCGTTGGACTTCCGCTCTACATCCTGTTACGTGCTAATGGCATCTTTGGCCACCAGTTATCACCGCACACGCTGGATTCGTTGTTATTTGCCGAGCTATCAGTCGCCACGGCATTAATCGCCATGGGTGCTGTACTAGGGCGTCTACGTGTTTTTCAATACGCATTGCTCGCTCTTTTAGTCGTTCCGCTTTATCTACTGAATGAATGGCTCGTGCTCGATGATGCGATTGGCTATACCACCGGTTTTAAGGACTCAGCCGGTTCAATTGTGATTCATGCATTTGGTGCCTATTTTGGATTAAGTATGTCCATTGTCCTCACCACAGCTTATCAACGCAGCAAGCCGATCGAATCGGATCATACTTCTGATCGCTTTGCCATGTTGGGTTCAATGGTGCTTTGGATATTCTGGCCAAGTTTTGCCACAGCATTGGTGCCATTGGAAAATATGCCGCAAACGGTCGTCAATACATTGCTGGCACTGTCTGGCGCAACGATTGCTACTTATTTTCTCAGTTCCAAATTGCACAACGGCAAAACCTCCATGGTCGATATGGCCAATGCGGCATTGGCGGGTGGTGTAGCTATCGGTTCTTTGTGCGATGTAGTGTCTCCAACCGGCGCATTTGGCATTGGTTTGCTGGCTGGTACTGTTTCTGTTTTAGGTTATGTTTTCCTGCAGCCAGTATTGGAATCCCGATTCAAACTCGTCGATACCTGTGGCGTGCATAACTTGCACGGTATGCCTGGATTAATAGGTGGACTCAGTGCTTTCTTCGTAGTACCGGATATTGCCATTGCGCAATTCAACGGCATCATGATTACCCTTATCATTGCCATTACCGGCGGATTGATCGCTGGTGCCATCGTCAAAGCGACCGGCACCACACGCGAGCCTTATGAAGATAGCGTGGAATTTACACACCTTGCAGGTCCTGAAACAGAGAATTTGCCGGAGCAATTACAAACGCGCGTGGAAATTCTGGAAACGCATGCCGCAAAACCACAGGCCCCAGTTGAATCGCCTGAAACCAAAGCACTGGTGGCAAGACTGGAGTCCCGCATCATGACTCTTGAAAATAGAGTTGCGGCAACACAGACGCAGAATACTGAAGCAAAACCAGAATCACAGACTTAATATCTCTTCAGTTCCAACCCTCGCTGCTTGCAGCGGGGGATTTCGTTTTCTGCACTAATTGGTCGTTATTCATGGGACTTAAAAACCGTAGCACCAGGAAAATATGCTTTTCCCCATTTAACTAAAGCTTCCAATACCGGTCGCAAATCCTCTCCTTTTTTTGTCAGAATATATTCATAACGTACCGGTTTTTGTTGATAAGCTTGTTGAATAACAAGCCCGGCAGCTTCCAGCTTTTTCAGTCTATCCGCCAATATATTTGTGGCAATGCGCTCCGGTGATGTCAGAAACTCTTGGTATCGCCTTTTCCCCAACAACAGATCACGGATAATCAGCAAAGACCACTTATCCCCCAACTGATCTAGCGCGCAAGCAATCGGGCAATGCGATCGCTCAAAGATGGTTTTGTTCGAATTGTTCGTCATACGCCAAAACCTTACTCAGAAAATATCAGAAAGGTAGTAATGTAATATACTGACTTGCAATTAACAAGTTTATAATATAAAGTAACTTGCACTATACAAGTAGCATTGAAATTATTACTAATGAGGAGCTGACATGCTAAAACTTTACCAATTTGAACGCACTTGGGGAATTCCAAATTTAAGTCCTTTCTGTTGCAAAATAGAAACCTACTTGCGCATGGCGGAGATCGAATATGAAATTAAACCGGCGCTTCCTTTAGGCGCACCCAAAGGAAAACTGCCCTACATCGAAGATAACGGCCAAGCTTTGGGTGATTCGCGTTTTATCATCACACATCTCAAATCAACTTATAAAGACATGGATAAAGGACTGCCAGAAGAAAAATTAGCCCTATCGGTTGCCATACAGCGTTTACTTGAAGAACATTTATTTTGGGCTGCGCTTTATTCGCGCTGGCAATATACGGATGAAAATTGGCAAGTCAATAAACAAGCAATTTTTGGCGGATTACCGCCCATTATCCGCGACATTGTCGCCAGTGGCTGGCGCCGTAAAATCAAACAGCAGATTTTGGGTCATGGCACCGGTAGACACCAAGCTGAAGAAATCTTCGCACTTGGCAAGCAGGACATGGATGCGCTATCTGCAAGCCTCGGCAACAAACCCTATTTCTTGGGTGACCAACCCACCACGCTGGATACCACAGCTTTTGGGTTGCTCATCAATATCATCGGCTGCCCCATTGAATCACCGTTGAAAGAATATAGCCTAACCAAGAACAATCTCGTCAATTATGTCGATCGAATCGAACGTGAGTTTTATCCAGACTTGCAAAGCACTTGATAGATATCATGAGCAACGGAATACCCTAATGGCAATTAAGCGATTTCTATGGATCGTTCTGTTATGCAGCATCGCAAATACTGCATCAGCGGCCCGATTTGATCATACGACTTGGGATGATTTGCTGCGCGAGCATGTTTATAGAATCAACCAACAACAGGCCAGTCAAGTCAATTACTATGGACTTGCTCTCAATCATGGGCAGTTACAAAAATATTTATCACAACTCTCAGCGGTTAAGAAAAGTGATTTCTCAGACTGGGATCAATCCGAACAGCTCGCTTTCCTGATCAATGCATACAATGCGTTTACTGTCGAAATAATTCTGCGGAGCTATTCTTCGATTGCGACCTTGCGGGCTTATGCACCGGTCACGCTGAGCTGGAAATCCCAATTAATTTCCATGATGAAGAACCAACGGGAATTAGAATTCATATCGTTACTCGGTGAATTCTGTCAATCAGCGTTGAAAACTTTCCAGGTATCAGCGTCTAAAACTTTCCACCTGGTTTAGTTGGTTAATCAGTTTTTATGTTCTTTTTTCGATGCTT
>NZ_JAYUWI010000141.1:0-9354 GCF_043753625.1 Nitrosomonas sp.
GTTTTTGGTGTTAATTCACATATTTATGTGCACCATTTTACCAAAATATTAAATACTATTAAATTAAAACAGTTAGTTATACTTTTTTAGTAAGCTCTATGTAGTAATTAAATGTTGAAGTTGTCTTGTTTTTCCAAGTGACATTAGGAAACAAAGGGTTGGTGTAACGTTCCGACCGAGACGGGCAATCATTTTATACCACCCCAGATAACTCGCATGGTAGCGTTGTTACATTTCTCAAACCGCCCCACCCAGTGAAAAGTTTCGTGAGGGCGTCCTTGAGCCATGAAGTCCTTCTTGAGAAGGCTGAGAAGAGCAGGAATTTCAGCTGCTTTTCTGAATCAAGTTCAGCAATTCCTGGGCGTTGATCTTGCCGCTGATTTCGCCGCCTTCCAAGACGCTGTCGGCCAAATCTCGCTTGTGCCTGTGCAGCGAGACGATTTGTTCCTCGATGGTGTTTTTCGTTACCAGCCGGTACACGGTAACAGGGCGCTGCTGGCCGATGCGGTGAGCGCGGTCGGAGGCTTGATCTTCGACAGCCGGATTCCACCAGGGGTCCATGTGGATGACATAATCCGCTGCCGTTAAGTTCAGGCCAACACCGCCGGCTTTTAGGCTGATGAGAAAGATATCACCCTGTCCGGCTTGAAATGCATCCACCCGCTTCTTGCGTTCCGCCGGCGGAGTTTGGCCGTCCAAATATTGATAGGCGATGCCTTTTTCGTCCAGATAGCTGCGAATAAGGCTGAGGTGGTCGACGAATTGGCTGAATACCAAAGTTTTGTGGCGATTGTCCAGAAGCTCATGCAACACTTCGCCGAACAACGCCAGCTTGCTGCTGGAAAGACCCAGATCCGGCGCTACCAGTTGCACATTGCAACAAGCCCGGCGCAGCTTAGTGATCGCGGCCAATACCTTGAAACGTTTATTTTCCTCAGGTCCCTGGGTCTCGTTCAGTTCGTTCAACAGCTTGCGGCGCAAGGCCTCGTAGAATACGGTTTCCTGCTCGCTCAGTTCCACTTGCAGCTCGATGTCGGTGCGCGGCGGCAGTTCGTCCAGAACTTGGGACTTAATTCGTCGCAGGATGAAAGGCTGGATCATACGTTTTAGCCGCTGGCGCGCCTCGCGATCCTGATTGCGCTCAATGGGCCCGGCAAAGCGGCGGTTGAAGCTTTCCAGAGAACCGAGCAGGCCGGGATTGATGAATCGGAATAGATTCCAAAGTTCACCCAGATGGTTTTCTACCGGCGTGCCGGTGGTGATGATCTTGAACCGGCCTTGCAAGGCCATGGCTTGCTGGGAACGCTTGGTCGCCGGGTTCTTGATGAGTTGAGCTTCGTCCAGCACAATAGTTTGCCAGGTCGGTACGGCCAGAAACTTGCCGACAGATTCCTGCTGCAATAAGGCATAACTGCAAATTAAAAGATCCATCGGACGTAAACCCTCGATCAGGGCTTGCCGATCACCCCCGCCCAGGATATGAACGTTGAGAGTCGGCGCGAAACGTTGGATCTCGCTCTGCCAGTTCATGCAAACCGAGGTCGGCGCAACCACCAGAGTTGGTCCCTCACCGGCCCGGCTCAGGATCACGGCCAAAGCTTGCAGGGTCTTCCCCAAACCCATGTCATCGGCAAGACAAGCCCCCACGCCCCAGGCTGACAGCCTAAACAGCCATTCGAAACCGGCGCGCTGATAATCTCGCAGCTCCGCCTGCAGAGTAGACGGGAGCTTCGGCTGGACTTGTTCTGCCTGATGCAGCCGCTCCAATTGCGCCTGCCAAGCGGAATCCCCTTGGAACTCGCCCACTTCTTCGGCAATTTCATCCATGACCGGCAACGCCAACGCATGGAGACGCTGATCCTTACCGTGTTTTTCTGAATAAGCACGCAAATCGTCCAGACGCTTCTTGAACGCTTCAGTCAGGGCCAGGAAGCGGCCTTCATCGAGGCGGATGAATTTGCTTCGGGTACCTTCCGTTAATTCCAGCAGGCGCTGCATGTTCAACACCTGACCATCATCCAGTTTGAGCTCGCCGCTGACGCTGAACCAGTCACGCTGCTGCTTGATTTTGATGCTAAGCTGATTCAATCCGGCCTGTCCCAACAGTTTGAGTTTCTCGCCTTGCGGCCATTCAATTTGGGCCTTGTCACCCGCTTCCTGCAGCTCCAGCAAAAACTCAAGACTACTTTCGGCATCAACTAACAACCATTGAAAAGCTATCACTTCTTGCGCTTGATTGCCGAGACTGGGGCAAAGTGCAATGAGTTCGTTCGCCAGTTTCCGCTCAAGCTTGAGATCGCGCTGGGTTTGCAGGCGTCTACCGCCGATTTCCGCGATCAAGCTGGTACCGCCGGAACCGGGGATGTAATAAGGACCCTGGTCTCCAAAGGGACGGATCAGGATGGCGGCGCGTAGCCCTTCGCCTTCTGGAATCAGTTGTACATGGGGATGTGCATTCGCCTCAACTATCTCGGCGGCGGCAAGTTCCCCGCCACCAATGTCTGAATGGATAGTCACCAGGGTGGATACCGAGCTTAGACTGGCCAGAATGCGCTCCTGGGCAGAAGCCGGAACCATGATTCCCTTGCCAATAATTTGCGCGAGGCGATGGTGCTCCGGCTTAAGTTCGACGATCTTGATGCGTGTCAGCCCATCTTCGGCTAGCACGATACTTTCCTCTTCATCGCACAGCGGCCAGAATTCTATTTTTACCTGCTTGCCATTGCCCTTTTTATTGACTCGTAGTTCCGGCTCAGCGGCGACCATTTCCACGGCAACGCCGCTGTCCTTCCAGGACACGGTGGATGCGCCCGCCAGCGCCAGCCAACCGCGGCTGGACAAGGAATAGCCGCCAGTGAAGCGGTCTGGAGCGATATGCGCGGCCACACGGCGATCCTGCGCGGAAAAATAGGACGCCGATTCCGTCATCTCGGAAATCTTCTTCATTGAGAGTGCCTTGCCTTTATTCCAGCCGCCGCTGGCATTGCGTTTCTGTTCTCGCGCCTCCAACGCGAAGCCCAGATAGGCGCGTTCACGTGACAGCAACCAAGCCAGACGATATTCGGCTGTTTCGTCCTTACCTGCAGCCGCACCGCGCACCACGGTATTCTTGATGGCGTTCAGGGCACGCTCCCAAGGCTCCTGGTACTGGCTACGCCTGACCAGAAGCTTGGTATCCTCGGCACGCTCGAAAGCATCGGCCGTTCTTCTCATGTCAGTCTGCTTCGGGGCGATCCGCGCGATTAGCGCCGCCAGCTCTGCCGCCAGCCATCCATATCCGCAATCGGCAGCCTGTTGCTGATAAGCTTTTGCCTGCAACAGGTAGTGGGTTAATTGTGCAGCCGATTCATATTGATGCAGCAGCCACAAGGCAACCCAGAAATTCCAAGGGCTCATAAAACCGGTTCTAGAGACCTGCGCCAGAAGCGCATTCAATTGGGCTAGAGCGCCGGATTGATTCCGTTCCAGCGCCGGAACGAACCCCAACAGATGGAACACGGAACCAAAAGGATGATCTTCTGGAATCATCTCCAGAAGTTTCTTGGCTTCCTCCATATCGCCTGTTTGGTTGCGCTGAAACAGACCCAACACAAAGAAAAATCCCAAAACGCCCGGAAAGAATACCTTACGCCTGCCTTGCTCCTTGCGTAATAGGCTCAATCCTTCCCGATAACATTGCAAGGCATTGTCTTGATCTCCTTTCAGCAGAAAGAGTAATCCGCAGCAGGCACGCTCCCGGTAGTCGGCCTGGCAACGGGACAGCGCGGCCTGTGCAGCTTGCATCTCACCTCTTAAAATCGAGATCAGCGCCATGCAAAATTGCCAATCTTCGGGGGCAGTTGATCCCTCGCACGCTTCACGTAACAGATCGAAGGCCTCTGCCTCTAATCTCCAGCTTCCCGCCTGCTGCAACAGGATTAACGGCAGAGCCGGTTCTCTGATTTTTGCAGGCAAGCGCACGAACCATTCACGCTCGAAAGGATTGTCGCAAACCATCGCATAAATCGGCACGGGGTCGGGCCAGCGTTGTGGAAGGCCATTCCAGTAGGAATACTTCAGCCGTTCCAGCATTGCGAATAAGTGCTCAATGTAAAGCTCGTCCGCCCGGTAAATACCGATGCGCACTTCCCGGATCAGTTCGTCATCGCTGCGAAACTGAAAGTCGTCCTTGGCAGTTTTCTGATAGGCCGCTTGCAAAGGCGCGGCGAGGCGCACCAGTTCGACATAGTGTTCGAAAGTTCCGTTCACGACAAGTTCGCGCGTCACCGATTCGACGATGAGCCTGTTACACCTTAGACATTGACTACTCCACAATGATCTATTGACTTCGATCAGGCCGCTGCGCTGCAGCAACTCCAGCTTGATTTTAGCTGCTTCATCAGCGCCCAGAATCTTGCGCAATAGTGTTGTGATCTGCGATTTGCTGAGTCCACTCCAAGCTACTGCCAATAAATTAACTGCGGCCTGCTCCGCCGGAGTACATTGCTGATAACGTTCAATCAGTTGACGGCGTTTTTCCTTGATCGAAACGGACATGGACTGATCTCTAACAACTATGTACAGTATGGTTTTGGCATAATAAACAACCCCGTGGCAAGACTATGGGGAATCGCAAGTTGATCCAGCCATTAAAAGATTTAATACGAATGCTTAATCCCGGTCTTTCTAAGCTTGAGAAACACACTATTTAATGGCTGATTCAATAATTAATGTGTCTTCCTTGCACCGATCAAATGCAGTGAATCTTCTTTACTTTGATTGAGCAGATGCCATTTTCTGATCAAAGCCATCATAACCGATACAAATAATCCAAAAGCGACGATAACCGTATAGATATGCACTTCCAGTAATATCAGCACGGCATACAATGACAACATCGTCAGAATACTTAAATTCTCATTAAAATTCTGTACTGCGATGGAATGTCCGGCCCCCATCAAGATATGTCCGCGGTGTTGCAACAAAGCATTCATTGGCACAACGAAGAATCCAGCTAATCCGCCAATCAACATCAGCAAAACAATTGCGATCCACAAATCTTTTACTAGAATCATAGCCATCACAACTATACCCATCGCAATGCCCAGTGGAATCACTTTTACTGAATGCCTCAATGAAATCCATCGAGCCGCCATAATTGCGCCAACAGCTATTCCCACAGCAACCACACCCTGAAGTTGCGCGGCTTGGTTGAGGGGGTAGTTCAGTGCTACTTCCGCCCATTTCAATACTATGAACTGTAGCGTTGCACCCGCTCCCCAGAACAACGTTGTCACTGCAAGCGATATTTGTCCAAGTTTGTCAGTCCATAGCAGCTTTATACAATGGGTAAACTCATGAATCAGATAAAATGGATTCTTCTTCGGAATACGGTGATCAACGCCTGTATTTGGAATGTACAGATTAAATAGCGCTGCAACAGCATAAATGATGGCTATCAAAAAAATACTGCTTTCTAGTGCACTATCAATGCCTGTTTCAATAACAGGAAAATCGAATTCCATTAATACATTTGCAACAGCCGGCGTAATCAGAATACCGCCCATTACTGTACCTAATACGATGGATGCCACCGTCAATCCTTCAATCCATCCATTCGCGATCACCAGTTTTTCCGGCGGCAATAATTCCGTCAAGATGCCATATTTTGCTGGTGAATAGGCTGCTGCACCTAAACCTACAACCGCATAGGCAGCCATAGCAGAATATTGATGCGCGGCGATAAATAATAATCCGCAGCCTATAATTTTAATGGTATTGCTGATAAACATGACTCGCCCTTTTGGCATAGAATCTGCAAATGCACCGACAAAAGGAGCTAGAATGACGTAGAACAGCACAAAAACAAATTTCAGCATAGGTGTTAAATAGGCGGGTGCATGCAAGTCAATCAATAATGCAATCGCCACAACCAGCAATGCATTATCTGCCAATGAAGAGAAAAATTGCGCCGCCATAATGGTGTAAAAACCGCGTTCCAATCTATTTCCTTGTAAGTTTATTTTTCTAAAACCACCAGTTACTAAGTCATTCTTTTTTTCAGTCACATAGGCAAAAATTATTGATATGAATTTCCATTAACCAATAACTCGAATGCGGATGCGAGATTAGCATATCATGCCGACTGGATAATTAAACTATCACCACATAAAAACTGAATCACTACACCAAATTTAGATTATTATAAAAAACCTGCGAATCATACTCGTATCCGCTTACTCTGAACATAAAATTAATGTCACGTCCTACCCAAGCTTATATAAATCTTTCCGCTTTAACACATAACTTGGCTATAGTACGTCAATATGCTCCACACGCACGGATCATGGCAGTTCTTAAGGCAAATGCCTATGGCCATGGATTACTCCAAACTGCCGGCGCGCTAAAGAATGTCGATGGATTTGCACTCCTAGAATTAGATGCTGCAATATGTTTACGCGACGCCGGTTATCGACAGCCTATCCTACTTCTAGAGGGCTTCTTCTCTACAGAAGAATTGGCGCTATTTGAGCAGTACCAGCTCAGTGCTGTTATTCACCATCCTGAGCAAATTGCTATGTTGTCAGATTCTAAATATCACAAACTGGATTTATTCATAAAAATCAATACTGGCATGAATCGTTTGGGATTAGCGCTTGAACAACTTCCACGGACAATCAAGAAGCTGACCGGGAATCAGTATACAAATCGAATCACATTGATGACACATTTTGCCTGTGCTGATGACCCTGCGGAGGAAGAAAGTGTGACACAGCAATTGAAATGCTTTGAGGCAGTTACTAAAGGGTACAGTTATCCGCGCTCACTCGCAAATTCAGCAGCGATCATCCGCTACCCTGAAACCCATTTCGACTGGGTTCGCCCCGGTATCATGCTGTACGGTGCTTCGCCATTCCCGGACAAAACGGCATTAGAACTTAATCTGCAACCAGTTATGACATTTTCAAGTAAAATCATTGCAGTACATGACTTAAAAACCGGAGACAGAGTCGGTTATCACGGTCTTTTCCAGGCTGATCATCCAATGCGCATCGGTATCGTCGCATGCGGCTATGCCGATGGGTACCCACGTCACGCACCGACCAATACACCAGCATTGGTAAATAATCAACGTAGCCGATTACTGGGTCGAGTATCGATGGACATGCTCGCTGTGGACTTGACGGGCATTAAAAACACAGGACTAAATAGCCCGGTCATTCTCTGGGGCGAGGAAATATCTGTTGATGAAGTAGCTCAAAACGCTGAAACAACCAGCTATGAGCTACTTTGTGCACTAGCACCACGAGTAGAAAGGATTGTTTCAGAATAGAACAAAATTCTACAATCCGATCTAACCGGGTATAAACGTAGAATGATAGGAAGTTATTCTACCTTTGCTTTGCTGCGTAAATCTTGCACAACCGTCGCGAATTCACGTTGCAATACCCGTTGCTGTATATTCTGTTTTACTTCTTCAAACGAAGGGACTTCCATTGGACGTATATCCATCAATTGGATTACATGCCATCCAAAAGAAGTCTGCACGGGTTGTTCTGTCAATCCACCTTTCGATAATTTCACCAGCGCTTCAGAAAAAGGTCTGACATAAGCTGCTGGTGGACTCCAGTTAAGTTCACCGCCATTTTCCTTACTGCCATCATCTATAGATTTTTCCTCAGAGATTTTGGCAAAATTAGCGCCTTTCTTGAGACTAGCAATAATATCCCGGGCTACACTTTCGCTTTCCACTAGAATATGCCGCGCTTTATATTCTTTATCACCCATCTGCACTTTCAGAACTTCATATTCTTTACGCAAAGTATTGTCATTAACTGCATTACTCTTTATGTAATCCGCTTGAAATGCTCTGACTAGCACTGCTTGGCGAGATAATTCAAGTTGCGCAATCACTTCTGGATCCTTATCCAGTTTCTTTTTGGTCGCTTCTTGCGCGAGAATCTCTTCTGCGATTAGATTTTCACGCAAAGCCTTCCTCATTTCCGGACCATCTGGCTGGCCCTGCGCAACATTCGCTTTCACCATCAATTCCAGGCGCGATTGCGGGATCGCCACACCATTCACTTTAGCCACAACGCCTGTCGACTGAGCTTGAGCTGATAGGGCAACCAAGCCCAGAATACTAACTACCATTACTTGTGAAAATTTCGTCAAACGCATGGAATTTCCTTTTTGAGATTTGGATAAAATTTATATTCGCCAGAATATATGCCGAAAGAAAGTATACGCCTTAACTGAATAGACGTGAATCTTTACATACCACCATTTACATTGAAACAGCTTGAAACTATTGAGAGAAGTACAATTACAATCGTCCTATGCAGGCAATACCTTTTTAAAAGGTTTAACGGTCACTTTCCGATAAACGCCTGAGCTAACATAAGGATCTGCATCCGCCCAAACCTGTGCTGCCTCCAGGGATTCAAACTCTGCCACAATCAGACTGCCTGAGAAACCTGCTGGCCCCGGGTCTTGGCTATCGATAGACGGATAGGGGCCTGCCAGAATTAGCCGTCCCCCCTCCTGCAATGCTTGAATTCTTTTTAAGTGTTCTGGACGCACCGCCATTCTTTTTTCCAGGCTATTCGGTATATCCTCACCATTTATGACGTACAGCATCATCTCTCTTTATTCGCTTTATTTTCTATTTTTTCCAGATTATCTTGCTCATTGACAGTTATATTTTCAACTACTACTGGCGGCATATCCTTCAGATATTTCCCAAGCATCATCATTTGCACTATTATAAAAACAAGCATTAATCCTGTAGCACCAAATAATTTGAATGTAACCCATGTATCTACCGAAAAACTGAATGCAACATAAAGATTAATACAGCCCATTGCTAGAAAAAAACCGACCCAACTTAGATTGAGTCTGTTCCAAACAAACAATGGTACAACAATCTGTTTTTCCAGCATTGCCTGAATCAAGTTTCTTCTGAAAATTAGATTCGATACCAGCAAAACAGCTGCAATTAACCAATACAGTACTGTCGGTTTCCATTTAATAAATGTTTCATCTTGGGATACTAATGTAGCACCACCAAAAATTACGATAATAGCCAGATTTATCCACATCATTTTATCCACTTGACGACGGCGAAACCAAAGCCAGCCAATCTGCACAATCGCTGCCACTATGGCAACAGCAGTAGCAACAAAAATATCATACAGCTTAAAAGCCAAGAAAAATAAAATAACCGGGAAAAGATCAAATAAAAATTTCGTCATTACAAATATTCTGTACTTATATTAAGGCTATGTCATCGTTAATTGTTGGTCACTGTAAATAAACACAAGTTATCATTTATAAACAAGTCGCTAACCAAAAACCATTAATTGATAATTTTAT
>NZ_JAYUWI010000142.1:0-9304 GCF_043753625.1 Nitrosomonas sp.
GTTTTTGGTGTTAATTCACATATTTATGTGCACCATTTTACCAAAATATTAAATACTATTAAATTAAAACAGTTAGTTATACTTTTTTAGTAAGCTCTACTTAATTGGAAGTGACACCTGATTGGGAAAGGATACGAGATGCATTAGGAAGATCTCGACGAAGATGTTATGTGCTTCACATATGGCGCATTACGTCAGAAAGTGACAATTTTTGTCACTTTCCGCACACCACAGCGAAATAGATTTTAGCAGCATTCCAATAAAATCAATTACTTGATACAAACCACCCGCACCTGATGAATATCGGTAGCCCCCTGTAACACCTTTTCGATTCCATCTTGCTTTAGAGTTCGCATCCCATCACCCAGCGCCGTCACCAGCATTTCCGCGACACGGGCATGTTCCTGGATATTCTTTTTCAATGCGTCGCTGGCAATCATCAGTTCATGCAACCCTACCCGACCGGAAAAACCGGTGCCAGCACAATCATCACAACCCGCTGGTTTACACAATGTAATCTGACCCTCGTCATCCCCGTATTGTTTGATCCACTGATCATAAACTTCCTGATAGGCCGCTTCCGGGTTCGCTTTGAACCGGTCAATATGATTCAATTCATCACAATATTCTGTTAATAAAGACTTGATTTCATGTTCGCTGGCCACATGCGATTCTTTACATTTACACAGACGCTTCGCCAGCCGTTGCGCCAAAACGCCCAGCAGCGCATCGGCAAAATTAAACGGGTCCATCCCCATATCCAGCAAACGGGTTACAGATTCCGGCGCGCTATTGGTATGCAATGTAGCCAAAACTAGATGTCCCGTTAATGAAGCTTCAATCCCGATACTGGTGGTTTCCTTGTCGCGCATCTCGCCAACCATGATGATATCCGGATCGGCACGTAGAAAAGATCGCATGATGACCGGAAAGGTCAAACCTGCTTTGACGTTAATCTGGACCTGACGCAACCCCTTTTGGGTGATCTCAACCGGATCTTCCGCCGTCCAAATTTTGGTTTCTGTGCGATTGAGATACTTCAACACCGAATGCAACGTGGTCGTTTTTCCCGAGCCAGTTGGGCCACACACAAAAAATAACCCATACGGTTTACTGATTATTTTCTTCAGCTCATCCAGATTGTGCGCAGTAAACCCCATCTTATCCAGCGGAATCGGTTCACCGGTAGCCAAAATACGCATGACAACATCTTCCAGACCGCCCGCTGAAGGAATGGTCGCAACGCGCAATTCAATATCCAATGGCGCAAATTTCCTGAATTTGATCTTGCCATCCTGCGGCCTACGCTTCTCGGAAATATCCATATCACACATGATCTTAATGCGCGTTACCAGTGGATTACGATAACTGGCCGGAACCTCGATATAAGGCATTAATGAACCATCCTTGCGAAAGCGTATTTTGGTTTTCTCTTTTCCTGTGTAAGGTTCGACATGAATATCCGATACTCCCATCTTATAGGCATCGATAATGATTTTATTGACGAGCTTGACCAGCTCATTGTCCGAAGCTTCTGAAGATTCCTCTATTTCGTTGAGCGTTTCTCCAACATGCTCATCCCCAAGATTAAACAGCATCTCATTAATATCGCCTGTATCACTCTCATCCTGGCTACCACCATAAAACTGCTCAACCGTTGCATTAAACTCACGCTTGGTGGTAACCGCATAGATAATCTTGTGCTTGGGAAAAATAGTGTTAGCAATGCGCTGCGATTTAATCCGTTCAGGATCCAGTGTTAAAACTACCAACCCTTCTTTAATTTCATCAATCGGTAACAAGGAGTTACTTTCAACATAATCCTTTTTTAAATTTTTAAGCAGATCCATCGGCCGAATCCGATCCTTTTTAAAAGGCTCGTACCGTACCGAGAAAAATAAAGAAAGCGCTTTGCCGATGAGTGGCGAAGCAATCTGGAACTCGTCGAGCAACACATCTTCCAGATCGCATCCTTTTTTTCGTGCCGAACGCGTCGCTAACTCAAACTCGGGGGCAGAAATCACTGCATCGAAAATCAAATAATCGTATTTTGATTTAAGTAGCTGAATAGGCTTCTGGCGTTGTTTAAATACAATGGCAAGAGTCTTACAGATTTCAATCATCGCCTCAGCAACGGTCGCTTCCGGAAATGGCTGATTATCTCTGTTATTAATGGCCTGAATCACGCCCAACAATTCTTGATTATCTGCATTTAGGATCGGCGCCACCATCATCTGCTTAGTTCGATAACCGGTGCGCTTATCGACTTCATGCGAAAAGACAAGCGTTGGATTAATTTTTTTTAATTCGCTCTTATTGTAAACATCCTCAATATTGACGAATTGCTTCTGCAAGCCCGCAAAACCAACAATGCTGTTTTCTGTCGCTGGCAATCTCATGTCTTGGAAAGAATCAAACCCCGTTTTAACCCGGGAAATAAAAGAAGACTTATCGTCGCTCAACGCATAAATAGTCAATCGATCCGCATTGAACAATGTACAGATATCCTTGCTACCTTCCAGCATGATTTCGTCAATATCATTGGCAGCGTTTATTTTGTTGGTAACACTCTGCAAATTTTTAGCGAAATTCGACTCGCTATTGATATCAGTAGCATTCGTTTGTTTTAGCGGTGTCGTTACAATTGTATTCATGGTATCGGTTCTCCAGAACTTCCTAGAATTCAAATAATTGATCGTTCTCAAGCCGGTGCGGACTATATCTTCCTATGCATTGCTGTATTTCATGCATGGTGACATCCGCCTCACTGGGTTTCAGGTGCGTAATAAATATTTCCACAGTCTGTTCAAGTTTTTCCAGTTCTTCCGTCAACAAACTGGGACACAGATGTTTAGACCTGATCGCAATGTCCCTTTTCTGATTGCAGAAGGCTGATTCAATGATTAAATACTTGAGATTCTCAATCTTATTAACGGCTGTCCATAGCGCATCATTAGACGTTGTATCGCCGGTAAATACCAGACTGGCCTGACCAGAATCCAATTGATAACCAACGGCAGGAACTACATGATTCGCAGGCAGCGGCGTGATCTTTCGTCCATTCAAGTCACTGGTCTGACCGAGGAATAAAGCTTCGTAACGCATGTAAGGAAAGTTATTATCTGGAATTCTGGTGAAATCAGGCCAAATCTGCCAATTAAACAAATGCGTCTGCAATATACCCAATGTAGCTTGTATCGCATGGATGGTTATGGGTTTGGTACGTATGGAACCTACGGTATCAACCAAGAAAGGAATAAAGGCCACATGATCCAAGTGTGCATGCGTGACAAAGATATGATCAATTTTGACCAGCTCCGCGAAACTCAGTCTTCCCACACCCGTTCCTGCATCAATCAAAACATCATCATCCAGCAGCATAGCGGTGGTCTGTGCACCGCCTCCAATCCCTCCGCTACACCCCAAGATTCTGAGTTTCAATAGATTTGCCTCAGTAACTCATTATTTAACCAATAACACGGGAATATTTGATAATTGCATCACTTTGTTGGTTACTGATCCCAACAACAAACCTGTTATGCCACCTTTTCCACGCGGACCCATGATGATTTGATCGTATTGCTTTTCAGTAGCGAATCGAACAATCATTTCAGCGGGATCACCGACAATAATATGATACTGGTAAGCAATCCCAGCTTGATCAAGTAAATCGCGGGTATTTTGCAGGCTTTTTAAGGCTTCTTCCTGATGATATTGCTTAATGTCCGTCTGATTAATAAACAATGAAACATTTCCATCCAGCGGATATTGCACATTCAACAAATGAAATTCCGGTTTTTCCTTGTACCAATCCAGTAATTGAATGAAATCAGCCACTGTTTTACTGGAGTTTTCAGAACCATCTACGGGTAGCAGCATTTTTAACATGATCAGTCTCTCAATTTTTTATATGGAAGCTAATGTTTGGAAATCTTTTCATCGGCCAAATCTTCCAATGGTTTGGGTTTAGTTGGCTTCCGGGCAGCCAGCACTTTCCCCGTTACAATTATCAATACAGCAGTAGCGGCCGGTGCGACCCACTGCAAATACTTCGCCTGCGTACTGACCCACTCCTTCGTGACTACATCAGTAACAACCATGTCTCCAGCAATCCATCCCAACAATCCAGCACCAATAGCAATCGTTACCGGATAACGATCCATGACTTTCATCACCAATTGACTGCCCCACACAATGATAGGCACACTAATCACCAAACCGAAAATCACCAGCCCAATATCGTCCTTAGCCGCCCCAGCGATAGCAATCACATTATCAAGACTCATCACAGCATCCGCCACAATAATCGTTTTGATAGCACCGACTAAAGTCGTACTGGCATCGATTTCGTGCACCCCTTCCGGTTCAGGCTGCAGTAATTTGACACCGATCCATATCAATAAAGCCGCGCCGACAATCTTTAAGTAAGGGATAGCCAGTAGACTCAACGCAAAAAAGATCAGTACCACACGTAAAATAATGGCACCAAAAACACCCCAGAAAATGCCAAGCTTACGTTGTTTCTCAGGTAGACGCCGGCAGGCAAGCGCAATCACGACGGCATTATCGCCACCCAACACAATATCAATCGCAATGATCTGCATGACTGCAATCCAGAATTGCGGACTATCAAAATCCATTTATTTTCCCTAACAGAATTTCAATCCAATAGAAAATAACAGCAGTATTTTCTATACCTAGTCTTGCACGCCGATGAACTTCAAAAGCTCATCTTTCTGTTGCAAGGTATCTTTATACCCCAATTCAATCAACTCTCGGCAAAAGGGGGCTTCAAATAACACGTAACTTAATAAAGTTGAGCCATTAGGTCCCATTGCACCAATGGCACGATACAGATAACGCATGATCCGCGGTAAGGTATGCGTATATTTTTGTGCAATTTCGTTAATGCTCTCGCTAGGCGATATCATCATCGCTTCGACAGGACGCAACGATATATTTTTTGCTTTAAAAATCTCGGGGGGAATCAGTTTAAGTGTTTCATTAATTCGCAACAAACGTTCCAGATCCACATCCAGGCTATCGACAAATATACTATTTAGCGCATGCCCTGCAATCTGCGCAAAGGGCGGGTAACTCGAAGCACTCACGCGCTTAGGCTCATCAGTAACAGCTTTGCGTACACCAATAATCAGCACTTTATCTGCCCCCAAATGCAACGCCGGGCTGATTGGCGCCATCTGACGCATTGAACCGTCGCCGAAGTACTCGCGGTTCAGTTTCACGGAGGGAAAGATAAATGGTATCGACGAAGAAGCCATCAAATGTTCAACTCCAATATCAACGGGAACACCCAGTCTTTGCGCTCTTTTCCACGGCATCACTTCTCTGGCTGCCTGATAAAATGTAACTGATTGCCCTGACGTATAACCCCATGCAGTAAGTCCCAGTGCATGCAATGCACCCGAACGGATAGAATACTGAATAGAGCGAAACGGAAAGCGATTTTTCAATAGCGCTTCTAAGGGTGCATTGTCCAGAAGGGAAATCGCATTATGTTGACTATATTCACTCGATACTAAAGAAAGCAGACAGCGTAAAGTATTATGCATGACGCCCATAAAATCTGAGCGATAAATCTGGTTGACATGAAAATTAGACCAAACAGCTTCAAGCTGTTCAACACCTTCAGCAAAATTGTTAGCTGAAACTGCAATACTGGCTGCATTGATGGCACCCGCGGAAGTTCCACAAATGACAGGGAAAGGATTTCGTGTCTTATCGGGCAATAGCTCAGCAATGGCAAGCAATACGCCCACCTGATACGCAGCGCGTGCCCCCCCACCGGTTAGAACAAGTCCAACCTTAGGCGCGACTAAATCTGTTTTTTGCTCATGCACGAACTGCAAACTCTGATTTCACTTTCTCCAGCGCATCCCGTAAGGTCTCTTCAGGCAAATTATTTAAAGAATTTGATAAAACCTTAGCTGCTTGACAGGCCGAATCCGGCAATAAAGTACTATCCAGATTGGCCACAAATATGGCTGCAGCCCCTGTGGTATCCAACAGGCATTGACGTTCATTCATTAATATCTCCATCTCACCGCGTAACATGAAAACTTCTTGTTCTCTCAGTATAGTATTAGGCATATGATTAATCCTTTTAACATTGACACAGTATGTGGCCTGTCAATCAATATATCAGAACTATAATTCATCTAAGTTTTGAAATCTGTGATGTTTGCCATTCTTTTCTATCATTTTTACAACCCGTTAACCAGCGATTCTAATAACTCTATCATGAATAATCATCACCCTACTGCACTCTATCCTGAGATTGAACCTTATCGGCAAGGAGCGTTATCCCTGGATAAAATACATACAATGTACTGGGAAGAATCAGGCAATCCTTCCGGTGTACCGGTTGTATTTCTTCATGGTGGTCCCGGAGCCGGAGCAACAGCAGCGCATCGGCGTTTCTTTGATCCGGTATATTATCGTATTGTGATCTATGATCAAAGAGGCGCAGGGCGTTCAACACCACTCGGTGAAATTCAAGATAATACAACACCTCACCTGATTAATGACCTGGAATTACTCAGGCAACACCTGAGAATCGACAAATGGCATATATTCGGCGGCTCCTGGGGCAGCACACTGGCTCTCGCGTATGGCGAAGCGCATCCCGAACGCTGCTTGAGTTTTATGCTGCGCGGGATTTTTCTTTGTCGCAAAGCAGAAATTGACTGGTTTCTCTATGGACTGCGTAACTTATTTCCGGAAGCCTGGCATGACTTTGTTGCGCCATTGTCTGTCGCAGAGCGAAATAACATCCTTTCCGCTTACTACCAGCGCCTAATGGATCCTGATCCAACCATCCACATGCCCGCCGCACGTACTTGGAGCACCTATGAAGGTTCCTGCTCTACGTTACTGCCTAATCCGGCAACGGTCAGTTATTTTGCCAGTGATACCGTCGCATTAGGACTTGCGCGCATGGAGGCGCACTACTTCAATCACAATATCTTCTTACCGGAAAATTCATTACTGGATAATATCCATAAACTCCATACTATTCCCGCCACCATCGTGCAAGGACGCTACGATGCAGTCTGCCCGATCATCAGTGCCGATGACTTGCATCACGCATGGCCACAGGCTGAATACATCATTATTGATGATGCCGGACACTCGGTATGGGAATCCGGCATACAAACAGCACTAATCAGAACCACGGAACGGTTTAAAACGAGCATGCCTTAATCGTAGGCGATACCACAACGATCATCCCCGCTGCAAGTCAGCGGAAAACTTACTCGAAACAATTAAGGAAGCTCTGAATAACCCTCTTATGTCATTCCGAACAAAGTGAGGAATCTTTGGCAATTAATACCATAGATTTCTTGCTACGCTCGAAATGACAGTTATTCAGAGTTTCCTTAAAGATGCAAACCGCACTCAGTTTTAGGTTTTCCCGACCAGCGGCCGCAACGGCCTTCACCTTTTACGGTACAGTGCGTGCAACCAATCGAAGAGTAGCCATCCGCCACTAGCGGATGGAATGGCAACTTGTGTTCAAGAATATAGGCATCGCGCTCTTCACGCGACACATCGATCATTGGATTAAACTTGATAATTCCGCGACGTTCCTCAAAAATATCCAAACCGGCGCGATGATCCGTCTGCCAGCTCATCAGGCTCGACACCCAAATATCATAATTGGGTTTGATCGCTTCCAGCGGGTTAATCTTATTAATTGTGCAGCAAAAATCCGGATCGGTTTCATACAGTTTTTCTTTCTCGCTGTATTGATGCTGATAGTCATCCGCTCTCACATCCTCGACTTTTAAATGATAGAGTCCAACCAGATAATCCCGGTATAACAAAGTCTCCGGAAAATGAAAGCCCGTATCAATAAAAAAAATAACCTGCTGCGGCCGCATGCAGGAAATGATGTGCAGAAAATATGCAGAGGTTGCTGCGAAGGAAGATGTCACCATGATTCTTTCGGGCTGGAAGTCGGTGTAAAGCCTACGTAATCGTTCTTCAAAATTGAACGAGCGGTAACGCTGATTTAATTCACTGATGGCTTGCGCACTTAAGCCTGCACTGTTGCTGGAACTTTGAATTACAGGTGCTACTTTAGACATATTAATTACTCATTCTTTAATTGCATTATAAAAATTATTTCATCACTATATTTCCAACATAACCGCCAATTTCCATCATCCAAGCGATACCCAAATGTACAGCCAAGCCACCCACGATGGATTGTGTTTTATGGGCAACCATACCCAGTATCAATCCGCCAAAGAAAGAAGATATGCACTCAAGCAGCGGTTTGCAGAAATGAATGCTGCAATAAAATGTGGCCATTGGCAAAATAGCTGACGGTCCGGCATAACGGACAAATGCAAACACCAGAAATCCCCGGAAGAATAATTCTATCGTAATAAAGTCAATTCCATAACTTATTTCATAAAGGAATTGATACCACAGCAGATTTTCTGTGCTCGGCACAATAAAAGCCACTTGCCTGACTCTGGGATAAGCACTTAAAAAATCCGCTTGGGTACTAGCAAAGATGATCAGGGGCAACATCAAAACCAACATCAGACAATAAGGCCGCCATTGGATATTTTTCAATGTCATGCCCCAATAACTTTGCTCCACAGGAAGAATTTTATATAAAACGACTAATGGAATAAGTACAACTAAAAACTTAAATGGCAGCGTAGTAATGCTTGTTACATAACTGCCCCACATCCCGTCTATACTATTTTCCAGCGGATTAGCGATACTTACTTTGAGTGCAAATAAAGCTGGTGCAATTAACAGCAGCAACCAAAATGTCGGCGTAGCGGTAACCAGGTGTTTCCGGCATACCATGGCAAATAAATACGGAATCACAAAAGCACTGCAATAAACCAGAAAAAGCGCTAATAATTGATCAAGACGGGAATCAAGCCCTTTAATCAATTCACTCTCAATACCCAATGTATAGTTTAGGGTGATCAGAATGCTCGTCCAGATCAAACAAAAAAGCAACAGCTCCCCATCAATCGTCGAAGCATACTCTCGCAGATACGAAAGAATAGTTGTCATATAGGAAAGGTATAGCGAGAAATAGTTATTAAGGAGTAAAGTGCCTTTTATTGTTTCCATACGGCAGGCCCAATCATCCTTGCAGTAAGTACAGCTCTACTTAAAATTGAGATAATCAGATGTCTGTGGCAACAATAAACACTATAGTGGACCCTCCTTTCAGGACAGTAAATTAAGATGGTATCCTGCTAAGAAGGAGCAGGAAATGACGGGAATAAAGCGAAAGAATTTTACGGGT
>NZ_JAYUWI010000143.1:0-27602 GCF_043753625.1 Nitrosomonas sp.
CAGCTCGGAGTTCTGCCTCAGTCTTGGCCTTCTTTAACCGTTCCATTGCCACCACAAGTTGCTCCGCCCCACTTGCTTTCCGTGCCATGATGGCCTCTACCAAAGGTAAAGGCTATATTATTAATGCTTCTATCGAAAATTGGAATTAGATCGATTCTTGTTGCTTACATCAATCCCATCCTGATCTGCGATCAGAGACAAATCGAGTGGTATCGGAAATCGCAGCGCGATGGGTGATGGTGCGGAATGGTTATTGCATTACCTGGAGAGATCTGACTGACTGTTATTTCGAGTAGTGTGGGCAATTAATATGGCAGATTGCCAAAGATTCTCTGCTACGTTTAGAATGATAAATGTGTGCGATTCAATATTCAACTAACGCCGTCCATCGTACCAAATCGGCAGTTTTTTCTTGTCTTGTAAGGTTTTTCTCGGACTAAATAGGACGCTGAATATCTGACCGGCAATTTCTCGTCCGCTGTACAGAAGTACTTTGCGGGGTGAAGTGACGAGGGGATGGCGGGTGAGGATAGTGAATTTTAGGCCGCGTTTGCGTCCCCATTGTTTGAGCAGTTGACTGAGGTCGATTTCATCGGCGGCGAACAATTCCTGATTAAATCCGCCTACATCGCGAAACGCGTCTGTATGGCATACTACTAGAGCGCCCGACGCCCAGCGGAACGTCACTGAAAACGCGGTCCATAATTGCATCGCGGCGTTACCCCACCACGGCAGGTTGGGCATGTGCATGATGCTGCCGCAGCCAACATGTTTGCCGCCTTCAATCATTCGTAAAATATCGGCCACCATACCGGGATTGAGCAAGCTGTCGGCGTCCACAAACAGTAGCCAATCTCCCGTTGCAACCGCTGCGCCAGTGTTGCGGGCGCGGCCGATCTGATTGATTGGCTCAAACACAACTTTAGCGCCGGCTTGTGTTGCCAGTTCTGCGGTTTTATCGGTTGAGTTGTTGTCAACAACGATCACTTCGTGGGTAAGGCCGGGTTTTTGATTAGCGATGACTGATTCTTGAATCGAATTCAGGCAATCCAAAATCAATAGTTCTTCATTAAAAGCGGGGATGACGATGGATAGGTGCATGGGTAAGCGAAGGAAGTTCGGTGAGGATACTCTATCAGCTGAATGAAACGATGGGGAGAGCGGAAAATGATCGTTCTCCCCAGCAAGATTAGAACTCGCCTTGTTTGATATAAGGTTGTGACCACAGAATGACTTGCATCAAGACTGATTTGCGCCACGCATCTTGCATACGATCCACATCATCACGGGAATGGCCGGCTTTTTCCAGGAATGGGCGCAGCGTGGTGGTGATCGGAATGAGCAATGCAAAAATGTAGTGCAAGTGAATGATCGGCACTGATTTTACGTTGTCGGTAGTATTTTTCTTCGAGGTGTGGTGGCGCAATCCGATTTCGTACTGATAGTTAAGCCAATCTTGGTTGTATTCGGCTTTTGCGGTATCCAGAATCCATTGACCAAAGCGTTTGCGCACTCCGCCTAAATAATCCATGTTGGGTGTGCCATCGGCTGCATTGGTGAAGTAGTGCAGCAGGAAAGGTGTCGAGCCTACAAAGCCATACCAAACATCCAGAATTTGTTCGGTTTGGTCTTTGAGTATGTCGTGCGACATTTTCAGATAGCGCACATCATCATCGCCAAATAGAGTAGCTTGTTTCAGATTGGCAAAATCATCGAGTGATACGGGGGATTTCGCAAGCGAAGCACTGCCATAGGTGTAGCCAGGTATGTTTGTTGTCATAAAATTTCCTTTTGTTAGATGTGTTAGTCATCATAGGTAACAGAGCAGATCGTTACACTATGCATTTGATATCATGCGGTTATGCAATGAATTCTTGTCAAATTATATAGAAAAATGAGCCGATTGAGTATTTGCATGGCAGATTCTACAGGATTGATAATTTGTGCGGGAATACTTTTGGGGATCGAGTTAGTTTTCGTACGTTGCCAATAAGCCATCCAGCCAATTTTTCCAGTGTTGAAATTTTTCTGATATTACATTGTGCTCACGTTTGATTACTATTTTATTAACTTGCCGGCGGCAGTTTAATTTAAGCCCGAAGGCGAGTAGGGCAGCACCCTGAAGACTGGCTTCTTTTTGCTGTAAATGAAAAACCGGAAATGGTAGGCACTGCGCGATACCTTGCTGTAAACAGAGTAGCTCCGACAGGCCGCCGGATAGGTAGACCTGGGTCAGCGGCGAGTGGTGATGGAAATCTTCCAGAATGCGCGCAATCCGGAAAATGATAGCTTCGAGCATCAGAGCGGTGATTTGTTGTGTGGTCAAATCGGAGACAGATTGGGAAAAATAAACTCCCCAGTCTTTGCGGAAATACGGTGCGCCTAAACCGCTCGGCTCTGCAAGGCAGTAAATGTCGTTACTTGCCAAATCTTCAATGCAACAATCTCTCACAGGATAAGGCGCCAGAGCAGTGGCGATGGAATTGAGCGTGCCTTCAACGGCAAATTGCACCTGCTGATCCTCATTCTGGTAAATCAATGTCTGAAGGTAGCCATCAAATGCCAGCTCGTGCTTGGCAAGAGAACGAATCACAAACCCGCCGGTTCCAAGATTGACCAATGCGTCGGTTTGGCTATCGGTCAGGCTGGCGATCAGTGCAGCCGATTGGTCACCTACACTGGCTTGTAGGGTCAAACCGAAATCCGGTAAAGATAAATTCAATCCGGTTGAAGGTTTTATTTGCGGCAGAATCGAGCATGGGATATTGAAGAGTTGGCATAAAGCGTCTGACCAGTGTTGCTGGTGGATGTCCATCAGCAAGGTGCGAGCAGCCATGGAGGCGTCGGTGAGAAAATGTTGACCGTGCGTCCAGCGCCAGATCAGAAAAGTATCCAGCGTGCCTGCCAGCCATTCGCCCTGAACAAGCTTATCACGCCATGCCGGATTCTCCTGCAACAGGAAGCTGAGCTTGGGAGCAAAATAATAAGCGGTCAAGCGTAAACCGGTCAGGTTATGAATGGTGTCTGTTGATGCGTGCAGGCGATCACAGCAACTTGCCCCTCGATCATCTTGCCAAGAAATCAGGGGTGTTACCGGGTTACCACTGATTTTGTCCCAGATCAGGAAAGACGAACGCTGGCTGCATAATCCTAAAGGAGGATTGTTACCGGTTTGTGCCGTACATTCTTTCAAAACCTGTTCGGCAATTACTGCATAACCAAGCGCATTACTTTCATAATGTCCATTGTGACTATCAATGGCAGGTGCAGGGCGGGTGACGATATGCTGGAGATTTCCTTGCCGATCCATTAAAGCTGCTTTAATGGATGTCGTTCCCAGATCGAGGGCAATTGCCGAGGTCAGTACGTGATCCATTGTTTGCAGCAGCGCTCAACTTCTTGGTGAGTCCTGGCATCGTCCCAATGCATGGTTTCGGCTACGCGCAGGGCAATTTGCTGTAACTCGTATTCCGTCAGCTTGGCTAGAATGAGTAATGGCAGGCGGCGGCGTAACAAATCTTCTAAGTGGATAACCATTTCCGTAGCGGCGCAATGTAGCAGATCGGCTACAATAAACGGCAGAGACGGGATAATGCGCTGCGCCAAATCAGCTTCTGTTTCAATACTGCGAAGAATCTCAGTTATTTGTGTGCCATGACGATGCAGCAGCCACTTCGCACTTTCTGTATCAATGCCTAGCTGTGTTGCGTGGCCCAGCATGCGGGCAGACCAGTCCGAAAAATTTTCCTGCGGCGCCCAGGGAAATAATCGATCCTGAGTTGTACAGGGAAGAGCGGTGCCTAGTTGTGAGCACACGGTATCGACGATATGGGCGGCATCTTGGCGTGATGAAGTTATTTTTCCACCGATGGCATAATGTACCCCGTTGGGGGCAGATTTTAATTCCCAATCGCGGCTGACCGCAGACGGTGAGCCAGAGGAAGCCGTTTGAGTATTTTGTTTAAAAACCCGTACCCCGGCAAAATGACCGATAATATCCGATTCTCTCCACGGCGTTTTCAAATAACCATTGGCGGCAGCCAGCAGGTAAGCAATATCGCTATCACTGGCAGACACTTGTTCGACATTGCCATTGAAATCGGTGTCGGTTGTGCCCAGCAGCGTCAAACCATACCAGGGAATCATAAAAAACACCCGGCCATCTGATTTGGTCGTTAGCAATAAGGCTTCATCGTTCAGCACGCCGGGCATGACCAGATGAACTCCTTTCGCAAGGCGGCACCATTCACGGCTTTGTGCTTCTTCCGCCAACCATTGACCGGTGGTAAAAACAATCTGTTTGGCACTGATTTTCTGCTCGGTTTGAGTAAGCTGATCCTGGACGATTGCTCCATCCGCTTGTCCGTTGGTTTCCAGTAACTGAATCAACTTGCAGTAATTGATGCAGCTTGCACCGGCATCTTGTGCGCCTGAAATTAATTCCAATACCAGTCGCGCATCATCGGTTTGAGCGTCGGCATAAGTAAAGCCACCTTTCAGTGCAAGCGCATCGAGGCAAGGGAAGCGTTCGGTGAATTGTTTTGGATTGAAATAGCTGTGACGCATTTGCGGATCGGTATCACCGGCCAGAAAATCATAAAGCGTTAACCCTAATTTCATTTGCAGCCGGTTCATTCGTTGCTGTGCGTAAACGGGGACAACAAAACGCAGTGGCCAGACACGGTGAGGTGCTGTGTGTAGGAGCATTGTTCGCTCTTTGAGCGACTTGCTGACTAGTTTGAAATCATAGGTTTCCAGGTAGCGCAGACCACCATGGATGAGTTTGCTGGATGCCGATGAGGTGGCGCTGGCCCAATCGCCTTGTTCAATGAGGGCTACTTTCAGACCACGTAGCGCCGCATCATACGCAGTCCAAGCACCGTATATGCCGCCGCCGCAAACCAGGAGGTCGAAGTGTTGGTTTGGTAGTGTTGCAGAATCTCGTTTCATTGATCGCGCAGTATCAGCGCTTTATGGGGTAAATCGCTGATGAGAATATCAACACCCAATTGCAAGGCTTTATTGATTTCTGAGTCAGTGTTACAGGTATAAACGGCGACACACTTTTGCTGTTCACACAGCAAGTCGACGATCGCTTGATCCACACTCGCGATAGGCAGGCAAAGACCGTGAAGAAAAGCGTGTGTGTTTAATAGCTTGCGTGCATCTGTGATGGTTTGCGTGGTTTCAAAATTATAAACCAAGGGAAGCGCCGGATTGTATTGGTGCGCATAAACCAGGCTGGGAAGATTGAATGATGAAACAATGATCCGTTGACCAAGGTTCTGGCCGACCAAATCGAGCGTCTGGAGGATTTTTAATTCGTGACGGGAAACAGGTTCCCAGTCACGATTCTTAATTTCAAGCAATAAACGGCAGCGTCTTCGGTAAGCGGCTAGAAAATCTTGCAGGGTCATAAGGCCTTCGTTTTCAGATTCCGGATTAATCAGTGCCTTAAGCTGATGATAATCAAAATCATCAATATGCTTATCGCTCAATCCGATTCTATCGAGAAAACGGTCATGCCAGAGTACTGCGATTTCATCCCGGCTCAGCTGCACGTCCGTTTCAATGCCATCAATCGCATACCCTAACGCTTTATCAAAAGCGTTCCGGGTATTCTCCAGCGCTTCCGTATTCGCGCCACGGTGGGCAAATACCAAGCAATTTTCAGGTGGATGTCGGACTTTTCCTGGCATCTATTGATGGATGATTATTGTGTTGCTGCTTGCAGTAATTCAATAATGGCTGGGTCTTTAGCAATTTCAAGTGCGGTTTTTTCCGTTTTGCTTTTAATTGTTGGGTTTGCACCTTTTGCCAGCAATATTTTCACTGCGTCGGCATGGTCATGTAAAGCAGCCCACATTAGTGGTGTAATGCCGTCTTCATTTTGCAGGTCAATTTTAGCGCCATTTTCCAGCAGTTTCTCTATGACTGGCATATGTCCGTTCTGCGCCGCCAGAATCAGTGCTGTAAAACCATTGGAAGCCTTGTGATCCACTTTGGCACCATGTTTGATCAATGCATCGACAATTTCAGTATTGCCGATCAGAGCAGCGAGGGTCAGTGCTGTCGCGTCATTTTTATCTTTCAAATCTACTTTTGCGCCTTTTTTCAGTAGCGCGTTGACAACATCGGTATGCCCATTTTGTGCGGCGATGTAGAGAGGGGTAGTATCGTTAGCAGCTAACAGATTAACGGGTGCATTCTTGGCCAATAATGTTTCGACGATCGCCGTGTGTCCGTTTCTGGCAGCCATATAAAGTGCAGTAGTATTGTCAGAAGCTTGGACATCAATTTTTGCATTTTTTGCCAATAGCTTGTCGACGATGCTTGCTCTGCCATCCAATGCAGCAATCATTAAGGCGGTCAGTTTTTCTTTGGTTTGCAAATTGACATTGGCATTTTTTGCCAACAGCGCATCCACAATACTTTCATGTCCTTTTTGTGTCGCCAACATGAGGGCTGTAATACCATCCGTAGTCTGTACATCAACCTTGGCGTCTTTACTCAATAATGCATTGGCAACATCGGCATAACCATTTTTTGCAGCGATAATCAGTGCTGTGGCTCCACCGGTATTTTGCAGACCAACATTGGCTTTATTTTCCAGCAACAGATTGACGATATCCGCATGTCCATATTGGGAAGCAATGATGAGTGCGCTAAAGCCCTTGTCATTCTGATAATTAACATTAATACCCTTTTCCAATAATTGCTTGATTGTTTCCGGTTTGCCTGCAAATGCAGCTTTGATAAATTCTGCTTCATCATTGGCAAAGGCGCTGGGAGCAGAAATTAACAATACTGCCGTAGCTACCGTAAAAATTAAAAATGTCCGCGTATAATTAATTAAGTGTTTTATATCATTCATCTGTTATACCTATATCTGGCTTTTTTGTTATCAATTCATGGAGTCTATTTGTTGGGTCGCTCATGATCCATTTTGCAATTTTATGAAGTCAGGAATGAATTGAGAATTGATTTGAACAAGTCTGAATTCGGAAGCAAACCTCAAGCCCGTTATTTTAACCTAGAAATGCTGGATTCAAGGTTTAATTAGTTTGTGATTAATAGGAAAATACTTTTTTTAGAAATTAGACACCTATGAATGATTGGATAATCCCTGATTGGCCGGCACCCGGCAATGTGAAAGCGCTTTTCACAACCCGCAATGGCGGTGTGAGCTGCGGTGCAAATGGTGCTTACGCTTCTTTGAATCTAGGCGCGCATGTCAATGACAATTTGGCCGATGTTGAGTGTAATCGGGTTTTATTGCGCCGCCATTTACCCGGGGAGCCGAGATGGTTGAAACAAGTGCATGGCACGTCGCCTATCTGGATCGATCAAATGACAATGGTAACTCCGCAGGGCGATGCGGTATTGAGCCGTAAA
Source organism: Nitrosomonas sp. (assembly GCF_043753625.1). Classification (GTDB taxonomy): domain Bacteria; phylum Pseudomonadota; class Gammaproteobacteria; order Burkholderiales; family Nitrosomonadaceae; genus Nitrosomonas. Next base: position 7,396 of record NZ_JAYUWI010000143.1, read on the forward strand.
CAAGGTGCGGTTTGTGCTGTCATGGTTGCCGATTGTTTGCCGGTATTTCTATGTGACACAGCAGGTACCACGGTGGGTATCGTCCATGCCGGCTGGCGTGGACTGGCCGGAGGTATCCTTGAACAATCGATTGCTGCAATGGCAGTGGATCACAACCAACTGATGGCATGGCTGGGACCGGCTATTGGTCCTGATCACTTTGAAGTCGGTGCAGATGTTTACGAAGCTTTCGTGCAGCAAAATGCACAGGCGGTGCAAGCTTTTGTGTCTAAGAACAGTAGTCATGAAAAGAAGTGGCTGGCGGATATTTTTTTGTTGGCTCGCCAGCGATTGACAAATATTGGCATCGCAGAGATTTATGGCGGAGGAATTTGTACATTCAGTGATCCCGAACGTTTCTTTTCTTATCGCCGGGATGGTGAAACCGGACGGATGGCTGCTTTAATCTGGCTCGAATAAATGCGGCTTTAACTTGTTAATTTATTGCCTTGCAACAGCGTATAATCCCGCCTTTGTTTTTCAATTCACTTTATGTCAACGCTTACCTGGATTATTGTTGCCAGCTTACTTGGAGGAATATTAAGCTTATTGTGTGCAGCAGTATTGGCATTCAATATGCGGATGTCGTGGCTTTCCATACTAGTTTCTTATGCGATTGGCGCATTATTGGGAGCCGCTTTTCTCAATACTTTGCCAGAAGCATTTGAGCTTTCTGAGAACCCGATGCAGGTGACTGTCACTGTGTTAATTGGGATTTTGATCTTTTTCATTCTGGAAAAATTAGTGTTGTGGCGTCATTGCCATATCGAGGATTGCGAAGCGCATGATCCATTGCATGGTTCTGCAGTAGCAGCAACAACTACAACCACTATTCAGCACGAGCATGATCACGGGCGTAGCGGAATGATGGTTATTGTGGGTGATACCTTTCATAATTTTGTCGACGGTATTTTGATTGCTGCTGCTTTCATGGTGGATGTGCAACTGGGTATTGTGACATCCATCGCTATTATCGCCCATGAAATTCCTCAAGAAGCAGGGGATTTCATAATCCTTTTGAATTCCGGTTACTCGCGCCGCATGGCATTTTTGATGAATTTGTTATCCAGCCTGGCGACCTTGGTTGGTGGTGTATTGGCCTATTTCATGTTGCACAAGATGAATTTTCTGGTACAACCGCTATTAGGGCTTGCATCAGCCAGTATGATTTATGTGGCGATGTCTGATTTGATTCCAAGTTTGCATAAACGCCCGGAGATTAATGCAACTATCCAGCAAGTCGCATTGATATTATTAGGAATTTCAACTATTTGGCTGATAGGGAATATTTTTCCGCATGACTAGGCGTGTGTGGTGATTGCAAAATGTGGAGTTTCTTATAGGGAGTTTTAATGACAAAACGGTTAATTGTATTATTACTGTTGCTTTTCTGTACGAGTGTTGTTTATGCGGAAGAGAGTAATATTCTCGAAAAAGTAGAAAGCAGCGCACGTTCCTGGCTTGGGTTGATTGATAGCGGGAAATATAAAGAAAGCTGGGAGATTTCATCCGCGTTATTTAAGTTGAAAACATCCGAGTCTGAGTGGATCGAATCAATCACAGCAATCAGGGCGTCACGTGGCACAATGAGTGCTAGGTATATTGCGACAGCCGCTTCTGGAAAATCATTATCGGGATTTCCGGATGGGGAATATGTTGTGCTGCAGTTTTACACAACTTTCCCAGAAAAAGGACTGGCATTTGAGACGGTAACGCTGGCAAAGACACAAAATGAAACATGGCAAGTTGCGGAATACTCGATCAAGTAAAAATTGCGTGTCAGAAGGATCTTTCTGTACGGATGTTAAGGTGCCGCAGACAAATTTACCCCTTTAAACCCCTGGGAAACCCGGTAATAGACACGGCGTACCGGCGTGCCATAACGTTCAATGACACGATATTCAATGGCACCGGGCTGATCAAGCATCTGTTTAACATCCGTACCCCCCCGGGTTTTTTCTAAATGACGGCGTTTCATACCAACCTGAATGATGGGTCGGTCAGTGGGTGCTTGAGAAGGAAACCAGAATTCATACATAGCACCACTATCACCAAACATATTACGCGCGCGGATATCTAACTGTGCGTGACCATGGGTGTAAAAATATAGCGCGCTGGCAACAGACCATTTGCTCATGCCGACAATAATGGGCTCTTTGCCGGTCTGATTTTTGACTTCTTCGGCAATCTGTGTAATTTCAGCAGCCGTTTCTCGCCAGAAATAATGTTCAGTGAATAGGTGGTAAGGAATGCCTGGAATTCCCAGTACTACGTAGTGCAATACAAAGGCATAAGCAAAGATGCATGTAATAATGGTTACTCGCCAAGTTGTCTGGATGCGTTTGGCCAATGTGCTCAGCTGGTCGGTCTGACCAATCATCCAGGCGATTGTTGGTAATATTGCAAGCCAGATTGGACCAGTCCAGTGAAAGCGCGGCGCATCAAAAGTACTGAGTACGAAACAAATGAATATTGGGACACCGGCGAAAACTTGTACGAATAATTGACGCCTGCGTTCAAGTTGATGCGCTTCAGGTTTTTTGATTGTAAATAAGGCCAGTGCAGCTGCAAGAAAGCCGACTGGGGTGAGCAGAATGATAATGTGGGCGATCAAATAATGTACTGAAAATTTATAGCTGTCCGCCAACACGCGATTCGACTGAAAGGCAAAGGATGCCCAATTATTTTCGTAGTTCCAAATGATGGCTGGCGAAAAGAGTAACAATGCTAATAACGCGGCTAGGTATGGATGAGGACGTTTCATCCAGCGGCGTGCTGTTGGATCTAAAATGACAAATACCAATGCCGCAATACCCAATAGCCCCAGTGTGTATTTGGATAGTAATCCCAGCCCAAAAGCGATTCCCATACCCAGCCACGCCGTGCGTTGACCGGCTAATAATGCGCGTTCCAAATAATACAGTGTGGCGGCCCAAGTTGCGACTAACGGGGCATCAGGCGTCATCAGTAGGCCGGAAGCAAATCCCATCGGCAGAATAGACAACAATAATACCGTGCGCATTGCGGTGGATTTGTTGTATAGGTTTTGCGCCAGTGCGTATAGGTAGCCCATGGTCACAAAGCCACAGAGAAGGGCGCCAATGCGCACGCCAAATTCATTGTGTCCTAGGAGTGATGTACCGAACCAGATTAACCAAGCCACCATGGGAGGATGATCATAGAAACTCAGATCCATGTGTTGCGCATACTGCCAGTAGTAAGCTTCATCTGGGATGAGTTGTGCCAGACCAAAATAAACTAAACGCAATAATATGATAAATATGACGATGCCGATCGCTGCTGTGCGCCAGCGTATCTCCAGAGACGGCGGATTTTCTTTATTGGGAAATACATAAAAAGCTGAACCTAAGTAGTTCACGGCCGCAGTAGCGATGATGGCTGGAAAAATTGCCAGCAGCGGCGGTACGTGCCAGATATAAACGAGTAAAGCTAATACCCCTCCGCGCAGTAATAACGCGAATGCGCCCACAGTCAGGAAGCGGCCAAATTGATGCCATTTCAAATAGCCTGTGTGATGTTCACGAAATGCCCATTTTGAGTTAAGAGTGTAGTTAACCGTTGCGGCGACAAAGAAACTCATGAAGTGAGCCAGTGCAAGCCCGGCGCCACGACTGATCATCCATTGAAAAATGATTGCATCAATTAAAACACCCAACAGTCCCACTGCAGCAAAGCGGCCTGCCGTATTGAGTGTGGCCGAACCTCCGGCTAATGTGATCAAACGCTGTATATAAGTTTGCTGGTGCGAAAAAGACAATTTGGAGGTGCCGTGCGTGCGATCATGGAAACAAATGGGTATTTCAGTGACGCGAAGCTTTCCCTGATTGGCCATGAGTAGCTCGAGCAGAATTTTGTAGCCATGTGCATTGTTTGAGATGCTGGCAGTCAGTTCGCGTCGGAATGCAAAGAAACCCGATGTGGCGTCATTCACATCACAAATCGGGCGCGCTATCCAACCACCAACACGTGATAGTAATTGCCGATACAGTGGCCAATTCTCAGTACTGCCGCCCGCAATATAGCGGCTGCCAATGGTTACGTCATGGGTGTTGTTGAGTATGGGGGCGACGATAGCCGGTAAGCGTTCGGGCGGATGACTGAGATCTGCATCCATGACCACGATGATATCGCTTTGGGCTGTGGCAGCTCCTGCCAGTATCGATGCGGTCAGATCCGGTTTCTCCTGCCGTTCAATGAGATGAACATTTGATCGATTTCCCCAGGCGCGCACCTTGTCAGGGGTGCCATCCGTGGAACCATCATCAACAAAAATGACTTCAAAACTACCCGGCTTAAGATCCAATGCAAATAAGCGGGTTAAGAGTAAATCAATATTCTCGGATTCATTCAGTGTGGGTACTATGATGGAAAATTGGGTCATGTAGCTCTACAGATTAAAATTGACACTTGATTATTGGCGGCATGATTCTATTTTTTTAGTTTTTGGTATTTATTGACCGCTTTATTATGGTCTGTCAGATTGCTGGAAAATTGAGATTCTCCATTACCTTTTGCGACAAAATATAGCGCATCGGTTTCAGCCGGATTGAGTGCCGCACGGATGGAAGCGAGACTGGGTAAGGCAATGGGAGTGGGCGGCAAGCCTGTGCGCGTATAGGTATTGTATTCCTGATCAGCAAGCAGGTCTTTTTTGCGCAGATTCCCATCGAATTGCTCACCTAATCCATAAATAATGGTTGGATCGGTTTGTAATCGCATACCTTTACGCAACCGGTTGATGAAAACACCGGCTATCGTGGTGCGATCACTTTCCAATCCGGTTTCTTTCTCTATTAAGGAAGCAAGAATGAGTGCTTCATAAGGTGTGGCTAACGGTAAAGATTCAGCGCGTGACGACCAGCTGGATTGTAAATGATTCTGCATGGTCTGATAGGCGCGTTGCAGAATTTCTATATCGCTGCTATTTTTAATAAAATAATAAGTATCTGGGAAAAATAATCCTTCGGCAGCCGCTTCTGTTGCACCGATTAACTGTAGTATTTCCTGATCACTTAGGCCGACTGTATGATTCTGGACAGCAGGATGTTCGTTTAGTATCTTTCGCAATTGCGCAAAAGTTGAACCTTCAAGAAATCTTATTTCATTTTGTTTCGCATCACCCTTTGTCAGATAGTCTAATAGCGCTATTTGAGAGATATTTTCGTTGAGTCGATAGTCGCCGGCTTTGATTGCTGATTCCTGATTCAGATAACGTGCTAATAATATCAATGACCATTTGCTGGGAAAAACACCTGCATCAGCTAGTTGCTGAGAAACTTGTTTTAGATTACTGCCGGGGCGGATAGAGAATTCATAGGGTGTGGCAGGGAGCGAAATACTTGAATGGATATGAAGATAAAGCCATCCAATTAACAGAATAGCGATAGAAACGATCGAAATTAGAAAGCGTTTTAGCGTAGGCATGCGCCACAAGAAGATAAAGTTTTTTATACGCTACGGAAAACAAGCGTTCCGTTAGTTCCCCCAAATCCGAAGGAATTCGATAGTGCAACCTTGATGTTCATCTCTCTTGCTGTATTAGGAATATAATCCAGATCACATTGCGGGTCTTGATTGATAAGGTTGATTGTGGGAGGGGCAACTTGATGATGTATTGCCAATACAGAGAAAATTGCTTCCACACCACCGGCAGCACCGAGTAAATGTCCTGTCATTGATTTTGTCGAATTGACGGCAAGTTTTCTTGCATGGTCACCGAAACAACGCTTAACTGCAATTGTTTCAGCGATATCACCCAATGGGGTGGATGTGCCATGTGCGTTAATGTACTCAACTTCTGTGGTATTAATGCCTGCATTTTTAAGGGCGTTAGACATGCAGCGTGCCGCGCCTTCACCATCATCGCTAGGTGCTGTCATATGATATGCGTCAGCACTCATGCCAAAGCCAGCAAGTTCCGCATAAATTTTTGCTCCCCGGCGTTTGGCGTGCTCTAATTCTTCAAGTACTAAAACTCCGGCACCTTCACCCAACACAAAGCCATCACGATCAATATCCCAGGGGCGGCTCGCAGATTCCGGATCAGAGTTATGTGCAGATAAGGCTCTTGCAGCAGCAAACCCGCCGATGGCAAGCGGCGTTACACAGGATTCGGCGCCGCCGCACACCATGACATCGGCATCACCATATTCAATCATGCGGGCCGAGTTGCCAATGCTGTGTGTGGCTGTGGTACAAGCGGTCACAATCGCTATGTTGGGGCCTTTATAACCGAACATGATGGATAAGTTACCTGCGATCATGTTGATGATTGTGCTGGGAATAAAGAAAGGTGATATTTTACGGGGACCACCTGCATGATAAGCAGTATCTGTACTCTCAATCATAGGTAAGCCGCCTATGCCTGAGCCGATATTTACGCCGATTTGTTCCGGATCAAGCTGTCCAACGTCATCTATGCCAGCATCTTTAACAGCTTGAATTGCTGCGGCCATTCCATAATGGATAAAGGTATCCATACGGCGGGCTTCTTTGGTTGATAAGTACCCTTGAATATCAAAATCTTTCACTTCACCAGCAATTTGTGAAGTGAAATTGGACGCATCAAAACGGGTTATCCGAGTAATACCGGATTTTCCTGAGATGATATTCTCCCATGCGCTTGATACCGTGCTTCCGACAGGCGAAACAATACCTAATCCGGTAACTACTACCTTACGTTTGGACAAAATAACTCCGCTTACATGTACTTAAAAAAACACAATACTAATTAGTATTGGCAGTGACGTAGTCAATTGCTTCCTGGACGGTATTTATTTTCTCAGCTTGTTCATCTGGAATTTCGCATTCGAATTCTTCTTCTAATGCCATTACCAGTTCGACCGTGTCGAGTGAATCTGCTCCCAGATCATTCACAAAAGATGATTCATTCTTGACTTCTGCTTCATTCACGCCAAGTTGTTCAGCAACAATCTTTCTAATACGCTGTTCAATATTTTCCATCTAGGTATTTCCTTATCGGGTAAGATAAACATATTCATTCTAGCAAATTTTCGATGCTAGCAAAACTGAAACATATAGCTGCCTAATTGCGCAGTTCTGATTCTTCAATAGTTTGTGATTTAATCCATATACATCCCGCCGTTGACATGGAGTGTGGTGCCTGTAATATAGCCCGCCGCGGACGAAGCTAAAAATGCCACTGCTGAAGCGACTTCTTCAGGGCGCCCTAATCTTCCCAAAGGAACATGCTGAATTAAGTTTTGTTGAAGTCCATCAGCCAGTGCGCGTGTCATGTCCGTGTCAATAAAACCAGGAGCAACACAGTTTACAGTAATATTGCGACTGCCAACTTCACGTGCCAATGATTTACTAAAACCAAATATGCCTGCTTTGGCGGCAGCATAGTTTGTTTGTCCCATATTTCCCATTGCGCCGACAACAGAGGAAATATTAATGATGCGGCCGTAACGGGCTTTCATCATGGCACGGAGGACTGCGCGACTTAACCGGAACACTGATTTTAAATCAGTTTCTATGATTTCATCCCATTCTTCATCTTTCATGCGCACTAACAGGTTATCGCGCGTGACTCCGGCATTATTGACCAAAATTTCCACTTCACCAAATTTTTCGCGAATGATTTGAATCGTATTGTTAATTTGCTCGGTATCATTCACATTCAGAGTGATACCTATGCCTTTGATGCCGGCTTTCTCCAAATATTGATTAATCGTGTTTGCGCCGCTTTCAGTGGTCGCTGTACCAATCACTATTGCACCCAGCTGACCGAGCTTAAGCGCGATCGCTTGTCCAATTCCCCGGCTGGCGCCTGTTACTAAAGTTATTTTATTTTCCAAAATCATACCCTCATGAATAGAGCCATGACTGTTCGTAGCAAATGTTCATTGTCGCTATATTATCCTTAAATCATTAACAGCTTGTTTGATTGTTTCACTGTTTGCCAGTGACAGCTGCTGTAAATTTTGATCGATGCGTTTGTTTAGCCCGGCCAATACCTTTCCCGGCCCGCATTCGACGACATGGGTTATACCGGCAGCGGCAAAAGCTCGAATTGTATCTACCCAGCGTACCGAGCTGATAAGCTGTTGAACCAAAATTTTCTTAATACCTGCGGTATCGGAATGTGGTTTTACATCGGCGTTATGCAGAATCGGGATTTTAGGAGGGTGCAGCATTACTTGCTCTAGTTGCTGTTGCATACTTTCGGCTGCTGGTCTCATCAGTGAGCAATGCGAAGGGATGCTCATGGGCAACATGATGGCACGTTTTGCTCCTTTTGATTTAGCCATTTCAATTCCTTGCAGGATTGCATTCTTGTGCCCGGCAATTACTATCTGACCCGGTGAATTAAAATTGGCCGGTTCAAGAGATTCTTCTTTACCTTGGTTTGTGATGTCATGACATATTGTTTCAACAATTTCGTCATCTAATCCGAGGATAGCCGCCATGCCACCCACACCTTCCGGTACAGCCTGTTGCATAGCTTGCGCGCGGAAGCGCACCAGTGATAATGCATCAGCAAAACTCAGCGCTTCGGCTGCGACCAATGCTGTGTATTCGCCCAGGCTATGTCCGGCCAGGAATGCCGGTTTGCCGCCTTCTAAACTAGTCCATGCGCGATATACAGCCACTCCTGCAGTTAACATGAGCGGTTGTGTATTGATGGTGAAGTTGAGGTCATCCGCCGGTCCATTATTCACCATAGACCAGAAGTCCTGATTGAGGATGTCGGATGCTTCCTGAAAGGTTTCCTGAACGATGGGTAAATCCGTATACCCATTCATCATTCCAACGGATTGCGACCCTTGACCTGGAAATACAAATGCAAATTTCATAAATCACCAGCGCAGTAATACTGCTCCCCATGTGAATCCACCGCCAACACCCTCCAATAGGATCAGTTGATCGGACTGGATGCGTCCGTCACGTACCGCCATGTCGAGCGCGAGCGGTATGGAAGCCGCAGAAGTGTTGCCATGTTTGTCTACAGCTACCACTACTTTGTCCATGGGTAATCCCAGTTTCTTTGCTGTTGATTGAATGATGCGGATATTGGCTTGATGAGGAATCAACCAATCAATATCCGTAGTCTGTAAGTCATTTTGGGATACAGCCTCTTGCACCACTTCTTCCAGAACTTTGACAGCGAATTTAAAAACGGTATTGCCTTCCATGTTAATGTAGGGCGTGCCTTGTACTTTTCCACGGCTGATACAACCCGGCGCTGATAAGATATTACTATAGCTGCCATTGGCGTGAAGGTGGGTGGATAAAATGCCCGGTTGGTCGCTTTGCGAAAGCACTACTGCACCGGCGCCATCACCAAATAAAACGCAAGTGCTGCGATCGCTCCAGTCAAGTATTTTAGAATAAATTTCGCTGCCGACTACTAAAGCATTCCGGCATTTACCAGAACTCACGAACATGTCGGCGGTCGCTAGCGCATAGACAAAGCCACTGCAGACGGCTTGGACATCAAATGCCGGGCAATTTTCTATACCCAGTTTGTTTTGCAGAATACAGGCAGTACTTGGAAAAATCATGTCCGGAGTCGTGGTGGCGACAATGATGAGATCGATATCTTTATTGGTTACACCAGCAGCTTTCATGGCATTCTGGCACGCGTAGAATGCCAAGTCGCTGGCTACCTGATCCTCGCTGGCAATATGCCGCTGTGTAATGCCTGTGCGAGTTCGTATCCATTCATCACTGGTGTCCACCATGCGTTCCAGATCAAGGTTGGTGAGAATTTTTTCTGGTAAATAACTACCTGTTCCAGTGATTCTTGAATACATTATTTTATAATTTCTTTTGAAGAGATCTGAGAATGCCGGGAAAACTCGGCTACCCGCTCACTAATATGTCGCAACATCCCGCCACGTACTTCTTCAGCGGCGCGTTTTATGGCAAAGCCAAACGCATATTTATCTGCAGAACCATGACTTTTAATCACAATGCCGCGCAAACCCAGAAAACTGGCGCCATTGTAGCGGCGATGGTCGACGCGGCGTTTAAAGGAATTGATAACCGGCATTGCAATGACACCAGCCAGTTTGGTGAGTAAATTGCGCCTGAACTCTTCGCGCAGATAAGTTGCCAGCATTTGTGCCAGACCTTCTGAAGTTTTTAGGGTGATATTGCCAACAAATCCATCACAAACCACGACATCCGTGGTTCCTTTGTAAATGTCATTGCCTTCAACATTACCATAAAAATTAAGCCCGCTATTGCGCAGTAGTTCAGCCGCTTGTTTAACTATTTCATTGCCCTTGATTTCCTCTTCACCAATATTGAGCAAGCCAACGCTTGGAGATGCCTTATTTTCCACCGAGGATACCAGCGAAGCGCCCATGAGACCAAACTGAAACAAGTGCTCCGCTGTGCAGTCGACGTTGGCACCTAAATCCAATACATACGTGTGACCGGTGATAGTGGGTAATATGACAGCAAGTGCCGGGCGGTCAACACCCGGGATTGTTTTTAATACAAACCGGGAAGTTGCTAGCAATGCGCCCGTATTTCCAGCGCTGATACAAGCTTGTGCTTCACCCGTTTTAACGAGATTAATGGAAACGCGCATTGAAGAGTCTTTCTTACTTCGCAGGGCGACGGCAGGGGATTCATCCATGCTGACAACCTCACTCGCTGGATGTAATCGAATTCTCGGACCAAATTCAGAATTTGCTGCGCGTAACTCTGCCGTAATAGCATCAGGAATGCCGACTAGAATAATATTGGCTTCAGGATCGCTGCGCAAATATTCAACCGCTGATGGAACTGTTACATGGGGGCCATGATCACCACCCATACAGTCTATTGCTACAGTAATATCCAATTTCAGTGCTCTTGTGGCTGGGAGAAACTATATATTTATACGGCTTGTAGCAATAGATATGATGTTTAATCGTTTTTGGTTTTAACAACTTTCTTGCCACGATAATATCCATTAGGACTAATATGGTGACGTAAATGAATCTCTCCAGTACTCGATTCGACAGCTAATGGCGGATTAGTCAGAAAATCATGCGAGCGATGCATGCCGCGTTTCGAAGGGGATTTTTTATTTTGTTGGACTGCCATGTGAATAACTCCTTGAACTCAATTTGTTTTTTTTAATGCCAATAGCGCTGCAAAAGGGTGCGCTGATTGCTTGTTGGTCAGATTTTCTTTGGTTGATTCTAATTCCTGTACGCTGCATTCACCATCTGTATGCCATGATGAGATCGGTAAACTGAGAATGATTTCGTCCTCAATTAGACTGACTACATCCATATCAGGTGTTGCTAAAATCGCATCGGCGGTATCGTCTTCGTCAGCCTGATCCAATTCCGCTTCAGTCTTCGCCAGTACCAAGCATGTCTGCAAATCAACCATATGCGATAATTTTCCTAGACAACGCTGGCAGCTAAGATGTATTTTACCTTTAATCTCCAAATGCAGGCCGGGTTTTTCATGCTTGTCAAACTGACCACTGATTTGGTAGATTAGCTCTCCTTCTTTATCAAATAGAAAATCATGCAAACGCACAAGTGCATCCACCGGGATTTTACCATGATGTATGCCCGCATTCTGTACAAAATCTAAGGGGTCTATCACAAAGCTTACAGACATAAGGCGCGCATGTTATATTTTTTACTCTTAAGTGTCAAAAAATCAGAAGGAAATTTTGAAAACACAAAACGTTACCCCGAAAGTAATATTGGGATCAAGCTCGATTTATCGCAAGGAATTGCTTCAACGCCTGCAAATTCCATTTGAAACAACCAGCCCTCAGATTAATGAAACACCGTTATCCAATGAATCGCCCGAAGAAACTGCTGCACGATTGGCGGAAGCAAAAGCACGTGCAGTTGCTAAAATTCACCCGCAAGCTCTCATTATAGGCTCTGACCAAGTGGCGGCATTGGGAGATTTTCGCCTTGGGAAGCCATTGAATCATACCAATGCAACCGAACAACTAAGACAAGTCCGGGGTAAGGAAGTTGTGTTTTACACGGCTTTATGTCTCCTGAATAGTTTTACAGATCGGCTGCAAATGCGCGTTATTCCTTATCATGTGAAATTCCGGCAATTCAGTGATCAACAAATTGAGAATTATCTGCTTAAAGAACAACCTTACCATTGTGCGGGTAGTGCAAAATCTGAAGGGCTTGGCATTGCATTGATTGAGCAGATGACTGGAGATGATCCGAACGGACTAATTGGATTGCCGCTCATTGCTTTGGTTGACATGCTAGCTCAAGAAGGAATGGAAGTCATTTGAAAATGGAGTTTGTTACAGAAGCTTTTGAATTGCAAATATGTTAATAATGTGGAATCATTATACATTGAGTGAAACTTTCACTTATTATACATCAGGCCCCTATGCGGAATTACTCTACTTATCCGGTCATCCTTATGCTGATTATCAGCATATTGACGAATGGACTGAGTTTATCGTTCAGAGGGGAAGTATTTGCGCACGAGCTGGATCATATCCGCCAGGTGCTATCGTCTGATCCCGCGACACATCTGGAATTGCATCGGAATAATATATCCTGGGAAGGTGTTGATTTGGATGCGGCAACGCATTTATGTCTGCACTCAGCGGGGCAGTATCAACCTTTTTTCTTTAATTCTTTTCCTCTGATACCTGATCAGATCGTCACAGAAGTTTTAACCGTATTTATTTCCGCTATTATTCCTGAAACAATTCCAGAACTCCCGCTTCGGCCTCCTCGCAACATCTCTCTAAGCTAGATTTTTAAATTGTGTTGTTTTTGGATCGTTTCTTCGATCCATAGCATCGCAAAAACAGGACATTCAATCTCGGCGAATAACCTGTTTTGATAGGCTTAAGCAATGCGGAGGATTTCTATGAAATTAAGCGACCTGTTGATAGCATTACGCTATTTGGTAGCACCAAAATTATGGGTCATGCTGCTGGGTTCTATTCTCTTACTGAGTTTCTCAGTTCAGATAAAGAACGCCGGTGCTGATTCTTTTAACAAACTGTCTAGCGGGAAAAATGATTATCTGGCTGATTCGGTAAATAGCGATGATAAAAATGATCTTACTTTACGTGACGCAATTAGTCTTGTACTGCTTCAAAATCCGGAATTGGCAGCTTTTTCCAAGGAAATGCGTGCGTTGGAAGGGGCAACACTGCAGGCTGGTTTGCTGAGAAATCCGGAACTGTCAGTAAACGTTGAGAATATCGGAAATATACAAAAACTGAGTGGCGATATCAATTCAGCTCATGCGGTAGCGCAGGAAGTAGTTCAGCAGCTCACGACCATCCGGATTGGGCAATTAATTGAACTGGGTGGAAAACGCGCGGCTCGGGTTAATGCTGCGCTACTGGGTGAAGATCTGGCCGCCAAGGATTATGAAATCCGGCGGGTGGAAATTATTGCCAGAGTGGCCAATGTGTATACGGAAGTGCTCGCTGCGCAAGAGCGGCTCAGGCTTGCTGGAGAAACCCGGCAAGTTGCACAAAACGTGGTTAATAGCGTGACCGAACGTGTGCAAGGCGGGAAAGTGGCGCCTATCGAAGAAACCAGAGTCAAGGTGGGATTGTCGACTACGCGTATTGAATATGAACAAGCGCAACGGGATTTAATATCAGCTCGCAGGCGACTGGCGCTGCTATGGGACAACTCCTCTCCGCGATTCAATAGAGCTTTAGGGAATCTTGAAATATTGATTCCCCCTCCTAGTTTCCAAATGCTAGAGGAGCGTGTATTAAATAACCCAATGGCGCTACGTGCGATGAAGAATATTGAACAACGTAAAGCGTTGCTGGAAGTAGAGCAAACCCGCCGCATCCCTAACCTCACCATTAACGCAGGCGTTGTGCATCATGCACTACTGGGTGGTAACACGGCTGTGGCTAGCGTAATGGTCCCATTGCCGTTATTCGATCGTAATCAAGGAAATATCAAAGATGCTTATCAGCGCGTGGACAAAGCCGTCGATGAGCAAGCCGCGATGGAATTACGGTTGAAGACTGAGCTCACGCAATCTTATGAAATGATGTCAGCGGTATGGAATGAAATTAATATATTGCGTGACGAGGTATTGCCCGGCGCTAAGAGTGCCTTTCATGTGATGCGCAGGGGCTATGAATTGGGGAAATTTGGTTTGCTGGAGTTGCTGGATGCGCAGCGTGTTTTATTTCAGAATCAAGTGCTCTATGTACGTGCACTGGCAAACTATCAGCGCCTGGTGAATGACATCGAGCGCCTGATTGCAGGACCTATCGATAGTGTTAAGCCGAATCATGAAATTAACATACGCCAACCGTAGCGGCGGGGGAAAGGTTAAGGATTAAATGATGAATAAAGCGCGATGGATGCCAATCCTGATTGTGATTGCCATAGGGATTGTAGCAGGTGGGTTGATTCTAACGCTGGATAAGCCTTCTACGGTGCCAGCAGATGCGGTGAACGCCAACACCAATGAAAAATTAGCTGAAAATCAACCGGGTATTGGACCAAGAGGCGGTAAGTTATTCACCGATAGTGATTTTAGCGTGGAGCTGACTATTTTTGAGAAAGGCGTGCCGCCACAGTTCCGGATTTATTTGTATGAAAAGGGTAAGTTGTTGCCGCCAACTGTTGCCAATCTCGCAATTACATTATCCCGGCTGGGAGCACCCGCACAATTGTTCAAATTTGCTCCCGAAGCGGATTATCTGCTGGGAGACCAAGTAGTGGAAGAGCCGCATTCATTTGATATTGCCATTGCAACGGAACGCAATGGCAAAGTAATGCGTTGGAGTTACAGTCAGATTGAGGGGCGGGTGGAAATTCCGGATGAAATGCTGAAAAGCATGGGCGTTGCGCTTTTGACCGCAGGGCCAGCTACCATTAAACCGAAACTCAAACTGCCGGGTGAAGTGACATTCAACGAACACACCATAGTGCGGGTAGTGCCGCGGGTTGCTGGCATGGTGACTTCTGTTCAAGGCCATCATGGTCAGCACGTGAAAAAGGGCGATGTGCTGGCGGTTCTCGAAAGTCCGATGCTGGCGGATTTACGCAGCCAGTATTATGTTGCCAAGAAGCGGCTGGGATTGACAAGGGCTACCTACGAGCGCGAGAAACAATTATGGGAAGAAAAGATTAGTGCTAAGCAGGATTTTCTTTTGGCGCAGGAGTTATGGAATGAAGCAGAAATTGCACTGGAATTGGCTGCTACGAAGTTGATTGCACTGGGTGTGCAACCGGAATCCAATCATTCAAAGATAACTATTTCGCGTTATGAAATACGTTCCCCGATTTCCGGAATCATTATTGCCAAAGCCATCGCACTGGGTGAAGCAGTCAAAGAAGACCGGGAAATTTATACCGTCGCGGATGTATCCACTGTGTGGACGGCTATTACGGTTTATCCAAAAGATCTGAATGTGGTCAAGGAGGGTCAGAAAGTAGCAGTGAAAGCGACTGCTTACGATGTGGAAAGCGAAGGAACTATTACCTATATTTCGACGTTAATCGGCGGGCAAACCCGTACCGCAACAGCCCGAGTCGAGTTGGATAATCAAGCAGGCAAATGGCGCCCCGGTATGTTTGTGAATGCCGAATTGGTAGCGGAAGAAATCCAGGTTCCTGTGGCTGTTTCAGTCGCTGCTATTCAAACGCTGCGGGATTGGTCAGTGGTATTTGGTCGTTATGATCGATTTTTCGAAGTTCGTCCTTTGGAACTGGGGCGTAATGATGGCGAAATGGTTGAGGTGCTGAAGGGATTGACTTCCGGAGAGCAATACGCGGGCGGTAACAGTTTTGCCATAAAGGCTGAACTGGGTAAAGCAGGCGCAAGTCACGACCATTAAACCGATGATCTAATCGAGGCTGACCATCATGTTCGAACGCATTCTACATATTTCCATTTATCAGCGCGCTATCGTGCTGATGGCCGTGATGATGATGGCAATCATCGGCGGTTACAGCTATCAGAAATTGCCCATTGATGCGGTGCCTGATATCACCAATGTGCAGGTTCAAATCAATACCAACGCGCCGGGTTATTCACCGATAGAGGCGGAGCAACGCATCACGTTTCCGATCGAAACCATCATGGCGGGTTTGCCCCATCTGGACTATACCCGCTCGATTTCACGCTATGGCCTGTCACAGGTCACGGTGATTTTCAAGGACGGCACCGATGTTTATTTTGCCCGTCAGCAGGTCAGTCAACGCATCCAAGAGGCGAAAGGCCGGTTACCCGTAGGCATTGAGCCGATGATGGGGCCTATTTCCACAGGCTTGGGTGAAATTTTCATGTGGACTGTCGATGCCAAGCCAGGTGCAAAAAAACTGGATGGCTCGGAATATACAACAACCGATTTACGCGAAATTCAGGATTGGGTCATCAGGCCGCAGTTGCGCATGGTTAAAGGTGTGACAGAAATTAACACTCTAGGTGGTTTTGTTAAACAGTTTCATGTGGTGCCGTGCCCGGAGAAAATGATTTCTTTCGGGTTGGGATTAGCCGATCTGGTAACTGCCTTGGAGCGTAATAACCTGAATGTGGGCGCTGGTTATATTGAAAAAAGCGGCGAACAGTATCTGGTTCGTGTACCGGGGCAAATCGCTAATCTGAATGAAATCGGCAACATTATCCTGGGTTCCAGGCAAGGAACGCCGATCCGTGTCAAGGATGTCGCGGATATTCTGATCGGCAAGGAATTACGTACCGGCGCTGCCACGCAGAACGGCAAAGAAGTTGTGCTGGGAACGGTGCATATGCTGATAGGGGAAAATAGCCGACTCGTGGCTCAAGCGGCCGCCAAGAAATTAGAAGAGATTAATCGCAATTTACCGGAAGGCATCGTCACAACACCGGTGTATGACCGTACCACTTTGGTGGAAAAAACCATTCATACGGTGGCGAAAAATCTGTTGGAAGGCGCAGCACTGGTGATTGTGGTCTTGCTGTTGTTTCTCGGTAACATGCGCGCGGCACTGATTGCCGCGTTTGTGATTCCGTTGTCGATGCTGTTTACGTTCACCGGCATGGTGACCAATCATGTCAGCGCCAACCTGATGAGTCTGGGGGCGATTGATTTTGGCATTATCGTGGATGGCGCGATTGTCATTGTCGAGAACAGTATCCGCAGGCTGGCGCATGAGCAAATGCGGCTAGGGCGGGAATTGACGCTCACTGAACGTCTTGAGCTCGTATTTGATGCCTCCAGAGAAGCGCGACGGGTACTGATCTACGGTGAGTTGATCATTATTATCGTCTACTTACCCATTTTTGCATTGACGAGTGTCGAAGGAAAGATGTTCCATCCGATGGCGCTCACGGTTGTGACTGCGTTGATTGCGGCAATGATTCTCTCCCTGACCTTTGTTCCGGCAGCGATTGCATTCTTTCTGTCCGGTAAAGTGAAAGAGACGGAAAGCCCGGTAATGGCATGGGCCAAAAAAGCCTATGTGCCGATATTGACGGCAACCATGAAACACCGCGAGCTCACCGTGACGATTGCTGTCGTTATTGTCATATTGTCAGGTTTATTGACGACGCGTGTCGGCAGTGAGTTTGTTCCCAGCTTGAACGAAGGCGATATCGCGCTGCATGCCATCCGCATTCCGGGCACCAGTTTGACCACAGCGATTGAAATGCAGAATGAGTTAGAAGAGGCGATAAAAAGATTTCCTGAAGTCGACAGAGTGTTCTCCAAAATCGGCACTGCCGAGATTGCCACGGACCCCATGCCGCCGAGTGTTGCAGATGTTTTTATTATCCTCAAACCGCAATCGGAATGGCCAGGCCCGCATCACACCAAAGCAGAGTTAGTTGCCGCCATGGAACAGGTTGTACGCAAGGTTCCGGGTAATAACTACGAATTTACCCAGCCAATACAAATGCGCTTTAATGAACTGCTTTCCGGTGTGCGTGCCGATGTCGCCGTCAAAGTATTTGGCGATGATATGGATACCCTGCTGGCTTTAGGCGAAGCCATAGAAAAGCAGCTTAAAACCGTTCCCGGTGCGGCGGATGTGAGAACAGAACAAATTACCGGTTTACCGGTTCTTTCCATCCAGATGGATCGTGCAAAAATGGCGCGCTATGGCCTGAATGGTCGTGATGTGCAAGATGTCGTCGCCATGTCGGTGGGCGGCAGGAGTACCGGGATGATTTTTGAAGGCGACCGGCGCTTTGATCTGCAAATCCGCTTGCCGGAGCATTTGCGGGCCGATATTGAAGCGCTGAAACGGCTACCCATCAGCGTTCCGATGCAAAGTGTGACATTGGCTGCCAATGCACCGCAAGCTGCACAAGCAGCCCAACCGGCTGTGCCGGTTTTTGTCACTCTGGGAGAAGTGGCCAACTTCGAGATCACTCAGGGCCCCAATCAAGTCAGCCGGGAAAATGGTAAGCGCAGGATCGTGATTACCGCCAATGTGCGTGGTCGTGATCTGGGTTCATTCGTCCATGAAGCCGAACAACTGATCGCAAAAAAAGTACCGATCCCACTGGGATACTGGACAACCTGGGGCGGCCAGTTTGAACAAATGATTTCCGCAGCACAGCGTCTCCAGATCGTGATACCAGTCGCACTCGGTTTGATTTTTATTCTGCTGTACACGATGTTCGGTAACGTGCGCGATGGGCTGCTCATGTTCACCGGCGTTCCCTTTGCCTTAACCGGCGGCATCTTCGCTTTATGGTTACGTGATATTCCATTGTCCATCTCAGCCGGGGTCGGATTTATCGCGCTATCCGGCGTAGCGGTGCTGAACGGTTTGGTGATGCTGGCATTTATCCGCGGATTGAGAGAAAAAGAGGGACTATCTTTGGATGATGCGATTCAAACCGGTGCGCTAACTCGATTACGTCCAGTGCTGATGACGGCACTGGTGGCATCGATCGGTTTTCTACCGATGGCGCTGGCTACCGGTACCGGCGCAGAAGTGCAGCGGCCTCTGGCTACGGTGGTGATCGGCGGGATTTTATCGTCGACGGCATTGACGCTGCTGGTGTTGCCGGTGTTGTATCGGATTGTGCATGGGCGTGATCGCAGAAGTGTCTAGATCATGTTTTTTGTGCGAATTGTATTTCCTAATGGCTCTGACCCATTTTATTTGCTTTTATTCTTTGGACCATGAAAACTGAATACGACTTGTCGAAAATAAAATCCCGCAAAAATCCTTATGCTGTCAAGCTGAAAAGATCTGTCACGATGCGGTTAAGCGAAGATGTTATTGATTGTTTCAAACAAATGGCGGATGAAAAAGGTATCCCATATCAGAGCCTGATAAATCTTTATCTGCGAGACTGTGTATCAAGCCATAGCGGAGTTTAAGGGGTCAGACCCCTTTATTTTTTAACCTACAAATCAAACACGACAGTTAAAGCATCTTTAATAGAATCGATATACTGATTTTCCAGTTTTCCTTGTTTTTTGCCAATTCTTGAAACATCAACAGCGCGTAATTGCTTGAGATTGATATGACGGTTTTTATCCAAACCGTTTTCTTGGGTTGGTTCCAGGTTTACAGCAAAAGGCCAGGGTTTATGGTTCGGTAGCAGCGGAGCAACAATCAGTGTTCTGGATTGAATATTCACAAGATCGCCTTGAACAATCACGCATGGTCTAAGTTTCTTGGTTTCTGCGCCTTTTGCCGGTTCAAGATCAATCCAGTGAATATCCAGTTGTTTGAATTCAGTCATTGGTCAGACCATCGGATAAGGTGCTTTCCCATGACTGCAATTCTTCCTGATAGTCTGTATCTTCGGCCTCTTCCTGATTTGCTTTGATTAATGCTTGCTTGAGAGAATTGTTGCGTTCCTGCCTCAAGAGTTCATTGATGTAAGCGCTACGGTTATCACCGGCAACATGATTAAGAAATGCAAAAACTTCATCATCCAGCGTGATGGTGGTTCGATGTGTCATAATTAAACTCACACTTACGTGAAAACAATCTGATCATACGAAGAAGTATGATCGTTGTCCAGTAAGACAGGATATGTTAGTGTAAAAAGTTCGGTAGGATGTGCCGACCGCAAGGAGGCGAATCCTACCGAACTATTCTTTGAGGATAACCCGCTTATAATATTAAAGGGCACTTCTAAAAATCCAAATTTCGTCACAACACTTTGTTGCTCACAAAAAATGTTTCCTTACATATCAATTATATGCTGCGTCACCATTTTTTGCTCGCGCCTCGTTT